>JAAUQT010000018.1 GCA_012033495.1 Cyanobacteria bacterium RM1_2_2 | reverse complement strand
GGGTTTTCGACTGCGCTCAACCCGCCGTTCGACTGCGCTCAACCCACTCGTTCGACTGCGCTCAACCCGCTGTTCGACTGCGAACCCACTGTTCGACTGCGAACCCACTGTTTGACTGGGCTCAACCGATCGAATGCTGAAGGTTGGCGCGTTGAGCGGAGCCAAAACGCATCTGACCGTTCATTTTGTCCACCTCCTTAGAAAGGCAAAGCCTTGAGGAAAAATCTTTTCAGAATTGCATGAGAATTGCAGCGCCTATCTGCCCGATGTTTTGCCCTCATGAAGGTAGGTGATTGTTGAGAAACCCGTTGAGTACAGTGTGGGGGCAGGCGTTCGGATCGATAGGTGGCGTTTAACTGGATTAGCGTTGCCTTTGAAGGGAATTCGAGAAAATCAGGTGAGTTTATCGTTCAATGGGGAGATGTATTGAGGTGAGATGTTTTTTATAAACAAAGAATGTATTGAGGAGATTGCAGATATGAATGAACCTGCAAAGATTCAACTCAAATCTCAAGTCGAGCAGCTAGCCGCAGAAGCCTTCCATCAGCACCTAATTTCGGGCTATGGAGACGGCGAATATCCGGGTGAATATCAGATCGCTATCAACGGTAAGCCTCGACATTTTCCGTTGGAGTATGCCAAATCGTTTCTGCTAAAGCTAGTAGAGCGAGGTAAACTGACTGCGTTGATGCGCTAACCTCGGTTAGGACTTGATTAAAATAATCTGCCGCAAGGTTGGTTTAACAGGAAGTGCTTAGTATGAGCCTGACTCGTTGATCGAGCAGGTTTTTTGTTTAGATTGCGAAGATACTGCCGATATCGCGATATGTCACTTGGCTTAGGACACGATACAGGGCTTAGGACAGGATACAGGGGTGGAACCTCTGGCTAGAGGCAAAGCCCCCATACCCCCTTCCATATCAATGTCTTAAGCAACCTGACGACGCTATATCTACCAAACGGGTTGAAGCTAATCACTAAAAGACTAGAGAGAGACTAGAGATCAAAGAGATGTTGCCAATGAACAGTCCAAAGCGCATAACATAGGCAAACTGATGCCAAGAGTTTCTGCCAAGCGCTAGAGTTCAAATGACTTAGTCTTAGTTTAAGAATCTTCTTAGGCAGGTCTGTGTCACAATGTAAACGGTTTTGCCAACTCAATGAGGCGCTAGGGAGTAGGCGTGAGTCATGGAACCAATGTATGAATATGCCTGGATCATTCCGGTCTTGCCGTTGGCAGGCGCAATGATCATAGGTTTAGGTTTGCTTTCATTTAACAAGGCGATCAACCAAGTTCGCAAAGGTAGCGCGGTTTTCATCGTGTCTTTGCTGGGCGCGGCAATGGTCATCTCTTTTGCGCTGCTGTGGAGCCAAATTCAAGGTCATCCACCCTACACCCAGATGTTTGAATGGGCAGCGGCAGGAGATTTTCGGCTGAAGATGGGCTATACGGTCGATCATTTAACGGCAATGATGCTGGTAATCGTCACCACGGTTGCCTTTTTTGTGATGATCTACACCGACGGCTACATGGCGCACGATCCAGGCTATGTGCGGTTTTATGCCTATCTCAGCCTCTTTAGCTCGTCGATGCTAGGGCTGGTCGTTAGCCCCAATCTGGTTCAGGTCTACGTGTTCTGGGAACTTGTGGGCATGTGTTCTTACCTGCTGATTGGCTTCTGGTATGACCGCAAGGCGGCGGCGGATGCTTGTCAGAAGGCGTTTGTGACCAACCGAGTTGGCGACTTTGGGCTGCTGCTGGGGATGCTGGCGCTGTTCTGGGCGACGGGCACCTTCGAGTTTGAAGCCATGGGCGAACGCCTGGCTGATCTCGTCGAGTCGGGAGCGCTGAGTGCCGGGCTGGCGGCTCTGTTTGCCATCTTGGTGTTTTTAGGGCCGGTGGCCAAATCGGCGCAAGTGCCTCTGCATGTCTGGTTGCCGGACGCGATGGAAGGCCCGACCCCCATTTCGGCACTGATTCACGCTGCAACAATGGTAGCGGCAGGGGTTTTCCTAATTGCCCGCATGTATCCGGTTTTCGAGCATGTGCCCACTGCTACGAATGTGATCGCTTGGACAGGAGCCGTCACCGCCTTTATCGGAGCCACCACCGCAGTCACCCAAAATGACATCAAAAAAGGTTTGGCCTATTCCACGATGTCGCAGTTGGGGTACATGGTGATGGCGATGGGGGTTGGAGCTTATAGCGCCGGCTTGTTCCACCTGATGACCCACGCTTACTTCAAGGCAATGCTGTTTTTAGGTTCGGGTTCGGTGATCCACGGCATGGAAGCAGTGGTGGGTCACGATCCGGCTTTGGCGCAAGACATGCGGCTGATGGGCGGCTTGCGGAAGTATATGCCCGTTACCGCTATTACTTTTCTGATTGGCACACTGGCGATTTGTGGCATTCCACCCTTTGCCGGATTTTGGTCAAAGGATGAGATCCTGGGAGCCACCTTTATCGCAAATCCGGCGTTGTGGGCGATTGGCTGGCTCACCGCAGGGATTACCGCGTTCTATATGTTCCGCATGTACTTCAACACGTTTGAGGGCGGATTCCGGGGCACAGACACCGAAATTCAAAAACAGCTTAAGCTGGCGCAAATGCAGAAAATGGGTCTGTCGCTGGGGCCAGGGGCGATGAACCCACAGGAGCTAACGCTGGATGCAGAACTGGATCACGATGCCCATAACGATCACGACGGGCATGGCAACCATCATCACAGCAGTGAGCCACACGAATCGCCTGTTTCGATGACGCTGCCGCTGGTGGCACTTGCAGTTCCGTCGATGCTGATCGGTTTGCTAGGAACGCCGTTTGCCAACTACTTTGAGGCATTTATCCATCCGCCCAGCGAAGTGATTGAAGGCATTCCTTCTGAAGTGGATTGGAGCGAGTTTTTGCCGATGGCGGGCAGTTCGGTCGGGGTTGGCTTAATCGGCATCAGCCTGGCTGTCTTGATGTATCTGTCTCGCAAAATTGATCCGGCGGCGCTAGCCCAACAGATCAAGCCGCTCTACAACCTCTCGCTGAACAAATGGTACTTCGATGACATTTATGAAGTGGTGTTTGTGCAGGGCAGCCGTCGCCTGGCGCGTCAGGTGCTGGAAGTGGATTTGCGAATCGTGGATGGCATCGTCAACTTGGCGGGCTTTGTCACTTTGGTGACGGGTGAAGCGCTGAAATATCTTGAAACCGGACGCGCTCAGTTCTATGTGCTAATTGTGTTTGGCGCAGTTCTAGGGCTGGTGCTCATCTCCGGAATTACAGGATAGAACGTTGGATTCAGAGGGCAGGAATTGCCATCCTGCTCTTTTGCCGCGTTATCCTCTCCAAACTGCCGATAACAAAACCAATGAACACTACTGATTTCCCCTGGTTAACAACTGCGATCCTGTTTCCCATCGTGGCGGCCCTGGCGATTCCGTTCATCCCGGATAAGGATGGCAAAACGGTGCGCTGGTACTCGCTGGTCGTCGGACTGATCGATTTCGTGATTTTGGTGTATGCCTTTTACACCCAGTACGATATGTCGAATCCAGGTCTACAGCTAGTCGAAAGCTACACCTGGGTTGAAACCCTCGGTCTGCGCTGGTCGGTGGGGGCAGATGGTTTGTCGATGCCGCTGATTTTGCTGACAGGCTTCATTTCCACCCTGGCAATTTTGGCATCCTGGCCCGTCACCCTGAAGCCAAAGCTGTTCTACTTTCTGATGCTGGCCATGTATGGCGGTCAGTTGGGTGTGTTTGCCGTTCAGGATATGCTGCTGTTCTTCCTGATGTGGGAACTAGAACTGATCCCGGTGTATCTGCTGCTCTCGATCTGGGGCGGCAAGAAGCGGCTGTATGCGGCAACCAAGTTTATTTTGTATACGGCAGGCGGCTCGCTGTTCATCTTGCTCGCAGGGCTGGCGATGGCGTTTTATGGCGACACCGTTACTTTCGACATGCGGGAAATTATCAATAAAGACTTCCCGCTGCGGTTCCAGTTGATCGCCTATGCTGGCTTCCTGATTGCCTATGGTGTCAAACTGCCGATTTTCCCGCTGCATACCTGGCTCCCCGATGCCCACGGCGAAGCAACTGCGCCGGTTCACATGCTGCTAGCAGGAATTCTGCTGAAGATGGGCGGCTATGCCTTGATTCGGATGAATTTGGAAATGCTGCCCGATGCCCACGTTTACTTTGCGCCGATTCTGGTGATTTTGGGCGTGGTGAATATTATCTACGCCGCGCTCACATCCTTTGCCCAGCGTAGCCTGAAGCGTAAAATCGCCTACTCGTCGATTTCGCACATGGGCTTTGTGCTGATCGGAATGGCTTCTTTCACTGATTTGGGATTGAGCGGCGCCATGCTACAAATGGTGTCGCACGGGTTAATTGGGGCGAGCCTGTTCTTCCTAGTTGGAGCCACCTACGACCGTACCCACACGCTGATCCTGGACGAGATGGGCGGCGTGGGGCGCAAAATGCCGAAGATTTTCGCCATGTTCACCACCTGTTCGATGGCGTCTTTGGCGCTGCCGGGCATGAGCGGCTTTGTCGCAGAGCTAATGGTGTTTGTGGGCTTTGCCACTAGCGACGCTTACAGCCTGACTTTCAAGGTGATTGTGGTAATTCTGGCGGCAGTAGGCGTAATTCTGACGCCGATCTATCTGCTCTCAATGCTGCGAGAAATCTTCTACGGCCCCGAAAACAAGGAGTTGGTAGAACACGAGATCCTAATCGATGCGGAACCCCGCGAAGTGTTTGTGATTGCCTGTTTGCTGATTCCGATCATCGGCATCGGCTTCTACCCCAAGCTCGTCACCCAAATCTACGACGCCAAAACGATCGCTGTCACTGCCGAACTGCGAGATTCGCTCTTTACCCTCGCCGAGCAGCAAACCCGTTCGCGTCCGTTGGCCCTTCAACCGATGCAGGCTCCGAGCCTCCAGTGAGGGCAATCATATCTACGCATCGATACATCCGCTATAAGGGCGAGTTTTGTAGCAAAGCCGTTAGATTCTAGCTACACCTATCCCGACAATATCTTTTCTTAAAGAAAGGCTCCAGCCTCAGACGCCTGTACTGACTGGAGTTTTTTATTATGCAGATTGGAAGCATGTCATGCCGATTTAAACAGAGGACACGGCAGTTTGCAGACTGAAACCAGGGCTGAGCGAAGCTTCCCCAATCCAAAAGCTGCTAGCGCAACGCTGCGCGAACGCCAACCCAAAATGGTATCACTTCTTGAATAAGTACTATGGCAGTACTGCCTAAGGTTAGGGCGGGGTGTAGGGGTTCCACCCCTAGCTGGGGGCGTAGCCCCCACACCCCCTATGTTCTAAGCTCAATGCGTAACGCTATAATGCTTAGGCGGCAGACAATGGCAACCCAATGAACCCATCAAGATAAGCACAGCGATGAACTAATATATGCCGCTTTCCGCGCCCGAAATTGGGTTTCAGGTTGTAGCCTTTTAACCAGAAGCGATTCCCGACCAATTCTCGCTAATATTTCCCTCTCCCTTACCTTTACACCAATTTTGGATTGGTTGTCCCTATAAATTCAGTGACGCAGAATTTATAGTATTGCTACTTCTCCGCTGCCTGAACTGCCGCGTATGCTTTGCCGCGCTGCGGTTCTCCCCACAAAATTCTCTCTTGTTTGTAGATAGCGATTCCCGGCTTTGCGCCTTTCGGTTTGAACACATATTTGGGTTCTGTGTAAACGACCGGAGCCTGATCGCTCTGGCGGGCGCGGCTGTAATAGGCAGCTAAGTCAGAGGTGAACTGGAGATCAGCTTCCTCTGCAACTGCTCCAGGTTCAATCCGCAGCAGCACATGGCTACCCGGAATTTCTTGCGTGTGAAACCATAAATCGTAGTCGCCTGCTAGCCGAAACGATAGGTAATCATTCTGGCGGTTGTTGCGTCCGATCAGCACTTCAAAGCCTCCCGGTGTGCGATAGCGCAGAAAGTTGGGGCTGGAATTGGTTGGATTCCGATAGCGCTGATCCGGATCGGCTAAATAACCTTGCTGAATCAACTCATCGCGGATTTCAGCCAGCGCCGCCAAGTCATCCGGCGTTTGGTAGTGATCCTGCATCATCCCCACTTCAATCTGTTCTAGATACTCAATTTCCGCCTGCACTTCCGCCAGTAAGGGTTCAATCGCTGCCCGCGAGCGTTTCAGCTTTTGGTGACGTTTGTAAAAGGCTTGGGCATTTTGAACGGCAGTTTTTTCGGGTTCCAGCGGGATGGTGACAGGCTGATTGGTCGCAAAGTCGGGTAGGGTAATTTCGGTCAGGCCGGGCTGCCATTCGTGCAAATAAGCCATCAGCAAATCAGCCTGCTCTCGATACTGATCGGCTCGATCCGACTGCTGCAACCGAGTTTGAAAGTCTTGTGCTTTGACCAGCAGCTTTTTAAGAATATTGCTCAACTTCTGGCTAATCTGATGACGCAGTTGCACAAATTCCTGCTCGTTCAGTTGGTCGGTGTAATAGCGGTGCAGAATAGTCTGGACGCTTTTTTCGGGCTTCGTGCTGCCCCAGCCCATCACCGTGTAGCCGCCTGACGCTAACCAACCTGGATGAAACTGCTCGGTTTGGAGGGCTTGCAGCCATTCTTGCCAGCGCTGAAACAACTGCTGCCATGCGGCTAGATCCAAACTTTCAGTTGATTGCTCTGGATCAAGCCCGGCAGCTTGAATCATGCCGACAGCGAGGGCAGAACTTAAGCCTCGATAATTTTTCAGCAAACTGCGTTTTAAGGCAGCGGGAATTAAGCTGAGGCGTTCTTGCCAGCGTGGAAACGACTCTTCTAGCGCAGGAATGGCATTCGTTAAAATCGGCGGCACTTCGTAGGGTGCTCCGGTTTGGATCGGGCGCACGCTCGACTGCTGTTGGCTGACCTGATGAGCCGCCGTCACAATCGCGTTATCTTGATTCACCAAAATCACGTTGCTGTAGTTGCCCATAATTTCCACATACAGATGCCAAAGCGCCGCCTCTCCCGGACGTTGGGCAAACTGAAGGTCAACCACGCGCTCCCACGGGGCAATGGGTTCCAGCGCGACTAAGGCTAATCCATTCAACTGATGGCGCAACTGCTGGCTAAAGGTGAATGTGTCGGGGGTGCGCGGCGGCGGATCGCCCATACAGAGACGAGCCGCTTGCGGATGCCAGGATAGGGTGAGCCAACCGCGCTGTTGGAAGGTGCGCAATGCCAGAGCAATAGTGTATCGGTCGCGCTGGTAAACCTGCTCAAAGCGGGCAGGCAGCCATCCGGTTCGCAATTCGGCACAGGCAGCCGTCAGGGTTGTGAAATCAACGGGTTGCATAGGGTGAGGAGATAAAATGGGAAGACTCAGGATATGAGTGCATCAAATTCAATCGATCGGGGGAAGCAACAGACGGCTGGTGCAGCGTTAATGTTGCGTTAATGGGCAGAGGTTGCACCAAACTGAGAGCACTGAGAGAGTACAAGAGAATGAGATCAAGACGATCAGAAGTAAAGGAATCATAAAGATTTGGCTTCTATCTCCTAATAGCCTACGCCATCTGCCCAAATTCAAGGCTTTTTACTCCCCGGTCAGCAAATTTTCCCGATAACATTAAAAAATAAGCGCTGTAGAGACTCCTGTTTGGCTAAATTAACGCATTTCATCTTATGGATATTAGGCTGATCAATATCGGTTTTGGCAATATTGTTTCTGCCAATCGAGTTATTGCCATTGTTAGCCCGGAGTCTGCTCCGATTAAACGAATCATTAGCGATGCCCGTGACCGAGGGCAATTAATTGATGCCACTTATGGGCGTCGTACCAGAGCCGTGATTATTACTGACTCAGGGCATGTTGTTTTGTCAGCAATTCAACCAGAAACCGTTGCAAACCGTTTTGTGATCCACAAAGATGGACAGACTGATAGCTAGGTTTATGCCTGCCTCAAGGGTAAGAAGTTGCGATTTCCGCAATTTAAAGTGCAATTTTTAGCATGATCCTTGAGCAAGCAAGTCTATAGTTTTAGGTAAAATAAACTACAATCTGCGAGCGCTTGGATGGTGAAATATGGCACGAGGCAAATTAATTGTATTAACAGGGCCCAGCGGTGTCGGGAAAGGCACGTTGCTACGCTCATTGCTGCGTCGTCATCCTGAGCTATATTTGTCGATTTCTGTCACCACTCGCGCCCCGCGACCGGGAGAAGTGCATGGGCAGAATTACTATTTCGTGACTCGCTCAGAGTTTGAACAAATGGTGATGTCTCATCAACTGCTGGAATGGGCAGAATTCGCCGGAAACTACTACGGTACGCCTCGACAAGCGGTTGAAGAACAAATTCGTCAGGGCAATTGGGTGGTTTTAGAGATTGAGCTACAAGGAGCACGACAAATCTTTCAATCGCTTCCCGACACGTTAGGGATCTTTATTTTGCCGCCTTCCATGTCTGAGTTGGAACAGCGGCTCCGCGGTCGGGCCCAAGATTCGGAAGAAGCAATTTTGCGCCGCTTAGAGCGGGCCAAAACAGAGGTGAGCGCAGCAGATGAGTTCGACATTTGTGTGATCAACGACGACTTAGATCGGGCCCTAGATCGGATCGAAGCGGCTCTGTTCGCGCCAACTGAAGCAGCAACGGTCGCAGTTTAGTGGGTGTCTACCCGCCTGGGATGTGCCTAGCTCAATTGGGGATGCCCTTGACCCAACGCAAGTTTGCGCCTGTTTGGTCAGTGTGAAAGGTATAGGTTGCTGTTGCGGTGCTTAACACAATCCGGTAGCCTGGCGTGATCACTTGGGCGCAAATTTCCTCTGGGTTTGGCATCCCCAAGCAAGCATTGTTCCATTCGGTCGGGATGGCTGCTTTAAGCGCAATTTCTGCAACTGAGATCTCGGTTTTAGCCGCTAAAACACGTTTAACCTCTTCAATTATCTCATCTGGCGGTGATGCAGTTTCGCTGTCGTTCAGCGTTTCCGATTCGTTAGAAGCCTCAGAAAGGGCTTCGGCCGCCGGTGCGGTTTCCAGTTCGCTCACCTTCGTGGAGTAGGAAGAATCAGAGCGTAGGGTACAGGCACTCAAAATGCTCAAAACATTGATGCCAATTGCCAAGCAGAGCAGGATACGGTGAGTTTGCGTTTTAAGCATCCAATTTTTGCGATTGAAATTTTGAGAGGATGTTTGCATAGGGCTGAGTTGGGCTAAACAAGCGCTGACTCTCCAGACTCGCTCGATTGGATGCTGCACTCCTGCTGGCTTTGAAAATCAGCGATAGTATTCCTGAATCAGCTAATCTAGTCTGAAGAATGATTTGTCGGCTCCTAACCCGTTCTGAGTTAAACTCTGTCCGCTGCCATTTCTCTGCTTTATTCGTTCTCAACTGCACAAACATAGGGAATTCTGTAAAAAGCACAGTTGTGCCCTGTCTATCATTCAGGGTATGAAGAAGAACAGCCCGTAATTCCTGTCCCTATTTATGTCTCTGGATAGGGACAATAGAGGAGTAACTACCGATTAGAATCAATCATTCCCCGTTAATCAACAAGAATCAGGGGTGCTGGAGTTATGCAGGGTTTAACAGTGTCTTCGGCAATTCATCCAGAGCGGCTGGAACAGTTTCATCAGCTTCAAGGACAGTTGCAGAATCGGTGGCGGTCGGTTGATCGGGACGACGCTGGCGACTGCGATATTTTAGTTGTGCCTTCCCTCAGTTTAGATCAGCAAGAGTTGCAAAAGGTGAAAGGGGTTCACTATTACGAAGAACGCCTCTTGTTCTCGTTGATTCGCCTGCGAAATCCTCGAACTCGGCTCATTTACATCACGTCTCAACCGATCCACCCCAGCGTCATTGATTACTATTTGCAGCTACTGCCAGGTATTCCGTTTTCCCATGCGCGTGAGCGTTTGCTGCTCTTTTGCACCTACGATTCATCTGATAAAGCCCTTAGCCAAAAATCTTAGAACGCCCTCGCCTTATCGCTCGTCTGCGTCAAGCCATCCGGGCTGATCGAGCTTACATGACCTGCTTCAACTCCACGGCGCTAGAACGAGAGTTGGCGATTCAGCTTGGCATTCCCCTGCTCGGCGTTGATCCAGATTTGTTGTATTGGGGCACTAAAAGCGGCAGCCGGCAAATTTTTGCCGAAGCAGAAATTCCCTGTCCCGATGGCAGCGAACTCGTGCAAAGTGTGGATGATTTGGCAAGAGTGGCTTCTGAACTGTGGGAACGGCAACCCCACCTGAAACGTATTGTGGTGAAGCTCAACGAAGGATTTTCGGGTGGTGGCAATGCCCTGCTTGACCTACGCAATTTACCTGAAGTTGCGCCCGGAATTGCTTCTAACCAAACTCGCATAGATACCCTGCGAGAGCAGTTTACTACGATGAGTTTCCAATCCTCTACGGAATCTTGGGCCCACTTTAGCCAACGGATTCCGCAGTTAGGAGCAATTGTGGAAGCCTTTGTAGAAGGTGAGGAAAAGCGATCTCCTAGCGTTCAGGGGCGTGTCACCCCTACCGGAGAAGTTGAAATTCTCTCAACCCACGATCAAATTTTGGGTGGGCCAGATGGACAGGTGTTTTTAGGATGCCGCTTCCCTGCTGATCAGGCATACCGTCTGCAACTGCAAGAATATGGGCTGCGCGTCGGGCAAAGCTTAGCCGCCAAAGGCGCCATCGAACGATTCGGGCTAGATTTTGTGGCGGTACGGCAACCCAACAACGAATGGGATTTGCAGGCAATCGAGATCAATCTGCGAAAGGGCGGTACGACTCATCCGTTTATGACGCTAAAGCTGCTTACGCATGGTCGTTATGACCTCGCCACTGGCATCTTCTACAACCAGCACAATTGCCCAAAATACTACATCGCTACCGATAATTTGCAGAAGGAGGAATACACCGGACTGATTCCCAGCGACTTGATGGACATCATTGCTCAGCATCACCTGCATTTCAACAGCACCACCGAAACCGGAACCGTGTTCCACCTAATTGGCTGCATGTCAGAGTTCGGCAAACTAGGGCTTACTAGCATTGGCAACTCGCCCGAAGAAGCTGAATCGATCTACAACCAAGTGATTAAAGCGCTAGACGCCGAAACTGCACCGAGCATGACTTCTAACTTTACCCTGCCAGTTCCGACCTTTCGCAATACTTGGAACGGTCAAGCTTAGGGGCTGTGATCCATTCCAGCTAAAACCCTGACCCTGGCAAGGCGACAGCCCCTAGTCTGTTTTGGAGAACAGGCGCGATTAAGCTGATGCGGCAAGTGCTTGACCCTGAATGGATGACGCGCCCTAGGTCAAAACATAAAATACTTTAAACGGTTGGAACTTCTGAGGCGAATTTTTGTCTAAGGGTTTGTTGAGCGGGTTAGCCGAATCTGCAATGAAGGACGACCCGAACAAACAATTCAGTTTTTATTCTGTATCAATCCTGAGTTAGCAATTTGAATTTAGTAAGTTGAATTCATGAGTTGAATTTAGTCAATTGGCACATTCTTGACCCCGAATTAGCCAAGGAGGAAAGCAATGGGGCGCATTAGTGACCTCGTTCAACAAGCGTTAGAAACAGGCTATCTCACCTTAACCGCAGAAGACCAGTTGCGATCCTTATTGCAAACCAAAAACGATCCTGAAGAGTTAACGGCCTTCATGCAACTTCAGCAAGCAGCGATGGAGGGAAATGTTAGGCAAGAATCAAGGGAAGCCCCTGGTATCAGTCGTTGCTTGTCGTGAAAGTCCAAGCCTTTGAAATCTAGGTTTCTGATTGGGGTGGCAGCGTTGCTTCCAGCATCAGACAGTTGCGCCCATTCACTGGAGCCGGTACTCAACTTTATCCATCAGACGATGCAGAATCAGCCAGCCATAGCCTCCCTCTTGATGTTGCTCAGGCGCAGGCGGGAAATAGGTCGCCAAATCAAACCCCTTGCCGTGATCCCAAACTTCTAGATACAAATCCCGCCCTTTTAGCTCTAGGCGAATCAAAATCGGCAAATTGGGCTGATCTCGATGGGCATGACGCACCACATTCGAGTAGGCTTCAACCAGCACTAACCGCAACCGATTTGACTGACGCGACCAATCCACCTGCTCCGGTAAGGCGATTTTGAGCGACTCCAGCAGCCAGTTCTCAACCACTGACAGAAATTGCAGATCGCTTGGTACATGCAGTTCAGTTCTCATAGATTACAGAACCTCCAACGACAGAATGGTTTGGTCATCTTCTTGAACTTGAGTTTGAGCCTGAATTGTAGATAAAAGCACTTTTAAATTCAGCCCACTTCCTTGCTGAATCACTTGCTGAATCAAAAGTTGCCAAAGCCCTGACTGGTGCAGCATGGGGCTACAGTCTTGAGCGGGTTTAAGCAAGGTTGCTTCTGTAATGCCATCGCTGGTGAGCAGCAAAACATCCCCTGACTTCAAGGTTAACTGTCCGGCTTGAGCCTTCCAGATTGGCAAAATTCCCAGCGGCACTCCTCGAACTTTAAGATAGTTGGGTTCTAGCGTCACGTTTCCTGATTCTTTGATTTCTGTGGTGAGCTGATGCTGTGACCAGACTAAGGGGTAGATGTGTCCAGCGTTGGCGTAGGATAAGTTCCCGTTAGTAGGCGTATAGCGGGCCAGTGCCATCGTAATAAAACAATTGCTGCTGACCAGGTCATCGGAGAGGCTGTGATTCAGGTTTCGCATCACCACGTTCGGGGCAGGGGAAATTTCTTGAGTGAGTTCCCGTCGGAGGAGCGAAATTGCACTCGCCATGAATAGCGCCGCAGGTACACCTTTACCCGAAACATCTCCTACGGCGAGCCAAATGTCACCTTGCGGATGAATGTAGATTTCAAAAAAATCCCCCCCAATTTCTCGTGCTGGCAGACAATGGGCTTGAATATTGACGGTGGTTAGGTCAGGTAAAGTTTGCCGTAATAAATTCGTTTGGATTTGCCGGGCTACAGCTAACTCCGCCCGCATTTGTTCCGTTTGTTGTTGAATGCGCTGATATAGTTTGGCTTGAGAAATTGTGAGAGCGGCTTGTTCCGCAACACTTTCAATTAACCGGATATCTTCTTCAGACCAAGGCTCTAAAACCCCTCGCTTATGCAGTGACAAAATGGCAAGCGGCTCTTGCTGGCAAACTAACGGCACGAGCAACCCCGTACCGAATAGGCAATTACTTGCTGGAAGGGTCGCTGGAAGGGTCGCTGGAAGAAGTTGCGGCCGGCAATTTTTCAACAGTTCAGGGAGATGAATGAAATCTGCATTTATCGGAGCTTCCACATCAGGATTTGCTGCATAGGAGAAGGTTTCGGGCGCAAGCTGCCATTGAGCAGGACTGCTCCCCGGTACAAGCTCAATCGGATGTAAGAGGCACAGATCCGCCACAAAGGTTTGCCCAATCGCCCGCACCACAGTTTGTAGGGTGTTGCAATAGTCGAGCGATTCTCGAATGGCAGTTGTAATGGTGTTGAAAATCGATTCTCGTCGCAGAGCACGGTTCAGTTCATTCGTGCGCCGCTTCACAACCTGATAGGTGTCGGCTGCCTGCATCACGATTGTTTTTAGCTCTTTGGGGTTCCAGGGTTTGGTAATGTACTTGAACACTTTCCCGGCATTAATTGCCCCAACTAAGTCTTCTACGTCGGTGTAACCTGTGAGCAGAATCCGGATGGTGTCAGGAAAGCGCTCAACAGCACGACTGAGGAATTCAGTCCCGTTCATGCGGGGCATTCGTTGATCGGAAATGATGACGGCCATTTCCCCCTGCTCTTCGAGCACCTGTAGCGCTGCTAATCCGCTATCTGCTTTGAAAACCTCAAAATCGCGCCGAAAAGTACGGTGCAACAAGTCTAGGTTGTCCGCTTCGTCATCCACCACCATGAGTTTGAGTCTGATGTTCTCTGTTTCCGTCATGTTTCGCTCCTACTGCGAGCGGTTGACCCGTCTAGATGGTTTAACCTGTCTGTCCCTTGGATTTTCAAAGAGGCTAAACTGCCAGAATCATTAAATCTGTATCCTCTTGCATAGATGCCCGTGCCCAAGCCGAATAAACGCTGATGCTGCTCAACGTCTTCGATCAAAATACCCTGAATTCATTAGACACTATCAATATCAGGAGTTTGAAGCGAGAAGATTTTCGATGGCTGCCTCGATTGACCGCTTCTAAGTCCTACCTGTGTGTGATAATTCTAGAAATTCTGGCAGCCAGCTTAGTCTGTATAGGGGTCGAACATAATGCACAACTTTTTACCAATCGCCTATTTTCAGGATCAGTTTGTTCCCTTTAGTCAAGCCAATATTTCAATTGCGACCCATGCGTTGCATTATGGAACTGGCGCGTTTGGCGGGTTGCGCGGCATTCCTGATCCCCAAAATTCAGACCAAATTTTGCTGTTTCGGCTTGATCGGCACTGCAAACGTCTCAGCGATAGTGCTAGATATCTTCATTTCGACTTGCCTGCCGACAAAATCTATCAGGTCATCACCGATTTTGTTAAGAAAAACCAGCCTACGACTTCTTTCTACATTCGCCCTTTTGTCTACACGTCAGATTTAGGCATCGCGCCCAGATTGCACAGCATTGAAAAAGACTTTTTTGTCTATGGTTTGGAACTCGGAGACTACCTTTCTCCGGATGGAGTAAGCTGCCGGATTAGCTCATGGCATCGTCAAGAGGATCGCAGCCTGCCGTTGCGCGGTAAAATCAGCGGTGCGTATATCACTTCATCGTTAGCCAAAACAGAAGCCGTTGAGTCAGGGTTTGATGAAGCGATTTTACTGAATTCGCAGGGTAAGGTGTGCGAAGCCTCTGGGATGAATCTTTTCATGGTGCGGCAAGGACAGTTGATTACCCCTGGGGCAGAACAAGACATTTTGGAAGGCATCACCCGCGACAGCATTTTGACCCTAGCCCGCGATTTGGGGATTCCGGTGATCGAGCGTCCGGTGGATAAAACTGAATTATTAATTGCCGATGAAGTGTTTCTCAGCGGCACAGCAGCTAAAATTACCCCAGTTCGCAAGGTGGAAAATTACGAGCTATCGCCCGATCGCCCAATCACTCACAAACTTAAAGAAAAGCTGGCTGCCATTACTGAGAATCGTGATCCAGCCTACAAAGACTGGGTTTGCGCTATTCCGCTAACGTAGTCGTTGCTTGAGGGTGTGAAGGCAAAGCGGTATCGACCACCAGCCTAGATTCTGCAAAACCCCCCCCGACTTTGTGATGCCTGCTGAGGTTGCATGGATGAGAGCTTAGTCCAAAAAAAAGTTTTGAGTTTGCCCTCAGTATCATTCGGCTTTACAAAAAGCTCCAGGCTAGACAAGAATTTATTCTTTCCAGCCAACTGCTGCGAAGTGGAACCAACATTGGAGTGAATGTAGAAGAAGCCCTCTTGGGTAGCAAACAATCTTTTGTCAGTAGTATTTCGTTGGCTGCCAAGGAAGCGAGAGAAACACGCTACTGGCTGAAGCTATTGCAAGAATCGCGTTTGGTCGATATTGATGTGACACATGAGCTTAACGAGATCAATGACCTGCTTTATCTGTTCAGCCAGGTTACACAGTCGTCTCACTGAAAGAACTGTTTGTGAATGACTGTTTGTGTCTGAAGTTCCCCTTTCTCTAGACGTACAGCGGCTTCCCGCAGAGTAGGGGGATCGCAACGTGGATTTGCAAACAGTCTCGAAAGTGCAAATCTGAACTTGATTTTGATATCAGACGATACTTCACTTGTAAGTCAAGCATATTAAGCTATGGCTAAGTTTAATGAATGTCTAGAACCTCTGACATAAAATGGAGGGAATAGGATCGGCACAATCGCCGGAGGTGTCCTATGCTAGTCGTCCTAATGGAAAATCAGTTGCTTGCGCCTGAGCAAGTCTGCCGAAGTTGTTTGATGGCAGATCAGAGCGGTCAACCTCGATGGCAACAAGGTCAGTTACGCTGTGGCCGCGCTCTGCAAAAAGCAGCCGACAATCAGCCCGACCAATATGAATGTCAGATGGGTTTCCGAATTGCTCACATTGAATAATGGGTCGAGTGATGAGCAGAGTAACTTGCTGAGCGGCTAAGTTGTCGAAAATCTCAGCTCGCGATTGAGCCTGTAAAGCATGAGGATTGGTCTAACAAACAGTGTGCCTAGCGAATGAGGGCACTGAAGAGGGCAGACCCTGGTAGCAGATCGGATCGATAGGATTACGCTATCCTAGGCTTATTAGACTTGACCAAAAGCTTGACGGAGAGTCCTCATGACCTGGCGTGGTTCAACTACCCCCCAAGATCGAATTTTTGCTTGCTTGCCATATCTACTGCCCTTTTTAGATGGGTTGGGGTTTTCTGGCCCGTTCTTCAGCCAGTTTCCGGTGCTACAGCCCTTACTGATTCCATTTGTGCCCCTCCTCCAAATCTATAATTTCCCATTTGCTGGGCTAATTGTTTTCATTGCCTTGTTTGCCTTGGTTGTCAGAAACGAGAATATTAATCACTTCATTCGTTTCAACACGATGCAGGCAATCTTGATCGACATTGTGTTGATTTTGTGTAACCTCATTGTCAATTTCATTTTGCAACCTGTTCTGCAAGGCGGACTGATTCTAGAAACCTTGTTTAATGTGATTTTTCTAGGCACGCTGGTTGCTGTCATTTACTCAGTGGTGCAGTCGGCGCTTGGTCGTTATGCCGAAATACCAACCTTGTCAGATGCAGTCTATATGCAGGTTCGCTAGGGGCTGTCTTTTGGAACGGGCGCGATCATGCCGATACCTCAACGGTTGACCATGAATGGATGACGCGCCCAGGCAGATTTTAAGATGTGCAGTCGTAAAGCTAGATTTTTGCGGCTAGCTGATGCCCTGATACGTCTTGGTACAGCAGGTTTTTGGTACAGGCTGGGTTACAAGGTCTTTAGAGGCTCCATTACTTTTGCGGCAACCGTATTCTCCAAGCAGCCAATTCCCTCAATTTCGACTCGAATCCGATCGCTGATCTGCAAAGGGCCTACTCCTTCTGGTGTGCCTGTTAGCACGACATCTCCAGGTAAGAGGGTAATTGCTTGGCTAATATAGGACACTAAGAAATCAGGTGGGAAGACCATTTCACTAATGGAAGCAGACTGAACTGGCACAGGATTGTCATTCAGGAAAGTTTGCAGCCGCGCCCCGCTGCTCAGTTCTCGTACAATCCAAGGGCCTAACGGACAAAAGGAATCAAATCCTTTGGCACGAGTCCACTGTCCATCTTTCTTTTGTAGATCGCGGGCAGTAATGTCATTGGCAATCGTATATCCCCAAATTTTGGTGCGAGCCTGCTCTGGCGTACAGTCGGCGCAGCGATCCCCAATTACTAGCGCCAGTTCGCCCTCATAATCCACCCGTTCTGACTGAGGAGGATAGTAGACTGTGCCATGAGGAATGGTTACTGCGGTGGGGGGCTTGAAGAAGAGCAAGGGTTCTTTAGGGACTTCCCCTCCCATTTCGGCAGCGTGTTTGAGGTAATTTTTGCCAACCGCTACGATTTTCGACGGCGCACAGGGAGCTAGAAGCTGATAAGCATTTGCCAGCAATTCTTGATCGGTGGGCTGCCCTTGCAGCCACGGTGGAGCGTCTAAAACCTGGACTCGTCGATCCAGATGAAGCAAGCCATAGTGTAGCTGACCTGAAGTGGTTTGGATGCGGACGAAGCGCTGCGCCATAGTCGATTGAGTTTAACCTGGTATATGATTGTAATTCCTTGCTGCTAGTTGCAATCCTTGATCGCAAGCTGACGGAACTGGATAAGTAAACTTCATTCATTCTCTACGCTTTTTGAGTCGCTCAAAAAATAAGCTGCTCAAACAACAGGATCGCAATTTGGCAGCCTAATGTCCATAAGGAAAGAACGATGCAACAATACGAAACCATGTACATTCTGCGCTCAGATCTGGGCGATGAACAAACCGACCGAGCGATTGAAAAATACCAAACGCTGTTGCGCGAACAAGGGGTTGAAGAAATTGACACCCAGCATCGCGGCAAGCGTCGTCTCGCCTATGAAATTAATCGGCAGCGGGAAGGAGTCTACGTTCAGATGAACTATTCTGCACCCGGTACTGCCATTGCTGCGCTGGAAAGAGCCATGCGCTTGAGTGATGAAGTGATCCGTTATTTAACAATTAAGCCAGAAACTGAAGCCGCAACTGTGGCTGATGCTGAAGAAGCCTAAGATTCGCTGCAAGTATTTTCTAATCCCTCCTTGATCAGGGGGGATTTTTTAACGCCGAATCTTCCAGATTTGGGCAATCGATTGATAATGAAAAGAGTGGAACACTCTCTGTTGTCCTTCAGCCAGAATTCCTGCTATGAAACTCTCTAAAAACAATTTAGATCAACGCTTAGACCATCTTTATGATGTGATTATTGTCGGTGGCGGAGCGGGCGGACTCTCGGCTGCAATTTATCTGCAACGCTACAAACTCTCTTGCTTGGTGATTGAAAAAGGCAAGGGTCGCTCTTTCTGGATGCAGGACTTACGTAACTATCTCGGACTATCGCCCGAAACCCCCGGACGCGAAATTCTCAAACATGGGCAGGAGCACATTGTAGAGCTTGGGGCTGATCACCTGCGGGCGTATGTTGAAGAAGTGCGAGATGAGGGCGAAACCTTTGCGGTTAAAGTAAAAGTTGGCAAGGCTGACAGCATCTATCCCGTTTTTCGCTCTAAATATGTGGTTGCAGCCAGCGGCATTATCGACAACTTGCCACACCTGGAAGATATGCAAAATGTCTACGACTACGCGGGCTACAACCTGCACGTTTGCTTGATCTGTGATGGCTACGAAATGGCAGATAAGCGCTGTGGTTTGTTTGTCGGGTCGGAAGGCGCCATTAACACAGCTTTTGTCCTTAACTGGTTTACCCCTTACATCACCGTCTTCACGCAGGGCAAGGTAGAGGTAGGCGAAGCAATGCGGCAAAAACTGCGCGATTATGGCTATCCGCTGATCGAAACGCCAATCAAGCAATTTTTGGGGCACGATCACGAGATGACGGGGGTTGAACTCGAAGACGGTTCCACCATTGAGTTAGAGACTGGATTAGTTGCGATGGGATCTCACTTCCATAACGAATATTTACAAGGGCTTGATCTTCAGTGGAAAGGTGGCAATCTAGTGACCGACAGCATGTGCCGCACCTCGCATCCTAGACTTTTTGCTGTAGGAGACCTAAAAGAAGGTCTAAATCAAGTGTCAATTGCGGTTGCAGATGGTACATTAGCTGCTACAGCGATCTGGCGAGAAATTCGCAAGGACTCCGCTCCTCGTCGCTGGGAAGAAAACTTGATTGGAGCAGTACCGTGACAACCCCGACTGATACCCCCACCCTTCCTGAGCTTCAAGCAGAAGTCGCTCGTCTGCGCGAAGAGTTGACCATGCGCGACCAACTCGTGCAGCAGCTATCCCAAGAGCTATTTCGCCTCGTGAAAGGCAACGCCTCTGCCGCTCCCAATCCTGAACTCACCGAACGGCAGCAAGCAGAAACCCGATCGTTGCGCGATCAGCTTCAAGGCGTCGAAGCACAAGTCACGTTTTATCAAGACCAAATCGCCGATCGAGATACCGAAATCCACACTTTGCGGCAATCGGTGCAAGAACTGAATGAGCGCGCCAAGATGCTGGAACAAGTGGTGCAGGAATTGCCTCGTGTCTATCACGAAAAGTTTGAGCAGCGGATGTTGACAGTCCGCGAAAAGGTATCCATGATTCAGCGCGAGAACCGCCAGCTTCATGCTGAGTTAAAAAGCGTCAGCTATCGTTTGGCAGTCCGAAATCGGCAAACCAGCCAGCTTGATTTACCTAGCTTCCCCCGCATTGGCGGCAACTCTAGCCCGATTCCGACCTTTGGCGCCTAGGTCGAGTGTGGGATCAGGAAGGAGTCATCAGTTGCTCAGGGGGTTGCTCAGGGAAAGGGTTAAGCAACGCCCTCTTGCTGGGTTGGGGCAGGTTTTGCTGAGGGCTTGGGGTCTAAGCTCGCCTAACGAGGTGTGGCTAGAAATCGCTCGCTGCATTCTTACGACATTCTCACGGCATTGGGTGAGCGCTGTTGGGGTGAACCGTGGGGCTTCGTTATACCGACATTGCGCTACGCCGATATTGCACCGAACTTGCCTTCCTGACATTGCTGCTTGAGCAAATCGAGAAAGGCAAACACTGCCGGAATTTGCAGCGCATTAGCCAAGACTGCAACTCGAATCATCCGAAACAGCGGCACTGGCAGATTACAAACCTGCACCGAGGCTGGAATCGGCTCTGCGGCTAACCGGGGAATGATAGTTGCGCCCAAACCTTGAGCCACCATGCTGACGATCGTTGAGTCTTCCTTGAGGTAATAGGCAACCTGTAGCGCTTTGCCGTAAAGAGCACAGTGAGCGTAAATGTGGCGATCAAACTCTTCAGGCCCCATAATCAGCGGATAGGCGCTCAACTGTTCCCAACTGAGTGAAACGCCAATTTTTTCAAGCTTGCCCATTTCAAGCTTGCCCATATGAGCAGGCAGCAACACCACATACTCATCGCGCATGAGTTCCCAAGTATCAAATTCATCGCTGAGCGTGCGTTCCACAAAACCAATATCGGCTCGACCTTTTCGCAAATCTTCGGCAATGCTAAGGTCATCAAAGTGTTCTAAAACGCTGACCGGAATCTGCGGATACTGTTGGTAGAACTGCGCGATCAGGCTGGGCAAAATGTGAGTTGAAACGCTGCGAAACGACGAAATCCTCACTTGTCCGCCCTGTAAACTGCGAGCAGAGTGGGCATCGCGCATCATTGCAGTCAGCACATCTTGCATTTGGTGAGCATGGGCAATCATTTGAATGCCGATAGGAGTTGGTGAGGCTCCGTGTCTGCCTCGGCAGAACAGTTCTACGCCTAAAGTTGCCTCTAAGCTAGCAATCGCATTACTCACCGCCGATTGCGACATTTCTAGGTGCAGTGCGGCTTCACTGAAACTGCCCGACTTAGCAACGGCTAAGAGAATCCGCAGTTGAGAAAGTTTGATTTGATGTTCTGAATTCAGCTTCATGAGTTGAGCCGCACGGGCCGGTTTAGCAATGGAACGGTTGGCATAGGAGATTTCTAGGAAAAAGTTGTTGCCACGTTGGGGCAGGTTTGGACTCAGTCTCGCGTCGCCCAGATGATTGATCTGCAAAACCTGCCCGTATCGGGGTAGAGGGTTTCCCAGAAATCTCCTTAATGCAGAAATGGCAAACCCTGCTGCAACCCAACGGGATATCTTTGCTCAACGTCGCCTAGATCATGCCAATTTTGGCGACGCTAGTTCGTGATCCTGCAAACATGATCCTGCAAACATGATCCTGCAAAAAAGTGGACTCTCCTTCCATCGATTTCAGTGATGGATGCAATATCTTCCATCGTTTGATCGCTCCGTAATGGCTCGTTACAGTGACATCTGTGACGGTAGCACGATGCCCTCATAACATTGCGCTCCTCAAAATAGTTGATTTTTTCCAATTTGGATGCTGGCATGACCTCTTCTCCTGCTCAAACCCGACTCGCTGCGGAAATAAAAGCCTGTTTGTGGCTGGCAATTCCGCTCGCTGGAGCGCAGTTAGCCCAAGCTGCAACTGCCTTTGTTGATACCATCATGATGGGTTGGCTCGGCAGTGCAACACTGGCCGCAGGCGGACTAGGAGCCTCGGTGTTTCAGGCTCTTTTGCTGATCAGCACAGGCATTGTTTCGGCGGTTAGCCCCTTAGTCGCAGCGGCTTACGGCGGCAGTCAAACGGCAGCCGTGGGTAAAATTGTGCGGCAAGGCTTGTGGTTAGCGGCAGGTTTGGCGATGCCCATGGGTTTGCTGCTGTGGAGTGCGCAAGCATGGTTGCCCAACCTCGGACAATCGACTGCAACGATTAATATCGCTTTGCCCTATCTCCGCTCGATTGTTTGGGGCGTTCTGCCTGCTTTAGGCTTTGCAGTGCTGAGAAACTTTGTGTCAGCTTTATCTGATCCACGCCCTGTGATTGTGATTATGCTCAGCGGCACAGTTTTCAATATCCTCGCCAACTACAGTTTGATGTTTGGCAAATGGGGATTGCCCGCGCTAGGACTCACCGGCATTGGGTTAGCCAGCGCCACCTCGCTTTGGGGCATGTTTCTGGCGCTATCGCTCTACATTTTGAGCCAACCTCGCTACCGAGCCTACCGAGTGTTTAAGCAGTTGAATCAACTTGAGATCCAAGTTTTGCGAGACTTAATTCAAGTGGGCATCCCCATTGGTGTTTTGGCTGCCGTTGAGACAGGCATGTTTACGCTAACCACCTTCTTGATGGGGCAGTTGGGAACCGTCTCGCTGGCAGCCCACCTAGTTGCCCTCCAAACAGCAGCCGTCACCTTCATGGTGCCTTTGGGCATTTCGCTCGCTACCACCGTGCGAGTCGGGCAGCAGCTAGGGCAGCAAAATCCGGCTGGAGCACGTCTAGCGGGGTGGGTCGGTATCGGCATCGCAGCCCTATTTATGAGCCTGATGGCAATTTTGTTCTGGCTGTTTCCTCAACCGATTGTGGCGCTCTATCTAGATATCGAAAAGCCTGACAATGCGGCAGTTGTGGCGCTTGCCAAACAGTTACTCATCGTGGCGGCAGTGTTTCAGCTCTTTGACGGCATTCAGGTCAGCGCTGCCGGAGCCTTGCGCGGCTTAAAAGATACCCGCATCCCGATGCTGATTGGCATCATTGCTTACTGGGGCATCGGCTTAACCAGCGGCTACCTGCTAGGGATTCAGCTTGGCTGGGGCGGCATTGGACTATGGTGGGGACTAGCGATTGGGCTAGCAGCCGCTTCGATGGTCTTGACCTGGCGGTTTAGCACCACTCCGATTCATCCCACGGCTGACTAAGGCTGTGACTAAGGATCGTGGATCGAATCAATCCGTCGACTGGACGGGCGGGTTGAGCAGATCAATGGGCATCCAGCGATCGATTTGACCGCAAAACCCGCTTCTACCCACGATCGAACGGATTGAATTCCCATTCCTAAGGCAAGCATCAAGCAAGCCCATCTAACGCCGACCACATTCTACGATCGCCCACCTCGATAACGAAGCTGGTGCTTCATTTCATACAAACGGTTGAACTCTGGAATATCGCCATGATGACCTAGCACAATCACAACATCTTGCGGATCAAGCAGCATCGAATGACTAGGATGGGTAATGATTTCTCCGTCCAACTTACGCACAGCAACGACGATAAACGTGCCTTTGCCTCGCACTTCTAAATCGCCAATCGTTCGTCCAACTAGCGGCGAATTGGCAGGAATCGTTAATTCGTCTACCTGCACGTCGATTTTGGCCAGCAGTTCATTCAACCGAATTCGCTCTTCTCCCTGATCCAAAAACTCGATGGTGTTGGGGTGAGTGATTAAATTAGCCATCCTCATGCCGCTAATACTTGCAGGCGAAACCACATGATTGGCTCCTGCCAGCCGCAGTTTTTTTTCGGTACTCGCCATCTCCCCACGAGCAACGATCATCAGGTTAGGGTTCAGCCCGCGAGCCGTTAGCGTAATAAATACATTCAAAGCATCATCAGGCAGAACCGTTGCCAGCACCTTGGCGCGTTCAATGCGTGCCATCAGCAGTGTCCTTTCATCGGTGGCATTGCCCTGACAGACGCGATAGCCCTTCTCTTCGGCAGAGGTAATCCGCTCGTCACTGCTATCGACAATCACAAACGCTTGGTTGGCTTCCGTGAGTTTACGCGCCATCACTTGCCCAATCCGACCGTAGCCACAAATAATCGTATGCTGTTCCAGGCTGGCTAGGTCTTTCGCCTTTCTGCGATGATCTAAAACTTGTCTGAGTTCGCCTTCCATAATGACTTGGACAAGCCCTCCCACGATGTAAACTGCCGATGATGAACCGGCAACAATCACAAAAATTGTAAAAATGCGTTGGGGTGGTGAAATTGGGCAAAACTCGCCAAACCCAACCCCAAATACGGTGATGATCACCATATAAATCGCGTCTAGCGGCGGACAGCCAAAGAGCATGTAGCCTATTGCTGCCCCGATCAGTGTGATCACAAAAAAGGTGACACCGATCAAGATGCGTTGAAAAGGCAACTGCATCTAAAGACTCTCCGTGTTCAAAACAGCACCGTTGGTCATCTGGCTACTCAATCGGTAGAGAAATCAATTGAAACAACTCATGAATCCGGTGGATGCGGTGCTGAAAGATCTGGACATTTGTTCTGATGCTCCAATTTTAGGGCCCGACCTAGCTGGAGCAATGTAGTCAAACCTACACGCGCGTTCTGAGACAAGCTGCTGACTGGCGATAGCACATGACAATTCTGTGAACTGACGAATGATAATTATTAAAAAGTGTGTTTAAAGATTAAGATATGAGAATATTTCAACAAATTTCCTTCTTCAGTTTTACAACTCTTTAAAACGAATGCGTCTTCTCAATCTCGCTCCACCGATCTTACGGCTCAAGCAGTCTGCTCTCGACTATCAAGATCAGGTTGGTCTGCTGCGAATTCATTGGCAAATTGGCAATCGGACGATTTTTTCTCGATTTTATACGCGCATCGATCAGGTTTTTATCGTTTGGGGTCTGATCATCGCCATCATTTTTGGAGTGGCGCAGTTTTGCCCAATCAATTGGACAGTGCAAGCCATCATCTGGACAGGCTTAACGGGCATCGGAACGGCTGGCATGATCGGGTTGGCCTGGTTTTGGGTGACGGTCGAACGCCTGCGTTGGGTGGTTCACGGCTGGGCGATTTTGATGAGCTTCGGCATTGTCTATACCGACCTTGGGATTTTGGGCGGCTGGTGGCAACTTTTGCCTTATCTGTGTCCGCTGTGGCTTGGAGTCAGTGCTCTAGGCTATCTGATCACAGGGTTGGGAATGCGTTCGCGGGCCTTTTTGGTGGTGGGCGCTTGGCATCTGATCGGAATTGTCTTGCTGCCCCATACAGGTGGATGGCAATATTTGAGTACCGGCGCTGTGATGACTGGCAGTTTGCTGGTGTTATCGGAAATGCAGTGGGATATGCGCCCGCCGATTGACTTTAATGCGCTGACGGTCGAGCAAAAACACTTTAATCAAGAGCAGCATCGCCTGCGACGGCTTGCCGTTGAAGTGCAATAGATTCCAGACTCATGAGCGGGCAGAATTTAATCAATTCAACGCTAGGTTCAACATCTGGCTCTCAGACCCTAGCTGTTTTTAACAGACTAGCCAAACCTCCGAGCAGATATGTTAGGATTATTGACTGGGTTTATGAGTAGGAACTAATTACTTTCATGGCACTGCTGCAAGAGCGTAAACAAGAAATTATCTCTGAGTACCAGGTTCACGAGACTGACACTGGATCGGCCGATGTCCAAGTGGCCATGCTGACCGAGCGGATTAATCGCCTCAGCGCTCATCTCAAAGGCAACAAGAAAGACCACGCTTCTCGTCGAGGCTTGCTGAAAATGATTGGTCAACGGAAGCGTCTTTTGGCATACATTCTCAAGCAAGACCAAGAACGCTATCGGGCATTGGTGACTCGTCTGGGAATTCGGGGTTAGGAATTTATGTCTGCAAAGCCGAAACCAGACGCTCAAGCCAATTCGGATGACCCACCAAAACGTCAGCCGATGCCCTTCGAGCCTAAGAAGTCGGTTGAGAAAAAGCGGTCGGTCGAGAAGAAGCCAGGTGAAAAGAAGGCTAATCAGCAGCCGATCACAGCATCGCCTGTGACACCCCGCTCTAATACAGCTAGCCCTAAACGAACACCATCAACTGCGCAAGGCATTCCAGATGTTGTGAGCCGTCGTATGGTGCAGCGAGTCGCCTTCTTTAGCGGCATTCCGACCGCTTTAGGAATGTCTACTTTTGTGTTGAGCTATTTAGCAGTCAGTCAGGGTTGGTTTGATTTGCCAACCTATGCGGTTTTGTTTGTGAGTTTGGGTTGGTTTGGGTTGGGCGTGCTGGGCGTGAGCTATGGTGTTCTGTCGGCTTCTTGGGATGAGGAAGCCGTTGGCAGTCGCTTAGGCTTTGCAGAGTTGAGCACAAACTGGGCGCGAATGACAGAAGCTTGGCGTTCCCAGAATCAGAGCCAGCGCAATAAAAAATCCTCCTCTAAGTCCGCACCTAATCAATCCTCAGAACCCTAAGCAAATCTGCTTAGCTTAGGGCGCGTCATTCATCTGGTCAACCGCTTGCCGCATCAGCTGTGATCCCGCCCGCCTCTAAAAGCAGGTTAGGGGCTGTCGCCTTGCCATCGTCAGGGTTCTAGCTGGAATGGATCATAACTCCCTGGAACTCTTGGGCAGTTTTGCAGGATTCAGAAATCTTGAGCTTTGCGAATTCCATACTTCCGATCAATAAAACCTGATGAAACCGTAGTAGCGTTCTGCTATTGCGGTTTTTACGTTTACGCCTTAAACAAACTACAAATCATCTCTCCGGCTCCGCTTGGCTCAAACCGCACCGTTGTGCCATCCTGCTTGACTCGAATTCGCTCGCGGCAGTTGTATACCTCAATCGGTCTTGTTTCTTCATCAACTTTAACGGCAGCACGATATTCCCAGTAGTTTTTGGCGCTGCGTTCAATGCTGAGAATGCACACCTTATGAGCCGCCGTCTGACGACAGGTAGCAGCACGGGCAGGCAAAGCAAACCCTAAAGCAACCACCGTCAGCAGAATGAGCAGCACCATCACTTTCTTCATGGTCTTCTTCATGATGGTCAAGCTTGCTCCATAGTCATCACCTCTGCCCTGATTGCCTCTCGAATCCAAGGGCAATATTCTCAAACTGCTTACTCAAACTGCTTAGGATCGTAGATTGAAACAATCTGTAAACTGGACGGGCGGGTGTAGCAGATCAATGGGCATCCGGCCATGGCTTTGACCGCAAAACCTGCCCCTACCGAATATCGAACTGATTTAATTCCCATTCCTTAATTGACGTTCGTTTCGTTTTCCGAATTCCGGCTCAACTCTTGCGGCAACAAAGGAAAAACTTTACGCATCAGCGCTTTGACGCCTGTATCGGTGTCTTCAATATCCTTCTTTGCTTCATTGACGGCCATTTCCCAGGTTGAGGCAAAGCCCGGAGAAGTGACGGTCATGATCCGAATGGCTTTATCCCAAATCTGCAACGTTTTCATTTCGGCTCTGCCTGGTTTATTCGACAAAGTTGAAACACTAATCCGCAGATTCTCGTTTTCTTTCTTCAGCCGATCCACATCCTTCCGCAGTTCGTCATACCCCTTGGCGTTGATGCTCAGTTGGGTTTGTAGGTGCGTTTTCAAAGTTTCTAATTCTTTACGGGCAGATGAGCTTGTTCTGTAGCTGTTGATCCAGCTAACCAACGCTACGAGTAACCCAAGTCCCAGCCCGGAGCCAAAAATTGTTGCATCAAAATCCATATCATCCTCTTCTTGCAAATCTGCAAATTATGGCTGACTACCCAAACTCAGACTGCCTCATGGAGAGGATACCTCATTCAACTTGTTTCTTGCCACTGACTTTGAGGGTTTTAGCACCAATCCTGCTGAACTTCGGCAGCGACCTGGCAGTAGTCGGTGCGGGCTTCTTTGCCATGTCTGCCGCGCCATTGCAGGATGGAGATGCCTTCTAGGGCAGCGCGTTCGTGGGCTTTGTAGGCACGGATGAAAGTTTTGCAGGCGGGGATGCCCATTTCGGCAAGGGTGGTTTGGGCTTCGATGGCGTCGGCTTGACTGCGGGGATCAACTCGCGTCAGTAAAACCCGATGGGCGACTCCGGTTGGCTTCACTGTGCGGCGAATCGTTTCAATCAGCGCTGACAGATCCATCGCGGCAGGCGGAGTTGGCAAAATTAAGTAATCTGCAACTGGAATCACGGCTGCCAGCGCCTCTGAATTCAAGGCAGGCGGCGTATCAACTACAACGATTTGATAGTTGACTTCTCGCATTTGCTTCAGCAGTCTGGGGTCATCTTCTTGAGTCAGGTCAAATCCCATGCCGCCACTGCGTTCAACCCACCAGGTTGCTGAGGCTTGCGGATCGGCATCGACCAGCAGCACCGACTGGGTTTGGGCAAAGGCAGCCGCCAAATTAACCGCTGTTGTGGTTTTGCCAACGCCGCCCTTACCGTTCAGGACGGCCAGGACTTTTGGCGTTACAGACGATGCATTCACGGCAAATCTCCTCACCAAGTTAGCGTTCTGATTCTAGTGGCTGGATCTTAGGTTTGAATCAATAATTTGGATCAAAGTTTGAATCATAACTTGAATCAAAACTTAAATTCAGAACAGGCTGAATCGGCGGATGCTCGCACAAAGTCGAGAATGTGGGCAGCAGTGACTTGAGGTTTCTCTAAGTGAGGCACATGCCCACAAGCGTCGATCCAAATTAACTGACTTTGAGAAATGGCTTGATGAAATTTTTCGGCATCCTCAGTGCCCAAAATCCGGTCTTGCGCTCCCCACAAGATCAAGGTCGGCCTTTGCAGTTGAGCAAGCTGGGGCTGAAACGAACCATAGCCACCGCTACGAGTAAACGCAATTAATGCCTGCTGCCAGTTGGTTTGGTTGAGGTGCAAGGCTGCACAGCGCAACGCATCAGGTGAGGCAAAACTCGCATCGTGGTAGGCTTTGAGGCTAATACTTTGACGCACTTTCAGATTTCGCAAAAACGCCGTTGCCAAATAGCCCACTGGCGGAATCATTAATTTGCCCATCGCTGGGCCAGCCGTAAAACCAGCGCTGCCAATTAACACCAGATTGCGGATCGCTTCAGGGTAGGTGAGGGCAAAATCAAGGGCGGCGGCTCCTCCCATCGATGCCCCTACCAGCGTGATTGGCTGATTAATCCAGGCTTTCCAGCAGGCGTAGAGGTGAGTTTTCATGGCAGCGGGGCTAAAGGGCAGATTCGCACCACGATTCGTAAAGCCAAACCCTAACAAATCAATTGCCCAAGTTTCGTGACGTTGACTCAGCAGCGGCAGCAGGCGGCGAAACTCGAAGACGGAACTATCAAAGCCGTGTAGCAAAACCATCGGCGGATTGTCCTGCCCTTGCCGCACGTAAGCTGTGGCGATCGGCTCTGGGCTAAGGGGCGTCAAAACTTCTGCACACTCGATTTGCTTTGCCAACGTGATCGAGGTCGCTTCGGTCAGGTAGTCAAGCGGAAGCGGAAGAATGCGATTAGCCATATAGAACCCGTTTGAGATCTCTGCGGTCATGACAAATATGCTGGAAGTCCGCCTCTCGCTGAAGTTGCCAGCTAGGGCAGCAGTACTCACCTTATGACATTTAGCACAACATTTGGCTTTGGCGCGATCGCTTTTCCGCTCTCTCCCCGTCCAAAAACATTCCTATCAAAAATTAAAAGAGAGCAAGGCAGACAGCGCTACCTCACTCTTTTCGCATCTGAAGCGGCAATTCACCAGGTTCAGGACTTCAGGCTGTTTCTGAAAACTGGCTGTTTCTGAAAACAGCGCAATCGCATGACCTAGGGCGCGTCATCCATGAATGGTCAAGCGCAGCATCAGCCGGATCGCGTCCATCTCCCAAAACAGGCTAGGGGCTGTCGCTTTGCTATGGTCAGGGTTTTAGCTGGAATGGATTGATAGCCCCTAGTTCTACCAAGCGCCCTTAACCAAACAGGTTAATTCGCCCCACAAAGGTGGCAAATTGACCCGATCCAGCGGGAGCCGAAGTTCCTGAAATCTTGATGAAAAAGGTTCCTTCAGGCAGGGATCTCTGTTTCACGTTATTGATGGCATCTAAGCGGGCGAGTAATTTTTTAGGCTTTCCACCGACAGCTTGAAACACCGACATGCTGTTCACAAACTCACCGCCTGTAAACCCCAGAAATGGTTTCAGTGCTGGCGAAGATGAGCGACCTTTAATCCGAAATCGATACCACTCTACTCGCTCGCCTGCCTCAATCGTGTCCGCCACTTGAATTGTGGGTGAATTGCCTTTTCCAAGCACAGCCGTACCGAGAAACCGTGCTCGTTGAAACGTATTTCCACCGTCCATCGTTGTCCTCAAGAAATTGGGTATGAAAATTAATCCACGTGAGCACTCTCTGAGGGCAGCGCAATCGTGTGACTGAGGGCTGCCGCAGAAAATTTCTCACTTTGTAAATCCTACTCAGAGGAAAATGCACTTGTCCATAGCTTTTATTTTTCCAGGCTCAAGTCTCTTGTTTGCCGCTTTGCCTTCTCTAGTGGCGAAGCTTCACCTCCAGCTTGCTCCAGAACTCATGCAAACCAAAAAAGCGGCATTGCATCAGTGGGGCATCAGTGGGGCATCAGTGGGGCATCAGTGGGGTACTGCCTCAATTGATCCTTTGCTGCGAAAGCTACGGTTGGAAAGGCTACGCTTGCGAAAAAGTGGTTTCTGGCTCGTCTTGGAAAATAAAGTCGTAGTTGAAGCAGAGCGAATTGGGATGGCGGATGATCATAAACCCAAAGCTGGAAGCCGTTTCTGTGGTGAAAGTTGCCATCACCAGCGTCACCAGTTTCTTCGGTGAAATCATCGGCTTTTCGACAAAATAATCGCGCCTAGCAAAAAAACTCCCTGATCTTTGGGCACAATGATGCTGTTAATTTGATGGGCGTGGCGGATCGGCTTGATGTAACTGCTGACAAATTCTTCCTGGTTGCGTTGCAGACGATAGAGCCGCTCTTGCTGAAGCCAACTCATCTGAAACATCATTTTTAGCAACTCGAAGCCGAGAATGTAATTGAAAACGTTATTGCGCTCTTCGGTGCTAAACACCAGACGCAAAGCCGATTTGAGGTAAAGATCAGGCTGGCGGCGCGTATCTTGGGCAGAGTGGATGTAAAACTGCCGGATGTAGCTCCGCAGCACGGCTTCCGTGAGTTGGGTGTCAATATGAAAATCTTTGAGATACTGTCGAACTCGCTGTCTGGTTTCCTGATCTTCCAGTTTTTTAGAAACCAACCCATCTGCGGTGTACTCATCCAGAAATTCTGCTTGCACTTCAGATGGAGCAGCACACATCAGATGGCAAAGCGATAGCACATAGCGGCGATGCTGCCAGGACAAACCTTCTACCCATGCTCTTGCAGACGGCGGCAACTGCTCCAAGACGCTATGGATAGACGGTATCGAGTTTGTCCAATCGGGTTCAAGAAATTCTGTCATGGACTTATGGTGGGATACACCAGAGGCGTGCTACCCCTCAGTTTGCCCATTTTGCGACCGTTGCTCTAATAACCTGACTTTCATAGCCACCATTACTTGTCTCTTACTTATCCCTCAGCAAGCTGACGATCGCGATACAAGCCGAAGCTTCCCCTAACCCCCCTGACGCTACGGTGTACACACAACACCTCTCAGCCCCCTACATCCCTCACCAGTGGGACTTTGAAGACACAATCGGCTCGGAGAAGTCCTCCAGAATAGGGGATTTAGGGGGCGAAAAAGTCTGCAACGAAGCTAATCTAGGACTTACGCACTTGAAGCTGGAAATCTCAATCTCCCCTGCCCTCCTTTTCAAGGAGTGAACTTCTAAAGCGTCCTTTTTGTAGACGCGAAGCGGCTTCCCGCAGGGTTGGGGGTTGGGGGATACTCTTCTGCGTAAGTCCTATAATCTCAACTGGTGTGTACACGGTAGCCTGACGAAAAGGGGGAACCGTTCGCGGAGCGTGGGCAAAGCCCATACCAAAACCGGATTGAAGTCCTCCTTGTGCTACGGAGGATTGAAGGAGATCAGACCAGGTTTGAATTCCGTGCTGCAAAATGGGTGTACACGGTAGCCTTCTCTAATGGGAGCTAAGGGCTGTCATCCATTTCAGCCAGAATCCTGATGATGGCAGCGCGACAGCCCCTAGCTTGTTTTGGAGGGCGGGCGCAATTCGGCGGATGCTGTCAACCGTTTGACCCCTCCTAGTTTGACCACTAATGGATGACGCGCCCTAGAGGAGATCTCCCAGTGCTTAGCACATCGCTAACCTGCACACCTCAGCCTCATCTCCTAGATCGAATCAAACGAAGCGCTAGATTGCTTCCTGATTTTTCTCGCCTGTGCGAATTCGGATGATTTGTTCAACTGGGGCAACAAAAATCTTACCGTCGCCAATCTCACCCGTTCGAGCCGCGGCAATGATTTTATCGACCACCATATCAAGCTGATCATCTTCAACGACAATTTCCACCTTGAGTTTTGCAAAATTCAACCGTGTATTCTGAACCGCGATAGCGCTCGGTTTGTCCTTTTTGCCGTCCAAAGCCGCGAACTTCAGAGACGGTCATGCCCACGATTCCAGCGTTGACCAGCGCAATTTTGACTTCATCTAGCTTAAATGGGCGAATAATAGCCTCAACTTTCTTCATTGACTCCGTCACTCCCTTATACAGTGCTCTGCGATGAGTTGAATAACCTGACTGTTTCTACCACCGTCAGGAAAATCGGTTTTGTACTATAGGCTACGTTTAGGAATTACGCAACTATTCCCTACATTTTGTCACCAGTCGTCGCACTGATCACATTCTGGTTGTACTTCGCAATCATTAGCACTTCGCAATCATTAGCACTTTGCAATCTATTGGTACTTTGCAATCATGACGGCAGAGCAAGAAAGAATTAAAGGTGAGTTGAGATTGCCTGCACGGGGCAAGTGGGGATGCACTGCTCGCAGACGACACAGCGAGAACGGGTGAAATTGAGCCGAAAGGTTTGGGGATCGAGGCTGAGCGCTTCAGTAGGGCAAACGCCAGTACATAGCCCGCAGTGGACGCAGGTATCTTCGTCAATCACAATTTCGCGGCTAGCCAGAGAAATGCTGATATCCTGCGAGCGCATCCAGTCCATTGCTGCATCGAGTTGGTCGATATCCCCCGACAGTTCAACTACGGCAGTTCCCACTTGATTCGGAGCAATTTGGGCGCGAATGATGTTGGTGGCCACGTTAAAGTCTTTCGCCAACCGATAGGTGACGGGCATGTAGACCGAGCGTTTTGGGAAAATTAGCGTGACTCGTTTTTTCACGATTGCTCCTGATGAAAATTCCTCTGAATCCTCGAAATACTTATCCTCGAAATACTTATCCTCGAAATACTTATCCTCGAAATACTCATTCTCAAAATACTCATTCTCAAAATACCCATTCTCGGAAAAGCAGCGCGGCTTGCCGGCTAGGATTCAGGTCGAGGGGAGGACTCCTAGAGTGAATTCGCTACCCTCTATTCGCTACACTCTAAGAGAATAGGATGCTCCCTATTGTAAGAAATCAGGCTCGTTATTGCTGTTGCTGCTGCTATGACTGTCAATTCACCCACACCAACGCCCAATTCCCCGCCGACACCGGAGTCGAGTTCATTTGTGACGCGCCTGCGTAACTTTGTAGTTGTCTTGGTGGCGGTTGTGCTTGCTGCCGCTGTTTTCCTGGGTTTTCAGACGGGAAGCGACACCGGATCGCTGGCCGCAATGGCCAAGGCTGCGACTCCGCTGGAAGTGGCTCTCCAGAATGGTAAACCAACGTTGATGGAATTTTATGCCGACTGGTGCACCTCCTGTCAGGCAATGGCAAAGGATATGGATGATTTGCGACAGGAGTACAATCAGCAAATCAATTTTGTGATGCTGAATGTGGATAATGCCAAATGGCTACCAGAAATGCTGCATTATCGAGTGGAAGCCATCCCTCATTTCACGTTTTTGGATCAGTCGGGCGAGCCGATTGCTACCACAATTGGCGAACAGCCCCGCTCAATTATGGCGGCAAATGTTGAAGCGTTGGTCGCCGCGACGCCTTTACCCTATGTTCAACAACGCGGCCGGATCTCGCAAGTAGAAGCCCCCCTAGCGCCTAGCGCCAAAGCTGGTGAAGATCCGCGCAGTCATGGGGCACAAGTGCAGCCGCAGTCTTGAGCAGGAAGCCCGGAGAGCAGGAAGTTAAAATTTGGCGGGCGGCTGGTTTTCACGGGCTAAAAACCGATTTAATTGATTCAAATATAGGGTTTGATAGTCGCTCAGGCTCAGCGGGTCAACCTGAATGCCAAAGTTCGATGAGTCTCCTTCTAACCGCTTGGCAACTTGACGGTAAACCCTGGGGTAATAGTGATTGCCATCGTAGGTGTTGTCTGTGCGGGTGGTGATGGCGGAAGGAACCGTGAAGTCATAGACCTGATCGAAAACGCTGGCAAGCTGATGAATTCCAGCAAGCTGACAGCCGAGCAACCCTGAAGCATAGGAGTCGTTGAACACATACCAACCTGATAAAGGCGCGACGAAACCAACAAAGGTTGCCTCTGGAAAGATTTGCCGTAATTTTGTCAAAAACTCAATCCGGTTAGGATCGCATTCTCTTTGTTCTGCATCGCTGGAAAATTCTGGCTCAAAATCAGGAACACTGTCCGATAAGATGCCGCGAAAATTTTGGTCGTAGAGCCTAGAAAATTCGTAAGCCTGAATCAATGTCCTGATCGAAAGTTGCAGCACATTTCCAGAGAAGAAATAGGCGCGGTAGGCGGGTAAGGTGTCGCTAACCGGATCAAAAATGCGAGGTTCTGCTCGACGGTTAAAACTAGAAAGCTCAATTTCGACGTATATCTTTTCAGGCAGAATTCCTTGATTGCGGAGATAGGTTAAATAAGTGACATATTCCTCAATTTTGCCGCCGCTAAAAGAATAGTTGAAGCAGCGATTTTGTTCCAAGAGATCAGTATCAAATAACGTGCTTCTCGATGTTCCAATCAGCAAACAATCATAGAGTTGCTTGTGGTTTAGAAACAGATTAGTTTTAGCAATGCGCTCATTCCAGGGAGGGTTAATGCCCGTAATTTGATTTCCTTTCAAGTACCAAAGTGGATCAACGAGAATGTTGAGTAACCCAATCGCAAAAAGCAGCGTTAAAACAACTGCAAAATAAGTCTTTAAGTATTTCATCATTAAGGCTTCTACCTGTTCGTGAACTCAGAACTCTTGATACAGAAATTCGCTCACTTTTGAGAGGTTCAGCAATCCCGCAACCGTCAACAAGGCGCTAACAATTGCCCACAAGTCATTAGGTTGCCATTGCAGTTTTTGCCAAAGTTTAGGTTGTAATGGCGAGTCTTCTACATTTGCTGTTGATGTTGAATGAAGCGAGTCTGCGTCAACTAGGCGATGTTGCCCGATCCATTGCTGCGTATTTGGCATCAACCAAACGAAAATCAGCAAGCCAGCCACGATAAGCAAAACGTTACTATCAGTCGGTTCGCTGATGTCTTCAATGACCTCAATTTCAACTGCGAGATTGGGCATTAATTCTCCCCAGGAAATGCCATTGAAACCCGCCATACTTTTCAAGATTGAAGTTGCCATCATGACATTCGTAGACCGGAAGAAAACCCAGCTTACAACCACTGCGGCAAACGTCAGCAATGCTCCTAGCTTTTGGCTCCAAAATGTCGGAGTTGGATGGGAACCAGCTTGATGAAAAGACAACCGCCACCTGCGCCACAGATGATTAATACTCAAATATAAACCGTGCAAGCCGCCCCAAATGAAAAACGTCCAGCCAGCGCCATGCCATAGCCCGCCTACCAGCATTGTGATCATCAAATTTGCGTACCGCCTGCCCTCTCTGCGATTGCCCCCCAAAGGAATGTAGAGATAATCGCGCAAAAAATTAGAAAGCGTAATGTGCCAACGTCGCCAAAAATCGATGATGCTTTGCGCTTTATAGGGTGAATTAAAGTTAAGCGGCAACGTGATTCCAAACAGGCGAGCAATGCCAATGGCCATATCCGAGTAACCGGAGAAATCGAAATAAAGCTGTAAGGTAAATGCTAGCGCTCCCAGCCATGCTTCTGTTAAGGTAAGCGGTGTTGTTGCTGCAATTTCAAAGACTTGATTCGCATAAGGTGCAACCGAATCAGCAATCACCATTTTCTTAAACAGCCCAACTGCAAAAAACGTGATCCCAATTGCTAAATTTTGAGGCTGAAACTGATAGGTTTGCGGCTGAAAAAACTGCGGCACAATTTGTTGATAGCGTAACAGTGGCCCTGCCGTAATATAAGGAAAAAAAGTAACGAAATGAATATAATCTAAAAACCGCCCTACAACTATTTTTTTGTGATAAGCGTCAACTAAGTAGGCAATTTGCTGAAATGTAAAGAACGAAATTCCTAGCGGCAAAGCCAGTTCGCCGACCGTTAAATTTGCGTCAAGCCAGGCGTTTGTACTCGCAGCAAGCCAGTTTGCATACTTGAAATAGCCTAACAAGAACAAATTTGCAGGAATGCCGATCCACAGCCCGAATTTTCTGTTTTTGCTTTCTGTCCGAAGAAATACAGAACTGATGCCATAATTCAGCAGAATTGAGCCAAGCAAGATCGGCAAATTAGCCGGATTTTGCCAACTATAGAAAAATAAAGAAGCTGCAACTAAGGTAATTCTGGCGGCAGAAGAATGAACGCTGAGGAAAAAAATTGCCAGCGTGAGAGGCAAAAATAGAAAAATAAATTCAGGCGAATTAAATAGCATTTCAGTAGCCGCAGATTTGCCTTTCGGATCATAGCCTGCGCTACGCCATCACATCCTGAATTTGCCTCCCCAAAAACTTTGGATCAGCATTGAGGTTTTTGATATGGCAGAAACATCGTCAGGCTTGGCTTAATCTTGGCTACCTGCGGTCATTGCAGTCATTACTGCTTGCTGGCTCACCTGCGCATAAATTGCCTGCAAGTGCTCAAACATCAGTTGGGTTGCGGTATTAGTTTGGCTGTTCGAGGAGTCCGATTTGATCGGTATCCCTCCCAACACATCTAGCACTGTTTCGCTGCTGGGCGGCGGCGTGATGACTACCAGCGAAGGTTCCAACTGTTCCTCATATTGCCAGAAAGTTTGTAAGTTCAACGCTGGTTCAGCCGTCGTTTCTGTCCGATCGGTTGAAGTCGCTTCAGTGTGGGTGCTGCGCATTTGCCGCAAGGCTGTCAAAATCTGCTCTTTTGTGCGTCCACGCAACTGAAACAGCACAAACGGGTCTTCGCTAAACCGATCGCCCAGCAAATAATAAACAGCCCCAATATGCTTACAAGGATTCGCCGGATCGGGGCAGGAGCACTTGCTATGAATATCAAACTTCGTCAGCGGAAACAGGCTTAAGCCATTCGCCGTGAACACTTCCTCAATGTTCTGCGGCATTTCACCTGCCAGCAGCTTTGCCGAAAAAATGGCTCGTTCTGCCATCGACTCAATCACATACTGCCACTGCTCGTCGTCAAACGGATCTAGCGACAGCGAGACTTGGTAAGGTTCGGGCGCAGTTCCTTGCACTTGAGAATGTACTTTTGAGCCTCGAAACTCAATGTTGAGCACGTTCCCTTCGCGGGCATAGTTGCGAGCACGTGCCAACCGACGCACCCATCCAAACGACTCTAAAACATCGACCCATCGCTGGGCCCACCATTCACGGTTTGGCTGGGTATCGTACTGGGTGTCGTAGTTTGTCATCAGCTTATAATCAATCGCTTAGCGCTTAGAAAATGCTTAGAGAATTTTTAGCAAACAGAACCCCTGTACAGACAGGTTCAGTGATGAAACCATTGTTTGGCAACCCATTCTTTTGCAAAACCTGCCCCCACCTAGCGGCATTGCTTTGCTTTGAGATCTCGTTGCCAAAGGTGATTTGTTACTGTCTATTTGTCACTACTATTTGTCACTAAAGGATACTGATTGCCACAGATTTTTTGTAGGTCATTTTTGCAGGTCATCCGTCTGGGGGAAGTGGGGTTCTCTATTTTTAAGTCACCCTAATCAATAGGTTAGCGCTTAATCTCCTAAATCCTGCATTGGGATTGAACCGTGACTAAAACTGAAACTGGCATTTCTGAAGCCCGGATCAGCCGAGTCAAAATCGTAACACCCAGTAGCAATGGAGAGATTAAGCGCCAGTTCAGTCGATGAGTTGATTAGTAAACTGATTGATGAGTCGTAGGCAAAAAGCGTGTAAGAGGTGAAATGGCTGAGTCTGGCTGTAAATTTAAGAACGTCCTTTTCCCGACTTACGGTTCTGGATGAGGCGAATGTTCAAGCAGCGTGGCATCTCGATTGCACTGACCGCTTTGTTCTATTTTCTGGTGGCAAGGCTGATTTTGCGAGTTTGCAATTGGGCATTGAGCCATCTCCGATCTGGCCACCAGCGGGCATCGCGCTGTTTATTCTGTTGCAGCAGGGGCGACGGGCGTGGCCAGGTGTAGCGTTAGGCATTCTGTTAACAGCGCATTGGCTCGGCGTTTCGTGGGCTTTGGCAGGCGGTTCAGCCTTTGGCGGCACGCTGGAAGCGGTGGTTGCGGCAATGTTGCTGAAAAGAGTGCAGTTTCGTTCCAGCCTCACTCGGCTCAAGGACGTGCTGAACTTGGTTGGGTTGGCAGCCATGGTTGCTCCTATGCTGAATGCCACCATCAATACGGGTGTGGGGGTCAGGGTCAATCTGCTCACGGCTGAACAGGTCGGACAAACTTGGTGGACGTTTTGGTTAGGTGACGGCATGGGAATTTTGGTTTTCACTCCCCTTCTTTTGGTGCTACAAGAGCAGTTGACCCGTTTCCGGCAATCTGGCTTCAAATTCACTTCGATCACCAAATCTTCCCGGTTTTTAGAAAAATTATTGTGCTTCGGTTTACTAGCGACCCTTAGTTGGGCGGTGTTCTACTCCTATCCAGCCAAAGCCGTTGTTAACTATCCGATCGAATTTTTACCCTTTCCTTTCGTAGTATGGGCCGCCCTGCGGTTAGGGCAGCCCGCCAGCATTATCGCCAGTTTTCTGCTCTCGATGATTGCGATTGGCGGCACAGTTGCAGGCAAGGGCCCCTTTGTGACGGTGGCAGATGTCCCTCAGCAGGTCATTTTGCTTCAGCAAGCTTTTCTCGGCGTCGTGACGATTACCGCATTAATTTTGGCTGCAATCACCTCTGAGCGGCGTCAGGTGGAAACTTTGCTGCGCCGAAATCAGGCAAGCTTGGCGAAAGCCCAACAGTTGGTTTGTCTTGGCAACTGGGACTTTGAATTTGAGAAACAGCAGTGGAGTTGGTCGGATGAGCTTTATCGTTTGTTAGGGTTCAGAGTCAAAGAAACAGCGCCCAACCAACAGGCTTTTTTACAGGCCGTTCACCCCGATGATCGAAGGCAGGTGGAGCAAGCCATGACCAACGTCATTGAACACAAAATTCCTTATCGCATGGACTATCGACTACGCTTACCTGACGGCACAGAACGCATTGTGGAAGAACAGGTAATGATTGGCAATGCGAGCGCTACAGGTACAGTTTTAGATATCACCGAGTACAAACAAATCGAAGAGAATCTGCGTCTGAATGCAGAACGGAATCGGCTATTAAGCGAAATGGCGCTCCGCATCCGGCAATCGCTTGATCTGAACCAAATCCTCAACACCACGGTTCAAGAAGTGCGGCAGTTTTTGCAAGCCGATCGAGTGTTTATTTGCTGGTTTGATCAAGCAGGAAGAGGTAGCGTGGTGGCTGAATCGGTATTGCCGGAATGGAACTCAGCGTTAAGCCTCACTTCTGATGCTGCTACCTATCCAGAGATTCAGGCTCTCTTTGCAGATTCCCATATTTGTGTGGTAAATGACACGTCTCAAGTTGAACGCACCCCCTTTATTCGTCAATATCACGATCTGTATCAAGTTAAAGCCGGATTGGGTGTAGCGATTATTTTTGATCCAACTGTTAGCATTCAGGCAGGCTCAGCTTGTCCCCTGACTCTCTCTACTCAAATACCAGAACCTAACTCACCTCGGCTTTTTGGGTTGCTGGTTGCCCATCAATGCACTCAGCCGCGCCAGTGGCAACCGCTGGAAATTGACTTACTAGAGCAATTGGGAACTCAAGTCACCATCGCCATCCAGCAAGGGCAGCTTTATCAGCAAGTTCAAATCCTAAACAGTAATTTGGAGCAGCAAGTCGCCGAACGCACCTTACAACTGCAAGTCAATTTAGCAAAACTACAGGAGATGAATGAATTGCAGGATGTATTCCTACATGCCATTGCCCACGATTTGCGAACAACGATTATGGGGACGCTGTTAGTGTTGCGAAACTTGCAGCAACAGCCCGGAGATGAAATTTCGGTCTCGCGTTCGGTTTTGCAAAAAATGACCCAATCGGGGGAAATTCAGCTTTGCAAGCTCAATTCGCTGCTAGAAGCCTACACCAACAAAGTTGAAGGCGTGGTTCTCAATAGGGAACGGTTTAAGCCGCACGCCTTACTGCAAACGGTCGTGGCTGACCTCAGATGTTTATTTGACCAAAACCACGCCATTTTGGAAGTGCAGAACCCCAACGAATCGCTAGAATTTTGTGGTGATCCGACTCAATTGGAACGAGTTTTTAAGCATTTGCTGGTCAATGCTGTGCGTCATAATTTGCCGGGCGTAAAAGTCACCGTTGGCATCGAAGCGACCCCAACCGAATTACGGGTTGCAATTACTGACAACGGCAAAGGCATTGCGGTTTCGCAGCAAGAGCGCTTGTTTAATCTGGCTTTGGGGGCAGGTGCAGAACGGCAGCTAACCGGAATTGGAGTTGGGCTGTGCCTCTGCCAGCAAATTGTCACGGCTCACGGCGGCAGAATTGGGGTTGACAGCAAACTTGGAGAAGGTTCGCGGTTTTGGTTTACCTTGCCGATTGTAGAGCCGGTCTAGGGCATTGGCTCTCTGAAATTTCCTTAATTCCAGCTAGCGCCCTGACGATGGCAGAATGGCAGCCCCTAGCTTGGTTTTGAGGGCGGGCACGATCAAGCGGATGCGGCAAGCGTTTGACCATGAGTTTGACCCTGAGTTTGACCATGAATGAATGACGCGCCCTAGAAAGAGCAGGGCACAGATCTTTGCTGAGTTTCTCCCAAAGTTGATTCGATCATGCTCATCAGTAAATCAGCTAATTCGATTCCGGTTGCCCGCGCCATTGCAGCAATCACACTTTTCGGCGCAAACGAACAATACAGCCCCGCTTCTAAAAACCAGGGTTGCCCCTGCGGATCGATCCGAAAATCGAAAAGACTGTAATGCCGACAGCCCATCGCCCGATGACATTGCTTCGCCATTGCTTGCACTCGTTCTGTGATCGGGTCGCTAATATCGACAATCCAGGACTTGTCATGATTCTTAGCCGCAAAACTTAGGTTGCCCTCTTCCGATCGCTTCAGTTTGTCTGCATGGGCACGAATAGGATAACCATGGCGATCAATCCAATATTCTTCTAGCGGTAAAGCCACTAGCTGATGGTCTCTGTCAATCACACCACACCGCACTTCCCGACCGAGTTGAATGAATTCTTCTACAATCACCTCGCTGGCATACTCAAATGCTATTTCTAGCGCAGCGTCATACTCTGCTCTGTCGTTCACCAAAGTGACCCCCAGTGAGTTATCTGAATTGACCGGTTTCACAATGGCAGGAGGCATGATCGTTGCCCTCTCACCCAGGCGGAGCAACTCTCCACGGGGCACACTCACCCCAGCGGCAGCCACCACTGCTTTGGTTCGGGCTTTATGAGCCGCTAGCGCCATCACCTCTGGCGGGTTGCCGATGTAGGGAATCTGGAGCAAATCAAACAGAGCGCGGTAGTGGGTCATTCCCGGCAGGCAAAACATTTGCGGCAGCATGACATCAATGTTCTGCGCTACTAGAACCGAAATAGCCTCGCTGAGCGGCATCGGTTGGGCAGCCGCAAGGTCTGATGGGCTTAAAGAGAGCGGAAAGCGCCACTGTTGGTCGGGAGTGATGTAGGCAATTCGAGCGTCGGAGGACAGAGCATTTGCTGTTGCTGCTAGGCAGTCTTCAGCATAGAGCCGCGACAAATCACAGTAAAAATCATCGGAGGCAGAACCAACCAAATGCAGGATGCGCAGTGCTGACACGATTAATCTCCTCCCAACTCTACCAACTTGCCGATGTTGAAATCGATTCTGATCCAATCTTTGAACTGCCGCAGGCTCTTCAGCAAAAGTAAGGTGATTTGCCAGTGCGGGACGGTCAAAAACGGCAGCGGATCATTGACTTGAAAAATGGCATCTTTCCCGCTGACGATCTTTTGCAACCCAGCCTGAAACCCTGCCCATGAGCGCACCTCTGTCAACCGCCACAGTTCATGGTAGAGCCAGTATGTTGGCTTGCTGGTGGGCAACGGCATGATGGGCGTCTGTTCATCCTGGCTGTCTTGCAAATAGGCCGCTGCCAAGCCGGGATGGTTGTAGAACATGGTAATGGCAGAGTGGGTGCGGGGGTTGCATTCAATCGGGTAGACCATGCCCTCTGGGGTTTGAATAAAGTCGAAGGAAATTTGCCCCGTTAGGTTCAGGTTGGCAGCAAATTGCTCAATCCAGTTCAGAATTTCTGGCTTGTCTACGTGCTCATAATTCACCTGAAAGGGAGATGAGCGAGAGCAGCAGTGCAGCTTGACTTTGCCATGACGAACGGTGCTATGGGTGCAATATTCTTGCCCAGCAATGAACTCTTGCATAATCCAAGGATTGTCTGGGCGAATCGGCAAGCTCATCACATAAGCTGCCATTCCGTCACAGGGCAGTTTCGTTAAATCGAGGCGAGACACTGAATTGTAGCGAATACTTTTGAGAATATAGCGACGACGATCCGCAGCAAAGTTGAAATCAAGAATCTGCTGCGGATCGGTGATTAAAAAAGCCTGCGGTGCTGATAAGCCGAATGAACGAGCTTTTTCACATAAAGTAAACTTGTTGTCTAATAGTTGAGTGATCTCCGGTGAAAAGTGAATGACCTGACAAGAAGACGGTAGAACCGTACCCGCTACAGCATCATAAAAGCTCGCAACTGGACTAGAAACGGGAATAAAAACGTCAATGTTTTCGGTTTTAACAATGCTAAGCAAGGCTTGATAGTAGCCATCGGACTCTTTTTCGGGAGCAGGCACAGTGTAAAACCGCTTCACGGCCTTAGAAAAGCGATGCCCCGACAGCCAATATTTGTCAGTTTCCACCAGAAAAACCTGATGCCCTGCGGCATGAAACGATCGCGCCAGTTGCAAAGCTTTTGTCATTTTCCCCCCGGTCAGTAAGATGCGCTGGGGATGTTTGCTGACCGTTTTTTCTGGAATGGGGCAATGAGCCAACTGACCATCAGCGAAACCAGCACAATGGCACAGTTGATGGGGAAGACAATCAGTAACAGCGCCAAGGTACCGATATTTTCAGCAAGGGAGTCAACGGTCTATCCATCGTGAGGTTGAGTTTCTAGTTGCAGCAAAAATTAGGAGGCAATCAATCAGGATTCACTGCCTCCTTG
>JAAUQT010000244.1 GCA_012033495.1 Cyanobacteria bacterium RM1_2_2 | reverse complement strand
TAACCTTGTGAGGGAAAGCAGGGAAAGCTGATGAAGCCATCAAAAAAGCCCCCTGCTGAGAGAGGGCTTGATTTGAAGGAGAAATTATGAGTTTAGAAGTGGCTTAGCCCAGCATGTTCTACCGTGAAGCTAAACTTCTCCATACAGATTGCGCTTAAAACTTTACGGAATAAACAACCGACCTGCTCCCATGTAGTCTTGAATGTCAATCACAATTTCTACAAGCCTTTCAACACAGCGTTCTCGATAGTCAGACTCATTCACCCGATCGGGATCGCCAATCGTAATGATAGGAAATGAAGTGGGCTGATTTTCTTTACGCATTACTTGCTCCAACGAGTCTCCACCCTTCGCATTCCGATTTGCCGTCAGTAGAAGCATCCCGTTTATTTGAGCAAATTTCCAAACCACCCGATCATTGCTGTTTGCGGGTAAGCCAACACCCTCGAATGTGATCAATTGAATTGGAACTAGATCTAACCACTCGCCAGCGAGAAGACTTCCAGAAATCAGAATTGCCTGCCGATTCAAATTGTAATCAGCTAAAACAATCATTGCTTGCGGCTCGCTGCTCTCTCCGTTCCTGAAGTTTAGCTCGAACCGCCTCATAGCCTGAACGAGGGGGAGTAGCCGCAATTCGAGCAAAGCGTTCGCGGTTCTTCTCTTCCCAATATTGTTGAGTTTCTGCGGCAGCTTGCAATACTTCCTGATACTCTGCCTCTACTTCTGGTCGGTGCGTTTCAATATAAGCAAGGGCAGTCCGAATCTGTTCATCTGTAAGGTCAAATGCATCCTGAATAAATTTAGGTGGGTATTGCGCTTTGAGATAATCCATCACGTCATACAAAGTGATCCGAGTTCCTGAGATTGTCAATCCCCGCTCTGTACGAACGATAGCAACCTGTTGACTAGATGTTGGCATCACGTCCACAGCCTCCTTAAAAAAATAATTTTCGCCTTTCAATTGTCCACTTCATCGACTTTTTATGCCTCAAAACTAACGATGCGGTAATCTTTTTACTCTTCTTGTTCTTTGAAGGATTCTCTTTAGGTATATCAAGACGCTGGTATAGCTCTTCTTGCTTCTGATACAAGAAAGAATGAGCAAAAGTTCTTTGAGTCTGAGAGCTTAACTGTTGAAGGACATCGTTAAATGTTTTTGTTAATAGATCATTCAAGACTTGAGCCAGCTTGAAGCCAGCAGCAATATGCGGTTGTAAAGCTTCTAATTCATCAACTGATAGTATTTGCCAATCAAGTCCAGTAACACCTTCATCTGCTAGTAAGCTATTAATATGTTCACGAAAGCAAGTACTGTTTATGAGATATAACGGTTCCAGTGAAACTAAAATTGGCTTTAATGTAGTACAGCCACGAAACCTTTCTAGTTCTTGCACCTGAGATCGGCAAGCAGACATGAAACTAGAAAGTTGCTTTAAGCCTTTCTTAACTTGTGCCAAACTACTATTTACAGCCTCTTCACTAGCTATAGATTGTGCTGCTCTGGAAAAACGAGTGGTTTTACACTCAAAAAGAATTAATGTTGAACCATCAATCAAAATCCAATCAGGAGCTTTTCCTTTATTAGTTGGATAAAATTTACGAATGTCCGCTTCTGAAAGTAATTGTTCCGAGGTAATGCAGTTTTCTATTACAAGACCTACATATCTCTCAAATACGTAACCAAAATAATCAGAAAATTCATTCCCGAATTCTGTGGAGTGAGCATTGTACATTTGATAAAAAATCCCTGTAGAGATTCTTGAGCCAACTAGCTCAGGCACTGGTGCATGAATAAAGTCCTTATCTGATGTAGAAAATTGTTTGTTTTGGCAAAGTTTTATAACTGGATAAGATAAAAGAGGATTGAAGTCATACATTCTAAAACGACGATCCGCATTTTTTCTTTTTTCATATAATTCAATTAAATTAAACTTGTCTGCCACAAGTTGATTAAGAATATTTCTAACAACTTGATCATCTGGTATGCTAATTCCCTGTTTGCGAGTCTTCTTGAAATAGTCTCTATTGACTGCAAAGTTTCCTTGAGATACCGCAGAGATTACAAATCCTGTAGTTATAAAGTCAAGGACTGAAACACCAGTTATATCTTGAAACCTATTTTCAAAATCAAACTGTGGAATACCTGGTAAGCCTTTTAATTGTTTTGGGATTTCATAAAACAGCAAAGCAGGACGTGAAAACGCACTAAACCTTCCTGGTTCAAAAGGAAACTGACTACTTACTATCCGTAACATCATGAAACCTGGATTTGAATCTATAAACTCATCACGTAAATCTTTATCAAAAATTATAGGATCAGCAAGGTAGTATTCATTACATAAATCAATCAGGAATTGAATGTCGTAATTATTGATTAATTGAGATGGATTACTGGGAGGGCAAAACCTGATAGCAAATAAAGACACTCCAGCAATCATAAAAGGTCTAAGCTCAGATAAGCTTCTCTTTAATAAATATAGGGAATGTAAGACATCACCTAACTTGAGTTTTCCAAATTCCTTACCTATATAAGCTTCCAACTTGTTCAAATCGGCTAAAGAGTTTATGTCCACGCAAAATTTATTAAATACAATGATGGCTACTACGATAGCTTAGATGCCTTTAGATCGGATTTTAGCTTTCTTGAGCAAGACATCCAGGGCAACACTGATTGACCACAGATAGTTTGGCGGCTGTGTCTTACCGATCACTTAGAGGCATAACATCTTGTTAGGGGAAAGCAGAGAAAGCCGATCAAGCCACAAAAAGCCCCCTGTGGAGAGAGGGCTTGATTTGAAGGAGAAATTATGAGTTTAGAAGTTGCTTAGCCCAGCACGGCTTTTGCTTTTGCCAGCACGTTATCAACGGTGAAGCCAAACTTCTCCATGCAGACGCCGCCCGGAGCTGATGCGCCAAATCGATCGATGCTGACGGAATCGCCTTCGGTGCCGAGATACTTGCTCCAGCCAAAGCTTGTGCCCGCTTCTACGGCAACCCGCTTGGTGACGGCTTTGGGCAGCACGGATTCTTTGTAGGCGGCATCTTGCGCTTCAAATAGCTCCCAAGACGGCATCGAAACGACCCGCACTTTTTTGCCTTCTGCGGTCAGTTTAGAAGCAGCTTCCACACACAGGCTGACTTCTGATCCCGTGCCGATCAGAATCAGATCGGGCGTACCGTCACAGTCTACGATTGCATAAGCGCCCTTCGCTACACCTTCCATCGAGGTGCCTGCCAGGTTAGGCAGATTCTGCCGCGAGAAAGCCAGCAACGTCGGCGCGTTCTGCTTGGCGTTAGTGATGGCAACTTTGTAAGCGCCCGAACATTCGGTGCCGTCTGCCGGACGAATCACCGTCAGGTTGGGAATGGCTCGCAGCGATGCCAGGGTTTCAACAGGTTGGTGAGTTGGGCCGTCTTCGCCTTGACCGATCGAGTCGTGAGTCATCACCCAAATCGTGCCTGCTTGCGACAGAGCAGAAAGCCGAATCGCTGCCCGCATGTAGTCGGTGAAGATCAAGAACGTTGCGCCGTAGGGAATCAGACCCGAACCGTGCAGGGCGATGCCGTTACAGATTGCGCCCATGCCATGTTCCCGCACCCCAAAGTGAATGTTGCGATTCGCGTAAGCGCCTTTTTGGAAGTCGCCAAAGCCTTTGATTTCGGTGAGGTTGGAGTGGGTCAGGTCAGCCGAGCCGCCGATCAGTTCAGTCAGAACAGGAGCCAGCTTGTTGAGGCAGGTTTCTGAGTGTTTGCGGGTGGCAAGGGCTTTGTCTTCCGGGGTGTAGGTGGGCAGAACGCTATCCCAGCCATCGGGAAGCTTGCCGCTGATCAACCGCTCAAATTCGGCCGCTTCTTGCGGATATTTGGTTTTGTATTGCGCCCAAGTTTTTTCCCATTCGGCTTCATAGCCAGCGCCCCGTTCCACGGCCTTCCGCATGTGACCTAGCGCATCTTCGGGCACAACAAACGGCTCATAGTTCCAGTTCAAATTGGCACGAGTTGCCGCAATTTCGTCAGTGCCCAGAGCCGCACCGTGAATGCCTGCGGTGTTTTGCTTGTTTGGCGCACCATAGCCAATTGTCGTTGTCACCTTAATCATGGTCGGCTTGTCGGTAACGGCTTTGGCTTCTTCAATTGCCTTCGCAATCGCCACCAGATCAGTGTTGCCGTTTTCGACGTGTAGCACATGCCAGCCATAAGCCTCGAAACGCTTCGAGACATCTTCGGTGAAGGCAACGTCGGTGGAACCGTCGATGGAAATGTGGTTGTCATCGTAGAGGGCAATTAGTTTGCCCAAACCCCAGTGACCCGCTATTGAGCAGGCTTCACCCGACACGCCTTCCATGTTGCAGCCATCACCCAAAATCACGTAGGTGTAGTGATCCACCAGCGTCAGATCAGGCTTGTTGAATTTGGCCGCGAGGTGAGCTTCGGCAACCGCCAACCCAACCCCATTCGCAATGCCCTGACCGAGCGGGCCGGTTGTTACTTCAACACCCAGCGTTTCAAAGTTTTCGGGGTGTCCAGGAGTGCTAGAACCCCACTGCCGGAAGCTCTTGATGTCGTCGATAGTAACGCTGTCATAGCCCGTCAAATACAGCAGGGCATACTGCAACATGCAGCCATGACCCGCCGAGAGGATAAACCGATCGCGGTTAAACCACTTCGGATTTTTGGGATTAAACCGCATGAACTGATCCCAAAGGACAAATGCCATTGGTGCAGCACCCATTGGGAGTCCTGGATGCCCAGATTTGGCTTTCTCAACGGCATCGACCGCCAGGAAACGGATGGAATTAATACAAAGTTCTTCGAGGGATTGGGTTGTTGCAACAGCCATGACTTTCTCTTCTCAACAACGGCTAACGCTTGGATGGATACAGGTTTGGGCGACCGTACACGAACTCACCAGAAAAACAGTAAGTAACTATACCTATTGCCCTTTCTTATAGTCTATAACTTAGCGCCACAATGATCCATCCTCCCATTAATGAGTCTGGTTAGATAGTTTGGTTGCTCAAACTTTCGATCAAAATTCGATCAAAATTGGCTGTGGTTTTAAGCTGTGGTTTCTATCCATCAAGCGGACGAGAGTGGGAGTGCAATTCTGTCCAAATTACATGCGGAACTGTCAGTACGCTTCCTAAATGAATCCGCCACTTGTTCCAGATCCGCAAAGCCCGACTGAGCGGCAACACCCTCCAAAACCGATTCACCGAACACACCACCCCATCGCCAGTTGAAATCACTTCATGCCACCAGCCCACCGGAATAAAGAAAACATCTCCGGGGTTTAACACCACTTCGCATTTTTGCTGGAGGGCGGCTCGAAATCGCGGAAAACTCTCGAAATCAGGCTGCTCTGGATAAACCTGGCTGTAGGAGGCGCGGCGTTTTAGCCCTGCCCACAGATGGGACGAAATAGGGAAAGCATATAGGTTTGGCAGTTGCCGTGGTGGAAATAGAAGAATGCGCTTTGTGCCCAAAAGTTGTATCAAAATGCCATCAAACGCATCGCAGTGTAGGCAAGTGGTATGTCCACCCACTCCCAGCCACAGGTTGTAATCGGTGACAGGAGCTTTCAAGCCGAGGCGCGTTTCAACAAAGGTAAACGGCTCTGAATTAGCGAGAGCGGTTTGCTTTAAAGAGCATTTGCCGAGATACAAATCCTGTGCTTTAGCGGTTCCATCTCGTAATAACGCGGCATATTCTGTAAACGGCATCAGGTGGGTTTCAACGGTGCTGCCCATGTTGGGCCATTGCCGCTTGTCTAGCTGATAGCGTTTAGTGCCATATTGCCGGATCGGGAACTGGCAATCGCCGAACTGCTGACACAGATACTCTAAGTTCCATTCTGGCAATCCATCCAGCAAGCCAGTGATGACAACAGGAGTGCCGGATTTTCGGTAGGTTTCAAAAAAACTGACGGGAGTGACTTGGGCAGCAGGAATACTTGAAATTTGGGGACGGCTCAATGCTGATGCAGAGCCAGTTTCAACAGAGGACATACGGCTAAAAATAAATCTAACTCAGTAATTTTCTGGTGAAACTATTTTAAGCCATCTTCAACGGCTGAAAAGCTCTCTCAGCAACACTTTTACTCACATCGAGCAGAATCCAGGAGATTCCCAGCACTCACAATCCTCGGTGCGGACAGGTTTAGCGATGAAATCATGCCCTGGTCAGCCATCCTTAAGCAAAACCTGCCCCAATGAGCAGGCTCTCTTCGCGCAGAAATCCCCTAGCAGATCCATCAGCAAAATTTAGCAAATCCGCTATAACTATAGACTGTTCACTTTAGCGCCTGAACTCGGAACTATCGATGACTCGTTTAACGCCTAAAGACGAATTTGGCTCATCTGGCTTACGCTTCGCTAGAGGGATCGGGTGTGGAGAGTTGGGCAGGCGATGCCAGCAGGTGACTCGTCGATCCCGCCGAGTTTTTCGGGCGCTGATTTTGACAACCTTGGCAATCAGCAGTTTGCTCGGTTCGCTCGGCATTTTTCCTGGCATGGATCGGGCAGCGCTAGCCCAAACGAACGCCTATTGCCAACTCTCAGTTGCGGAAATTACTCAAACCAGCAGCTTGCATCAACTCGCCATTCAAGGAAACCCAGAGGCTCGCCAGCGCTACGACACCCTCATTCGCCAACATGCAGAACAGTTGCGTGACTGTCGGAGCCGCACATGGCCCCAGTCTCAGGCGATCTGGCTGCGGTTGTATCCCTGTGATGCGCTGGATGGCGTGTTGGCAGAAGTGCTAGACCGAATCGTGAGCCGGGGCTATAACGAGGTTTACCTGGAAGTTTTCTATAACGGGCAGGTTTTATTGCCCGTGGCGCAAAATCCGACTTCCTGGCCCTCGGTGGTGCGGGTTCCAGGCTACGAAAACAAAGATTTGCTCGCTGAAGCTGTGACGCTCGGACGGCAGCGAGGCTTAAGCGTCTATGCCTGGATGTTTACAATGAACTATGGCTTCACCTACACCCAGCGAGCCGAAGCTGAGCAGGCACTGGCGCGGAATGGCAGCGGCGAAACCAGCGTGACGTTTCGAGCGCCCGAAGCTGACATCACCCACGCGAATACCGAAGAAGCGTTCATTGATCCCTACAGTCCGAAAGCCCAGCAAGACTATGCCACCTTGCTGCAAGCCGTTCTGCAACGCCAGCCAGAAGGTGTCTTGTTTGACTATGTGCGCTATCCCAAAGGAACGGGTTCGGCTTCTGTCGCAAGTCGAGTTCAGGATCTGTGGATTTATGGCTCAGCGGCTCAGCAAGCTTTATATCAGCGGGCGCTCAACCAGAAAAGGAATGGATTTAATTCAGCGCTTTCTCAGCCGAGGCTATGTCAGTTCT
>JAAUQT010000243.1 GCA_012033495.1 Cyanobacteria bacterium RM1_2_2 | reverse complement strand
TTGTGGTAGTTCACTTTTACCTGTTCCAAGTTCGGGTGAAGTGATGAGTATCTTGACGCGCGATCGCAGGAGAAGGTAGGAGGTAGGTGGTAGGTGGGGAAATAGGGAAATTTTCCTGGGCTAATCCAGGCTTTCGGCGCAATGCCCCAATGCGATCGAAAAGCATAGAAGAAGAATTCATGGTTAGTGATAACAGCTTCATCTATGTAGCAAAGGTCACGGACAAATCCCCTTGCTAAATTCTGAAACTATACGGAAATTTTCCAGATAACCTCCCTGCCCACAGGTAATATACAGAAATTTTCTGGGTAATACGCCCCAAAAGCACTTTATCCAGAAAATTTCGGGAATAACAATCTGAGCTAGGGAGTTATACGGAAAATTTCAGTACAACGGCTCAAATCAGCGGCGGCAGATACCTTAAACTCAGCACCAGCGGCTTTCAACCGTCCGCCGCATTTGAATTGTTATGCCATGATCGTTACCTACCAGCCCTCAGCACTTGTTCAGCCGTTAGTCTCAACTTTGGGAAGGTTGGAGAGACAATAATCTCATTGCCTCGAAGCTGCTGAATCTCATATTCTCCATCTACTAGCGTACAGATAGAAAGGGTGGGTTGTTTGGGCTTTCCGATGTGTCGAGTACCACCCAATCCTGCATAGTCTGCAATCCAATATTCGGGGATACCTAAAGCTGCGTAGTCTTCGACCTTTCGGGCATAATCGTTTTGCCAGTTGCTACTCACAACTTCCACCACTAACTTAATCGAACTGCCCAAGGTCAGAATTGACTGGTCAGACCAAAGTAGTTCTTTGCTAAGTTCATCTCGATCGACAACTGCAACATCAGGTCGAAATGCTGTCATACCGACATCAGAAGGGCGCAAATAGCCCCCGTTGAAGGACAAACCAAGGTAAGCCTGTTTCGTCAATCTGGACACAGACCTTTGCAGTGATGAAGGCTGCAACTTCTTCATGCTGACCTGTTGGTTCCAAGTCAAACACCTCTCCATCAATCAGTTCATAGCGATTATCGCTGCCATAACGAGCAAGGAACTCGTCAACGCTGAGCGGCTTCTGTTGTATGAGTTGGTCGATCGCAAGGGGCATAGGTTAACTTAGCCTAATCGATGCTTTCAGTCTACCAAATTGAATATTTGATGTATGTACGACGCATCAAGCCTCCGATTGTTTTATCTTAAAACATTTGCAGATAGGCTTTCGGCTGCGCTCAAACGACAAGCTAAACGGCATAACAAGTTGCTATGCGGCTTCGGTTGGTGGTGGTAGCGCGTCCGGAGGATTATCGGTGAGTGTTCAAAATTAAGCTGTTCCGCTTTGAACCATGCTTTGAGCCGAACGAAGCAGTTCTTGAGGTGCGGGATGAAAATTCGGTAAAATCAAAGCATGAGATTTGAGTGGGATCAGCAAAAGAACAAGGCAAATATTGCAAAGCATAATCTTGACTTTGCAGATGCACCTAGATTGTTCAGGCTACCCCTCCGTATTTCTCTTGATGAACGGCAAGACTATGGAGAGGATCGGTGGATTGGGATCGGGATGCTTGATGAGCGTGTGGTAGTTGTAGCTTTTACAGAACTAGACGAGAAAACAATCCGTATTATTTCGCTTCGCAAAGCTCTGCCTTATGAACGAAAACGCTATGAACAATACCTCAGAGACGAATTGGGAGAAAGTTGACGCGCTTACAGAGGAGGAAATCGATACCTCTGATATTCCGCCTTTGACTGAGGAGTTTTTCAGTAAGTCGCGGTGGTGGAAACCCGTAGAGCCATTAAACGTTCTTGTTCAAGTAGATCCCAGCACCCTCGCTTGGTTTAAGGCTCAAGGTGAGGACTACGAAAAGAAAATGGCTGCGGCACTACGGATTTATGCAGAAGCTCACAAGGCATAGTCAAACTCACTGTACCTGCCAGCCGCATAACAATTCAAATGCAGCGGACGGATGAAAGCCTCTGGTGCTGAGTTCAAGGTTATCTACCGCCGCTGATTTGAGCCGTTAGACGTTTTTCGTGTATTATCAAAACAGACTTTTAGCTTAGCTCTCTTCTGTTACTCTCCGGTTTCTCCTATTATTCATTATTTCTGAACAGAAGGTATATTAGGCAATACAGCATTTGCTCATCAAATTTTTGACGGTTTCCATGCTGTTCCGTGTTTTTATGACGAAAAAAGCCTGTAATCGCTTACTACATAATAAATCTAGAATTCAGAAATGATAAAAGTTTTCACCAGAGTGACAGAAGAGGGATAGTAATGAATCGCATCTTCAATAAATTTTTGTTTGAAGCTGGTTGGGCTTTGTATTTTGGAAAAGTGGTTAGCGAAGGATTTGTTTCGCACCAGGGAACCGCTGTTTTCTACTCGACTGACGGTAACTTCGACATTGACTTCCGCCACCGATTCTTGGACAACGCTCAACTAGCCGTTGTTCCGTCGCTAGTCAAACACAATTTTATCGGCAAGAATTTTAACCACACTGTTCTACTAATTGACCCTGACAACAAACTTTCAATCTTGCTCAATCAACAATTCAAAAATAACCCCGACATTGCGGTATCAACGTTAAAAAAATCATTTGATGAATCTTTTGCCACATTTCACACAGGATTTTCAGAACAAGCAATGTCCATTTTTTGTCAATTAAAGATGTTTTGTGGACAAACCGAAACCGAGTTGATTGATGCCCGAATTTGTAAATCAGTGGATTATATAAAGCGCAACATTGAAAACAAAATTAAAATTCAGGAATTAAGCAAAGTTGCGGGGTTATCGGAAAGTCGTTTGGCGCATCTTTTTCGCCAACAAATTGGAATGCCGATCAGAAAATATGTTTTGTGGCAACGGATGAAATATTCTTTCTTTGCCGCCCAAAACGGTTTTAATTTAACAGAAGCGGCTTTAAGCGGCGGTTTTGCCGATGCAGCGCATTTCAGCCGCACTGTTTCCGCAATGTTCGGCGCGCCGCCAACCGAAATTTTGTACGACTGCGAACTTGAAAATTAGCAGGTTTATTCAAGCCAAAACAATTCAATACATGTAATCTTTGCTCATTACGTTTGGTTTTACGAGGACTTGAGCAATGGAAAAGCACATTCTGATTGTCGGTGCAACGGGAACGATGGCAAACGCCGTTGTACGCGAAATGGTTGAACGTAAATACACAACCACAGCATTAGTCCGAGACCTAAACAAAGGCAAAAAAGTGTTGCCACCCGAAACGAACTTAATTGAAGGGGATCTAGCCGACAAAAAACTTTTAACAAAAGCTGCTCAAAACATCACACATCTTTATTTTCATCCGCCGGCGACAATCAACCGTCGCGCCGACTTCATCGTTGAACGCGACGGACTACAAAACATTCTTGAAGTGTTGCCGAAAACCGTTGTTCTCTTGAAACTGAGTGAAATCGGTGCTTACGACAGCCCGGACTTTTTGATTTGCGCTTGAAGTACCGTTCCGACTTACAACTTAAAGAATCTGGACAGCCGTTCGTTATTCTTCGCCCAACATGGTTTTATGGAGGCATTGCCAGTTGCAATTAACACAAGGCAAGCGTGTTATTGTTTTTGGGCAACAGCCGAACCCGATTTGGTTGGTTGCAACGAAAGACTACGCGCAAATCGTTTGCAACGCCATTGAAACACCGGACAAAACATCAAATCAAATTTTCACGATACAAGGGTTAGAACCGATAACAATGGAAGCAGCGGCACGCACTTTAATTCAGATTGCACAACCCACACAAAAATTTTCTCGCATTTCACTTAATTTGTTGAAAATTCCGGCAGTGTTTAGTGGGCAATGGCAATTTGTATATGAGTTGATGCGGCACTACAATAATCGAAAAGAAGTTTTCGAGAGCGAGAAGACTTGGGAAGTATTGGGGAAACCGAAAATTACATTTGAAAAATTTGTGGAGTCTTTATAGGACAAAAGGCAAAATTATTGCTTTGGCAAACGTCCAACAATTTAATGGACGTGAGGGCAAAACAGTGACTTTGTTTTCATGCTGCCTTTTTACTTCTGGCGAGTTTGGCGGCTTCGCCCCACGTCATTTCAACCGTTATGCCCTCTCCAGTGCCATCGGAACATTAGCTTGTTTAGGTAAAGTGAAGTCGCAAAGGCAGGGTAAACGCACAGGGCAAACGCATCTAAATTCTGTAAGCCTTACGTAGCGAGAGTTTCAGGTTTTAGTTACAAAACCAAATAATGGCTAAAACCTTTACCCCGTAAGCATTGTAAAAATAATGTGCGTTTGCCCTGGTTAGACCCTAGAATCAAGAAGCGTGGATACAAACTGTGCGGGAAGCCTCAAGTGATCGCTTCTATCTGCAAACTGTGGAAATAGAAGTGAGCGCAAGATGAATGGACTATTTCAACAATCCTGCTGTGGTTAGGCAACCAATCGCGAGCGTCATTACTAGGGCACGAGCAATAATCACACTGTCCCAGCGGTTTTGAAGGTCACGGATTTCTGCCAGAATTTGCCCTTTTTGAATTGCCTCTGTCATTTTGGTATTGATCGGTTTTGCAATCACTAGATACAACCCTAATTGAATTAGCAATCCAGCCAGAGCAACCAATGAGAGCCAACTAGGAACTGTTCCCCATCCAACCAGAATCGCAAATGCGATGGTTGCTAATACTCCTGACACTCCAAATACAGGCATTCGAGCATCGGCAACTTCATGAAAACGTCCCATGACCTCTGCAATTGCTGCATCACTGCTGTGAGCCAAAGCACGACGACCAATCACCGCAAAGAAAACATCCACGCCATAGACCACCCCAACAGACGCGATCGCCAAAATTAGTAAGCCGTTAGTGAGTAACAACATAAGAACCTCCGGTCAATTCATCAATGAGTGAGGGTGCTTGAGGTTGCCAGTGCAAAACTTGTTTTGCTTTCGCTCCGGTTGCCTGTTGATCGAGAGCAAGGGCATCCGCAAGGACTCCCATCGCTGCACGTGCCTCCTCCAATTGCCAGGATTGAACCCGTCCTGAAATTCCTGCTGCTCGACTCCCCCACTCTGCAATTTCTTGCAATTGCATCACCTGATCATCAGCCGCAATAAACAACGAACCAGGTTCAGCCTTTTCTAGGGCAGCGACATAGCACCTCGCAAGATCATCCACATGAACCAACGTCCAACGATTCTCACCTGTGCCAATATACTGAATAACCCCATGCTAATGACCTGCTTGCACCATCATGGCGATGATTCCGCCCCCGCGACCGTAAACTAATGCAGGTCGAATGATAATTGTGCGAATGTCGCGATCGCGCGCCTGTAAAACGAAGGACTCAAGTTCAACCCGCCAAGCAATCAAGGGCGTGGGATCGAGTGGGCTGATGGCATCTTGATTTCCAGAGTGCCACGATCAAAGGCGAGTCGAGCAGCGCGATGTTCTCCCATATCAGTCAGGAGAGCCTGGTAGGTTTGCCAAGTGACGCTATGAAGAACCACAAAGGGAAGTTGTAAAACTCCCTCATCATTGGAGGAAGGTTGTTAATGGTTTGTGCTGAGTTAACCATCAGGAATTGCCTCTCAAAAATACTCATCAGCAGAGCCATAACTCGACCTTAACACTCACAGGTAACTCTCAAGCACTGCCATTCTCGATAACCGAAGAATGATGGATTAAATAAAACCCCCAAATCCGAAGATATCTATAGCTTCCTCTAGCGTAAGTCTCGCCCAAAGGGAAGGAGGGCAATCACCAGTAACTTGAAATGCTGTTTGGCAAAAGGTAAGCCAATGATGGTGATGGCGAGAATTAAACCAAAAACGAGGTGGGCGATCGCAATTTCCCAGCCAAACAGGACAATCCAAATGATGTTAAAAATTAGTCGCAGCGGGCTATCTGCGTCTTCAACTTCAACAATTTCTTTGCCAAAAGGGGTGAGAGAGGCAATTCCCAGCTTGACCGCCTGAAGCCCAAAGGGAATGCCAATGATCGTCAGGCAAATCCCCAAACCGCCCAAAATGTAGCCTAAGCCCGTGAGAAAACCACCAAAAATCAACCAGATAATGTTTCCTGCTAGGCTCATTGCTGACTCACTCCTTAACTTGACTCATCAGCATATCGCACGATGACCTGGAACGCTCCAATGTTATCGGAAAACCAGACCAGAGGAATCGATCGCTCAATAATGCGATATCTGTTGCGGTAATCTTCAGCTTTGAATGTATTGGCAACGTCTACCAAGATGTCATGATAATCTTTGCAACTCTGAGGCTGTACGGGTTGCGAACCCTCCATAGCACCCGAAAGAACAGCCTCATTGATAATGAACATTAGCCACCCATCCCGCTCAGCTTCCAGGGTAGAGTTTTCGAGATTAGAAACAGGAATCAAATCAGATGAGGTTAGCCCATTACGGCTCAGTATTTGGAATGGATCGGCTGTTGCTGCGCCTGGGTCTTCTAGAACCTGAGCTAATAACATTCCCCACTTGGGCGTAACTCCTGAATTTCCCCGAAAGAGGAGACAGGGATCTAGATCTTCGCTAGAAACCTCTTCTCCATCTGGCCCAATCCAATCTCGATGAAAAGTTTCTCTCTGCCCAAAATTACCGACACTGGTGAGACGTTGCAGCACCTCTATTTCAGTCAGGTTTTGCAGCACTTCTCCTGTCTCAGGATCTTGCAGTTGATTTCTGGTTTTATATCTCTCATTGAACTCACTTCCGGCGGGTAGCCTATCAGCAATCAGAGGTTTCACCAGCCCTGTAAAGGCATAAACCTGTCTCAGCGCTAGATTAATTCGACCACTAGGCTTTAAAGTGACGCGATCGCCCCTTCTCAAATAGATGCCTGAGTTTTGAAAGCCAGCGGTTGATTCGACAGTCACCTGAGCGCCAAAGGCTTGGCGGTTGAGGCCAGTAGAATCTTGATTGGAGTCCGTTGACTGCACTTCAGAAGCAGCAGTAAATTGACCAATTTCAAAGGCTCCCAGGTAAAGGTGTCCCTCTCGCACCTGCAAGCCAATGTGACGAACGCTGACCAGGAAGGTGATTATTACAATCGTCAGCGCTACGAGCAGTGCAGTCGTCACTTTGGCGACCAGACGAACCCATCCACTGTGACTTAAACTAACCAAAAATCTGAGCGATCGCTCCCAACTAGACGAACTGCGCTGACGTTGCCTCTGCATCACTTGAGATCCTAAATTCTATGCAACTCTACGGGTATTACTTACTCAAGTAATTTAATACACTCCGTATATTATTTCTTTTCACGGAGTAAGCTGCCAATTTTTAGAATTTAAATGGCTGAAAAACCGCGCCTGACGGAAACTAATTGGGGAGCATATCACCTTTGCAAGTCGCTGCATTCGCCTCATCCCCCAATCCCCTTACTCCCAAGCTTGGGAGAAGGGGGCAAGATTCAAAGTCCCTCTCCCAAGTTTGGGAGAGGGGATTTAGGGGTAGAGGG
>JAAUQT010000242.1 GCA_012033495.1 Cyanobacteria bacterium RM1_2_2 | reverse complement strand
GGCTGCGCTCAACCCACCGTTCGACTGCGCTCAACCCACCGTTCGGCTGCGCTCAACCGATCGAATACTGAAGGTTTGCGCGTTGAGCGAAGCCGAAACGCATCTGACCGTTCATTTTGTCCACCGATTCACAAGGCGATCATTGCACCACTAAACCTGCCCTGACAGGGATTCTGTTGCCCAGAAATCTTCTAAGTTATCTGCTTCAGCGATAGTGTTCTTTGTTGCACCGTTCGATTGCATCACTAGCGCATGGGCTAAACTACCAATTGACGCTTCGAGATAGCCAATTTGCTTCAGGGCAGTGCTGCGTTCTTGCCAGGCGACCAGATCATCTGGCTTTAGCTGAAGCGCTCGGTTAAAGCTCGCAATGGCAGGTTGATAGTGCCGCAGCCGAACCAGGGCCCGACCGCGATTGCGCCAAGCAGCCGCATGATTGGCTTGAAGGCTCAGCGTTTGGTTATAGCTTTTGAGGGCTGCCTGATAGCAACCCATCTGCTCGAAGGCTAACCCCTGGTTATACCAAATCTGAGGCTGGTTGGCGTTGAGTTTAAGCGCGTGTTGATAGCTGGTCATTGCGGCCTGGGGGTTGCCCATTTGGAAAAGGGCGTTGCCGCGTTCCCCCCACGCTTCGGTGCTGTCAGGACGTTGCGTAATTGCTTGATCGAAACTGGCAACTGCTTCTGCAAAGTGTTGGATGTGCAGTAAAGCGACTCCTCGCAGCAACAAAGCCGGATACGGCAGGTCTGCCCATTCAGCCGCTTGATCCCAACTCTCCACCGCATCAGGGTAGTTGGCTTGCTGAAATAGAACAACGCCACGAGCATTCCACACCTTTGCCTGCGCCGAATCGATCTGTAGAGCGCGATCATAGCTGGCAGTGGCGGCGGCTAATTGTCCCAATCTGCGCAGGGTGTTGCCGCGATGCCACCAAAGCTCAGCTTGGTCAGGCTGGATCGTCAGTGCTTGATCGAAGCTATCCACGGCTTCCTGAAACAGCATCAGTCCAAGGAGCGCCATGCCGCGATGAATCCAGGCATCCATTTGGTGGGGCGCTTGCTCAATCACCCGATCCAGTAAATCAACTGCTAAGCCAAATTGACCGAGTTTTAGCCAGCTAATCCCCTGGTGAGTTAAGGCTTCCAGATGATCAGGCTGAACCGCTAACACTTTTGCAAAACAATCTACTGCTGCCTGCCACTGCTGCATCTTTGCCAAAACCAACCCACGATGCAGCCAAGCTGAAATGTGCTCTGGCTGAAAGCTCACCCCATGGGCAAAGCTGCGGGCGGCGGCAGGCAGTTGGTTTAAAGCCGTGTATGCTAATCCGCGTCCATACCAGGCAGCCGCAGACTTCGGGTTGGCTTGAATAATCTGCTCATATCCTGCTAGGGCGATCTCAGCCGTTTTGAGGTCGAGCGGTTGAAGCTGAAGTGCCTGCGTGTAGCTATCTGTTGCGGCTTCCCATTGCTGTCGCTGCACTAGAACCGCACCCCGATCGAGCCAGGTTTGGGCATAGGTGGGATTAAGTTGCAGCGCCCGATCATAGCTGCTGAGAGCCTCATCGACTTGCCCCAATCGGCTCAGTAGGTGACCGCGTTGCGTCCAGAGATCAGCCCAATCAGCCTGAATTTGCAGCGCCTGCTCAGAATCAGCCAGCGCCTCCTGATAGCGCTCTAGTTCCAACAGTGCCGAAGCCCGACCATGCCAGCTTTGAACCATCTCCGGGTCGTGCTCTAGAGCGCAGCCGAAACTGGCAATTGCGGCTTCATGCTGCTGGAGTTGCTGGAGGGCAATGCCTCGGTTATGCCAGGCGGCGGCATGGGTGGGGTTGCCTGCTAGCGCCCGATCATAGCTTTCGATGGCGGCTTCGTAACGACCTAGCTCCGCAAAAGCATACCCTTGGTCATACCAGGTTTCATACTTATCGGGTTTGAGTTGGAGCGCTTGCTGATAGCTTTCGATGGCGGCTTCATAGCGACCTAATTCCGCCAAAACGCAGCCTCGGTTATACCAAGCTTGCGGAAAATCAGGCTTGATTTGAACGGCCCGATCGTAGCTGACCATGGCCTCCTCAAACCGATGGAGTCTTTTGAGGGCGATGCCTCGGTTATACCAGGTGATGCCGTCTTGAGGGCGCTGTTGCACGATCTGATTGTAGCCTTCCACCGCTTCGGCATACCGCCCTAGCCGATCAAGAGCATAGCAGCGGTTTAGGCGAGCGATTCGATCCTGCGGGCAAAACTTCAGCGCTTGATCGTAGCTTTTAATCGCTTTTTCCCAGTCGGCTGCATCGATTAAGGCATTGCCGTGATCCAGCCAGTAAGTGTAGTGAAGGTGCTGCAAAACTGCCCCTGTCGCTTCTTGGGGTTGCTCCTCTTGCAGCGGCAGAATGCTGCTTGTGGGGCTCATGGAGCGCTCTGCTACAGAAATCGGTTCCAAAGTTGACATTTCCCTGAGATTTTGCTCAAATTCCATATTTCAAAAGCAATCAGATCATGTGTAGCAAACCGTTCGCGTGCCCCCGGTTCCTTTGGTCAGGCTGTTCAAGATGGGTGTACACGGTAGCTTTGGTCAGGGGGCTATAAATAGCCTTTCACGAGTCTGGCTAGCGCTGTCGAGCAACGGGGAGCCAGTTCTGCTTCAGTACACCATACAGATTGATCTAGCTCACTTCAGGGAAGCCTACTAGAATTCACGCAAAGATTACTTGGCGGCTGTTCTATTCACGGCGTTTTGTTCTGTCTCAGTTGCCTTTGTCATACCATTTTGGATTGTGGATTGTGGATTTTGGAAGCTTCGCGCAGCCATGGTTGCAGTCTGCAAACTGCCGCGTCCGCTGTTTAAATCGGTGTCAGTTCTTTTATCGACCGTCTCGATCAAATTTTCCTGCTTAGGTTTCCTCGATCCATTTTCTGACTCATTTCTGGTTCATGGCTGGCTCAAAGGTAGTGGGCTGGATTGAGCTAAGGAACCTTTTAGGTCATGCTAGTGAGGGCACATTGGAAACCGCCTGCTGAGTTACGCATTGGGCAAGCTCGATGGGTTTAGGCGACCGCACAACCGTTTTATGAGGAGATTTTGTGATGACGGCAGAACTTGATCCCGTAAAGGTGATGAAGCAAGAAGTTGGCAAGGCTGCGGCAGGACGGGTGCAGTCAGGTTCGATTGTCGGATTGGGAACAGGTTCCACCACTGCCTTCGCAATTCAGTTTTTGGGAGAGCGGCTAAAATCGGGAGATCTCAAAGACATTAAGGGCATTCCGACCTCTTTTCAGGCTTCGGTGCTGGCAAAACAATATGGCATTCCGCTGACCACTTTGGATGATGTCGAAAAAATTGATATTGCGATTGACGGCGCGGATGAGGTTGATCCGAACAAAAATTTGATTAAAGGCGGTGGTGCGGCTCATACCCGCGAAAAGCTGGTCGATTGCTTGGCTGAGCAGTTTATTGTGGTGGTCGATAGCTCCAAACTCGTCGATCGGCTCGGCTCCACCTTTCCTCTGCCGCTGGAAGTGCTGCCTCTGGCCATTACGCCGGTGATGCGGGCAGTTGCGAAGCTAGGCGGTAAGCCCGAACTGCGGATGGCGATCAAAAAAGACGGGCCGGTGATCACCGATCAGGGCAACATGATTATTGATGTCAAGTTTGAGTCGATTGACAATCCGGCAGAAATGGAAAAACGCTGAACATTATCCCTGGTGTGGTAGACAATGGGCTTTTCGTGAATGTCGCTGATTTGGTGCTAATTGGCGAAATTATTGACGGGAAGCCCAGCGTCAGGGAGTTTTAGTTTGATTTTGAAGAGTGATTCAGGTGGCGGGCAAGCTGCTTTGTTTTTAAGCCATACTCAATTGCCTCTAACACGCGAACAACGCCCGTTGTATTAATCATTTCAACGGTTTTGCCAACGCGCTGAGCGGCTTGCATGGCTTTGTCAGTCAGTTTGTGGCTGGTGTAGCCGGTCAAGACCAGAATCAGATCAGCGTTGGCAATATGGGTTTCTGACTGTTCAGCAATTTGTGGCCCCGATTGGGCAGTACACCAAACTAGGGTTACGTTGACATCTCTTAAGCGGTTTCTGATTACGGTTTCTAGCCGATCGTGTCCGCCAAAAATCACGACTTTGCCTTCCAACATACCGTAGGGATTGGGGCGCTTCTCGGAAGAACGGTGGCGAACTCGCGGCTGCACGTCGGGGGTGCGCTCGACTCGGGCCCGATTTTCCAGCGCTTTGTTGTAAATAAAGTTTAGGGTCTGATCATGACTGCCGCGCAACCGAGCTACCGGGCCTTCTTCGCTATGGGTGTTAATTTGAGTAATTAAGGTGTCAACAACTTCCTCTAGAGCACCAATTGCCTTAAGTTCGTGGGCATAAGCTCGGATGGCGATGGCGGCATCGGTGGCGCTAAAAAAGTCTGTTTGTTCGGCAATCATTTCTAGCAAATCGATCTTGAGCGCCTGTCGCCAGCGATTTGTTTGTTCTGCTATTCGTTCGTCTAATAGTCTTTCTTCGTTTAAGATCATCTGCCGATCAATTGCCTGAGCCGCTAAGGTCGGCGCATCGGCTAGTTTTTGGCGTAGATCGGCAGCTTTTTCTTCTAATTTGCGGCGAGTCGCACTTTCAGCAAAATCGTCCCCGGTCAATTGCTGAAGCATCGTTTCGACTTGTGCCAATAAAGGTTCGAGTCGGTGCTTAATTTTACTAATTTCTTCTTGAATTTGAGCATCCCGCTGTTGTTGCAGCCGTTTTTCTTCTACCTCAATTTTGGCAAGCGATAACAAATCTTGAACAGAGTTTTCTAAGTCATCAAGTTCCGAAAAGTCCATAAAAGCTCACAAAGATTCACGAAAATACGATACATTGGGTGGGTTGACCTATTCTAAGTGCAGTCTGGTCAGCCGCCCTTGAGGTTCAATCAAACATTAGCTAATTTTATTATTGCCAGTTTTCAAAAGCTTGAACGGTTGCCGTTTGAATTGAACCCATTTGCCTTGAACTTTGCCTTAACCCCGTCTCAACTGAACTGGGTTGCCCTCGATGAAAGCCACCTCGACCTTATGCAATATCGAAGATTTGGGCGCACAGAACTTTCGATGCCGGTGTTCTCATGCGGCGGAATGCGCTACCAGTACAAATGGCAGGATGTACCGCTGCAAGACATCCCACCAGACAACCAGGCAAACTTGGAAGCAACGATTCAACGTTCGGTTGAACTGGGCATTACGCACATTGAAACCGCTAGAGGCTACGGCAGTTCAGAATTGCAGCTAGGGCAAATTTTGCCACAACTGCCACGAGAGAAACTCATCGTACAAACAAAAGTGTCTCCTTGTGAAGATGCTGAGGCATTTCGGCGCACGTTTGAGCAATCGCTGCAAAATCTCGGCTTGGGATATGTTGATCTGCTGGGGCTGCATGGCATCAACACACCTGAACTGTTGCACTACAGCATTCGTCCGGGCGGCTGTTTAGAGGTGGCTCGGCAGCTTCAGGCGCAGGGCAAAGTTCGTCATGTCGGCTTTTCCACCCATGCCCCCACTGACGTAATTTTGCAAGCAATCGAGACAGGCGGATTTGATTACGTCAATCTGCACTGGTACTACATTCATCAAGCGAACTGGGCAGCAATTGAAGCGGCAACTCGTCACGACATGGGCGTATTCATCATCAGTCCTTCTAATAAAGGAGGAATGCTGTATGAGCCGTCGCCGCGTCTGGTGGAGCTTTGTGCGCCGCTTAGCCCAATTGTGTTTAACAACTTGTTCTGCCTCAGCCATCCGCAGGTTCACACCTTAAGCTTAGGAGCCGCCCGCCCAGGAGACTTTGACGAACACCTGAAAACGCTAGCCCTGCTCGATCAAGCAAATCAGCTTTTGCCGCCGATCATCCAACGACTAGAGCAGGCGGCCATCGAGCGGTTGGGAGAAACCTGGTGGCGCACCTGGCATGTCGGCTTACCCAAACCCGAAGAAACGCCCGGACGAATCAATATTCCGGTGATTCTATGGCTGCGCAATCTAGCCCTTGCCTATGACATGATCAGTTATGGCAAGATGCGCTATAACCTGCTGGGCAACGGCGGACACTGGTTTCCCGGTACGAGAGCCGCCCAGCTTCGGCAGCTTGATTTGCGGCAGTGCTTAGCCAACAGCCCTCACGCGAGCCAAATTCCCCAACTCTTGCTTGAAGCAGACCAGCTTCTGGGCGGACAGGCGGTGAAGCGGCTTTCTCAGAGTGAATGACGCAGGTATGTTTTAATACTTGAAAATTTGATAAAGCAGACATTATTCTGGCATTTCTGAATCCGGTTCTCCTTAAACTGAGAGGAATTGATCGGGCAGTCGTGAAGGCTTTCAGATCAAACTGTTACTTGACGAATTGTGTTGCTTGGTGAATCGAGTTACTTGGCGAATCGAGCACTTTAGGGTGGGCTTGAGCGCTTTGATTCGTGCCAAAGCGGATTCGTGCCAAAGCAATGGTGTAAAATTGCACGGACTCATCAACTTGAAGCTTTGTTGATCCAAACATTAAGTTAGTTTATTCACTCGGAGATGAACCTTCATATGACGCAGAAAGGGGTTACAGTCTGGTTTACAGGCTTAAGCGGAGCGGGTAAGACCACGATTTGTCAGGCAGTAGAGCAGGCGTTGCGGGCGCAGGGCTGTCAGGTTGAAGTATTGGACGGTGATATTGTCCGTGAGAACTTGACCAAGGGGTTGGGTTTTAGCAAAGAAGACCGGGATGAAAACATTCGTCGGATTGGGTTTGTTTCTCATCTGCTGACTCGTAATGGCGTTGTCGTCTTGGTTTCCGCGATTTCTCCCTATCGAGCGGTACGCGAAGAAGTCAGGCAAAAAATCGGTAGTTTTGTCGAAGTTTATGTCAGCACGCCGCTTGAAGTTTGTGAAGAACGGGATGTGAAAGGCTTATACAAGCGGGCGAGAGCAGGGCAGATCAAACAATTTACCGGAATTGACGACCCCTACGAGCCACCGCTCAATCCCGAAGTAGAATGCAAAACTCAGCAAGAAACCCTTGAGCAAAGCGTTCATAAAGTTCTAGAGCAACTCGCGGCGTTGGGCTATTTGCCTCAAGCTGTCGCATAAAATCGCTGAGGGCGCGTCTCAAATAATGGTCAAACGCTTGCCCCATCAGCCAGATCGCGCCCGTTCTCCAAAAGCAGGCTAGGGGCTGTCGCTTTGCCAGGGTCAGGGTTTTAGCTGGAATGGATGACAGACCCTAGGGCTTAGGAAAAGCGCAGCCCATCAAGCAGTGAAAAACTGAACCGCTGATCGAAGAAGGACAGGACTTACGCAGAAGAGATCCCCACCCCCCTTAGAAGGGCTACTGTGTACACACAAGTCGAACGTTCCCCTTACGAAAGCTACGGTGTACACACATCTTGCGTAGGAGTCTAAAACCTGGGGCTGTCCCTAACGTACCTAGTAAGGGGAACGGGGATCATGCCAACTTTAGGTTTTGGGGTTCCCC
>JAAUQT010000017.1 GCA_012033495.1 Cyanobacteria bacterium RM1_2_2 | reverse complement strand
GCCTAGGTTTGCGTCTAGCTAGGCTGTTTGGTTTGCCTTCTCGAATCAAGGCCTTCACTCAATTCTGCTGCCCAATCGAGAGGTTTAGCGAGTCTAAATGGGTGTAATTGCAGATGGGCTGCTGGTTGATTCGCTCTTCAAACATTTTCAAAGAAATCTCAAGTGTTATTTTTTGCTGTAAGAGATAAACTTCCCTTAACCTCTTACCGGATGTTCTCTTCATAATCAGGCTGTACGATGCTTGCGACACACTCTGTAAATTTTCTAAACACTACTAGGTAGATCGCATGACATCCCTATCACGCTCTAAGCGTCGCGTTTTCCTGGCAGCGATGGCCTCCGTCTCTCTGGGGCTAGCTGTTTCCTGTACCCCTTCTGCGGACACAGATGTTTCTACCACTGCTCCAGCGGGTAATGCTCCTGCTGCGGGTGGCGGTGGCTCAGCGGTTTTAAGTGGTGCGGGTGCTTCTTTCCCTGCTCCGTTGTATCAGCGTTGGTTTGCTGACTACAACAAAGAGAATCCTGGCGTGCAAATCAGCTATCAGTCTGTTGGTAGCGGCGCTGGCGTAGAACAGTTCTTGGCAGGCACGGTTGATTTTGGTGCTTCAGATGCGCCTCTGACAGACGAAGAGAAAGAGAAGTTTAGAGCAAAATATAACGCTGACCCTATTCAGGTTCCAATGACAGGTGGTAGCGTTGTACTCGCCTACAACCTAGATGGCGTGGATGAACTCCAACTCTCCCGCGAAGACTATTGCGGCATCACCACAGGTGAAATCACCAAATGGAATGATCCAGCAATTGTGGCTGCTAACCCGGGTGTCAATCTACCTGATGCAAATATCCAATTTGTGCATCGCTCCGACGGTAGCGGAACCACCTATGCCTTCACCAACCACATTCAGGCGGCTTGCCCCAATTGGAAGGCAGGAGCTGCGAAGTCGGTTGAATGGCCCGTGGGTACAGGTGCAAAGGGGAATGAGGGTGTAACCGCTCAAGTCCAACAAACTCCTGGAGCGGTTGGTTACGTTGAATTTGCCTACGCCAAGGAAAACGGATTGAGCATGGCGGCAATTGAAAACAAGTCTGGCAACATTGTTGCACCGACCCCAGAAGCAGGAGCGCTAGCCTTCAAAGGCGAGACGGTTCCAGCTGATTTCGCGCTGCAAGTGCCTGACCCTGCAAATCCGGATGCTTATCCGATCTCTACCCTGACTTGGATGCTGCTCTACCCTGAGTACCAAGATGCTGCTAAGAAAGAAGCGTTGACCAACGTGATTGGTTGGGCGCTGTCGGATGGAAAAACCCAAGCTTCTGAGCTAGGTTATATCCCCATTGAAGACGAACTGGCTGGCAAAATTGACACCAAGCTGGCTGAGCTCAAGTAGATAACGTTTAAGGGAGGGCGGTTAGTCCGCCTTCCTTTGCTTTAGTAGGGGCATTTTTGCGAATTATCGGGGCTGCTGTAGGATAGACGACGTTTAATTTTGCAGTTCACTTGGTAAGGTTTTGTCAGTCTACACAGTTCCTTAAGCTGAATGGCACTCCGACGGCACCCCGAACTCCTAACTTTTTTGAGGAATCGATGGCACTACACACTCCTTTAGAGCCAGCAATGGCTGTTCAAATTTATCAGCGTCAAGCTGAACCCAAAACCTTTGCCGCAGGTGAGGTCATCTTTGCAGCCGGGGAACCTGGAGACTACATGTATGGCGTCTTAGAAGGCGAGATTGAAGAACTTGTAGATGGTCGGGTGATGGAAACCATCGTGGCGGGTGATGTTTTCGGTGTTGGTGCATTGGTTCACCCGGAAGGAAAACGAGTTTCGACGGCAGTGGCAAAAACAGACTGTAAATTGGCCTACTTAGATCAGCAGCGGTTTTTGTATGTTGTTCAGGAAACGCCGATGTTTGCCGTTGAAGTGGTGCGCAGCTATTCCGATCGGCTGAAGAAGTTTAAGAAGCATCCACTAGATAACAGTGATAGCCAATAGTTTTTAGGTCAAGGGAAAACTCATTTCACGCTTTATTTGTTGTCCTCCCTGTTAAACCACCATCATGACTCCGTCAACTATTTCTCATCAAGAAACGCTGATTGAATCGTCTCAGAAGTTCAATGCCCCGCGTCTGATTGACCGCATCTTTTTCTGGCTAACGGTGGCCTTGGCGGTCTCTGTGGGTTTGATTCTGCTGTGGATTACCTGGTCGCTTTTGTCAATTGCTTTTCCAGCGATTGCTGAATTTAACATTGGGTTCCTGTTTAGTCAGGTTTGGAACCCTGTTGAAGATGCTTATGGCGCACTACCGCAAATTTACGGCACGATTGTTAGCTCCATTGTGGCGCTGTTGTTTGCGATTCCGCTGGGAGTGGGGGTTGCGGTTTTCCTCAGCGAAAACTTCCTGCCGCGCAAAATTCTAACCCCGATTGCCTTTGTGATTGAACTGCTCGCCGCAATTCCTAGCGTTGTCTACGGCATGTGGGGCATTTTCGTATTCATCCCTTTCATCCTGCCAGGGCTACAGGCGATTTATGGCACTTTTGGTTGGCTGCCGTTCTTCTCGACTCAGCCTTCAACCCGCCAATTGTTTGCAACAGCGCTCGTGTTAGCCATCATGATTTTGCCGACCATCATTGCAATTTCCCGTGATTCGTTGGTTTCAACACCGCCAGAGTTACGTCAAGGAGCCTACGGTTTGGGCGCAACCCGTTGGGAAACGCTCACTCGTGTTCTCGTCCCCTCGGCACTATCGGGCATCATTGGTTCGATCATGTTGGCACTAGGTCGAGCTTTGGGGGAAACGATGGCTGCCGCGATGCTGATTGGAAACTCCAACCGCGTGAGTGCTTCTTTGTTTGCCCCTGCCTCCACCATTTCGGCGTTGATCGCCAACCAATTTGGTGAAGCGAGCGGTTTGCAGCGGTCAGCCTTGTTTTATGAGGCGCTGATTCTGATGATCATGACGCTACTGGTGAACATGCTGGCGGAAGTGATTGTCAACAGGTTCCAGCAGGTAGAGTGATTAATCCACGCTCAACTGACGTTCTTTTTGAGAAGTTGCCATGAGTTCATCTAATCAGACCGATCAGATCAACAGCAATGTTTACGATATTGCTCCAGGTGAGTTTGACCAAGGCATGACCCAAGGTCGCAAGATGTTTGGCAATGTGATGACAGGGCTAGTGCTGTCCTGTGTCGCAATTGCGGTGTTGCCGCTGGCTTCCATCTTGTTTATGTTGCTTAGCAATGGGCTGGTTCGCCTCTTTCAAGATTTTCCTTCTGTCTTCACCGAACTGCCGCCGCCGCCCTTGGTGGATGGAGGAGGTTTCCGCAATGCGATCACTGGGACGCTACTCACTTGCTTGCTTGGCGCGTTAATCAGTGTTCCGTTTGGTGTTTTGACAGCAATTTACACCGTCGAATTTGGTCAGGGTAACAAGCTTTCGCAGTTTGTACGCTTTTGCACCAACGTTTTGAGCGGTGTGCCTTCCATTATTGCCGGGCTGTTTGCCTACGGGATTGTGGTGCTGGCGATGGGCACTTTCTCTGCGATTGCTGGAGGAGTGGCGCTGTCGGTGCTGATGATGCCAATTATTATTCGGACGACGGAAGAGGGCTTGAAGTCGATTCCGAGAGAGGTGCGGCAGGGGTTAGTAGGCATTGGTGCAACTAACTTTCAGGGTGTTTCGAGTGTGATTCTGCCGGCCTCGCTGCCCTTCGTGGCAACTGGAGTGACGCTAGCGCTGGCGAGAGCCGCAGGTGAAACGGCTCCGTTGCTGTTCACAGCTTTGTTTAACCAATATGATTCTCGTGGTTTGAGAGAGCCAATTGCAACGCTGTCGGTGCTGATCTACAACTATGCAATTGCGCCCTACAAAAACCAGAACGAGCTAGCGTGGGCAGCGGCTCTAATTGTGGTGCTATTAATTCTGGCTATCAGTATTTTGGCCCGTTCATTAACCAGCAAGAAGATTTACTAGACTTGGTAACTTTGGGCTTCCCTTTGATGAAATAGGCCATTCGTCGGTGTGATTCGGCTGACTGGCGTACCTATTTCGGACTATCTCTCTGATTAGATTGTGTACGATTTAGCTATCCCCTTTGCTTAGGCCAAGCATTCTGCTCAACCGTCGTTTTTACACCCCTACTCCGCTATGACGAACCCCTCAACCCGCCCGACTTCAACGAATAATGCTGTGTCTGATGATGTTGTGATTCGGACAGAGAATGTTTCGGTCTATTATGGTGCCTTCCAGGCTGTTCGCAACGTTTATCTAGATATTCCTAAAAACAAAGTTGTTGCATTCATTGGCCCATCTGGCTGCGGTAAGAGCACGCTGCTTCGCTGCTATAACCGTTTGAATGATTTAATTCCTAGTGCTCGTGTTGACGGCAAAATTACTTATCAAGGCATCGACCTCTACGATCCGAAAGTTGACCCAGTGGAAGTTCGTCGCCGCATTGGTATGGTGTTTCAGCGGCCAAACCCCTTCCCAAAATCCATTTACGAAAATATTGCCTTCGGTGCTCGCGTCAACGGCTATAAGGGTGACATGGACGAACTGGTGGAGCGCTCTTTGCGGGGTGCTGCCCTCTGGGAAGAAGTGAAGGACAAGCTAAAGCAAAGCGGTTTGTCACTGTCAGGTGGTCAGCAGCAGCGTTTGTGTATTGCTCGCACCATTGCAATTGAACCAGAAGTGATTCTGATGGACGAACCTTGCTCTGCGCTCGACCCGATTTCAACTTTGCGCGTTGAAGACTTAATGCATGACCTGAAGCAGCGGTTTACAATCATTATCGTGACGCACAACATGCAGCAGGCGTCTCGGGTTGCTGATCTAACAGGCTTTTTCAACGCTGAGGCCGGAGAAGGCGGCAGCCGTTTCGGGTATCTGGTTGAATATGACAGAACTGAGCATATTTTTAACGCACCCAAAGAGCAAGCGACTCAAGATTACGTCAGCGGTCGATTTGGTTGATCGCTTAGTTTAGCTGTTACACTCAGCTATCTCAGTACAGATTTGACAAGAGGGTGTGGAGAGTTTTCTCTGCGCCCTTTGCTAATAGGTGCTAACAGGTAGGAAATCAGCGCGATTTGTCATATCGATTTAAACAGAGGACGCGGCAGTTCGCAGACTGAAACCATGGCTGCGCGAAGTTTCCCCAATCCAAAAGTTGCTAGCGCAACGCTGCGCGAACGCAAATCCAAAATCAAAAATAATATCAACTTTATTAACCCGATAACAGAATCCCCAACATTGGGATCGGGTTTCGACTGCGCTCAACCCATTGGGTTCCTGAGTGCTGAGCGCAGTTGAAGCAGGGCATCGCTTCATCACCATTACCGTCTCTAGTCGTAAAACGAACTATGTCTATGGTTAGGGTACAGAATTGCCCTTCTGTCTTGCGGTAGAGGCACAACTCCTACCATATGGCAGGATAATGGTCAGGATGCCAACGCCTGTGTCAGTCATCTGGGTATTGAATGTCTGCTTGTTCTGCTCCGTCCTCCAAACCGCCCTATGCAACCTGATCCGACTGTGAATGTCCTTTTAGTGGACGACCACCCCGAAAATTTGATTGCCTTAGAAGCGATCTTGGGCGGCTTAGGGCAGAACTTAGTCAGGGCCCATTCGGGTGAGGAGGCTTTGCGTTGTCTGCTCGATCAAGACTTTGCCGTAATTTTACTAGATGTGCAAATGCCGGGAATGGATGGCTTTGAGACGGCTTCTCTGATTCGGCAACGCCAACGATCGCGCAGTACGCCAATCATTTTTGTCACCGCTTTTGATACCAGCGATAGCCTGATGGGGAAGGGCTATGCTTTGGGTGCGGTTGATTATTTGTTTAAACCGATCGAGCCGACAATTCTGACCTCTAAAGTAGCAGTGTTCGTCGATTTGTTCAAGAAAACTCAGGAGGTGGCGCGGCAGGCAACTCAAATGGCGGCAATGAATGCAGAACTTCAGCGCAGTGAAGAACGCTTTCGCCTGCTGAGCCGTTGCTCTCCGGTGGGAATTTTTTTAATGGATACGGATGGCCGCTACACTTACGCCAACCCAAACTGTCAGGCTATCGGTGGCTTCACCATGCAGGAAAATTGGCAACCCGACTGGATAAATCGCATCTTTGAGCAGGATCGGTCTAAAGTTTTAGCGGATTGGTTGGTTGCGATTCAGCAGGGACAGGCTTACTCAGATGAATTTCGCATCCAAACGCTTGAAGAGGGAATGAAATGGGTGCATGTCCGCACGGCTCCGATGCTGTCTGATCAAGGCGACCTGTTGGGGCATGTGGGCACACTTGAAGACATTACCGACCGTAAGCAGGCAGATGCCGTCCGGGATCAGATCATTCGTGAGCAGTCAGCCCGTCAGCAAGCTGAAGCCGCCAACCGCATGAAAGACGAATTTTTGGCGATCGTATCACACGAATTGCGTACCCCTTTGAATTCAATCTTGGGCTGGGCGCAACTGTTGCTGAACCGCAAGCTCGATGAACATACAACAATACGAGCCTTGCAAACAATCGAACGAAATGCTCGCTCGCAGGCTCAGCTCATTGAAGATATTCTGGACGTTTCCCAAATTATTCGGGGTCGGCTACGGCTAACCATGCAGCCGATTAGTATCATTCCGCTAATTGAGTCGGCGATCGAAATTGTGAGTCCGCTAGCGAGTGATAAGTCAATTATTCTAAAATGCGATTTTGATAATTCCGTAGATAAGGTGTATGGAGATACGGAACGACTGCGACAAATTATCTGGAATTTGTTCTCGAACGCAATTAAATTCACACCAGAGAATGGAGAAGTCACAGTTAGGTTAACAAAAATTACACGAGCAGAATTTGAAATTTCTCGCAATTTGGCAAGTGTGGAGCAACACACTTATTTACATGAAATTGAACCTTGCTTAATGCCAGAATTTAACGCAACTGAGTATGCTCAGATCCAGATTGCCGATACAGGAATTGGCATCAGCGCTGACTTTCTACCTCATGTATTTGATCGGTTTCGACAGGCGGATAGCACCACTACTCGCCCCTATGGAGGGTTAGGGTTAGGGTTGGCCATTGTTCATCATCTGGTGCAACAACATCAGGGGTTGATTCGGGCAACCAGTGAAGGAGAGGGCAAGGGCGCCACATTTACGGTCAGTTTGCCCTTACTCTCGTCTGCCAAACCAGAAGGTGCCAGGTTAGGAGATGGGGAATCACAAGCCGCTGAACCAGCAGAACAAGTGGCAACTACGGTTGCGATGCTGCCTGAGATCGGTCAACCCAGCGGCGGAGACCACAATGGTAAAGCTTTGTCTCTCTCTGAAATTCAGGTGCTAATTGTAGAAGATCATCACGATACGAGAGATTTTTTAGCGATGGTACTGCAAGCATCAGGGGCAGAGGTGACGGCCGTATCTTCTGCAAATGAAGCAATCCGGCATTTGGAACACGCGCAGCCGGATGTTTTGGTTAGCGATATTGGGCTGCCCATCGAAGATGGATACAAGCTGATCCGGAAAGTGCGCGACTCAGAAGCGACGCAGGGCAACCATATTCCAGCCATTGCTCTTACTGCCTATGTGCGTGCCGAAGACCAATTGCGAGCGCTATCGGCAGGCTTTGAAATGCATGTTGCCAAACCAGTGGAACCTGAGGAATTGATTGCCGCAATTGCTCAGGCGGTGGGGCGGGGAAGTTGAGGAAGAGAAAGCAGAGGTGGGAAATTGGCTCTAATCTGATATAGCAGTACTGCCTAAGGCTAGGACGGGGTGTAGGGGTAGAACCCCTACACCCCCTATGTCATAAGCTCAATGCGTAACGCCATATCTCTGAGTCTGACATCGCAGGTCTTGAGTTCAAATCTCGAAGGACTCTAGGCTGTGTTCGTACCATTCACGCTGATAGCGTTCTGCAACGTAGGGACGAACAACAAATTTAGGTGGGGTTCCGGCTTGAACGTCAATTCGCAGAAATGAGTAGGGGCGACGACGATGGGAGCCTTGCCCGTTGCGGCCTACAAATAGCAGCGAGTTGGCAACTAAGCGCGAACTTTTGGCATTGCGAGCCTGCTCGTAGAGAACTGGGCCTTCTTGGCGCTGTCGTCGTAGGCTGTAACCGCTGCCGCCGCAAACGAGCCAGTTGATGTGGGCGTCGCCATGTCCCGTGTCTTCGGTATGCAAGTGCTCTAGACAGTGAGCATGGCCATTCAGCACTAAATCGATTAACGGACGCCCTTGAGTTTTCTCTCCTAGCGTTTCAGCGACTTGATCCAGCACAAACCGGAGCCGTTGCCGCACTGCCAGCGTTTGTCCTTGATACCATTTGGTGGCTTCTGTAACGTAAGGCGGATGATGAAAGAAAATGACCCGCCCGCGTACAGCATGGGTGTGCCAGGATTCAATTAACCGCTGTTTCAGCCAGTCTAATTGTTCAACATCAACCACCTGCGACTTGGAGACTTTAAGCTGTTTGTTAATGTCTTTTTCAACTTCTTCGAGCTGTTCAAGCTTAGTTCGGCAATCGTCAAGCTGTTCTGCCTGATCTGGGTTGTCTGGGTTCAGCCGCATAGAGTCTTGCATCAATTCTTGCTGTTGGCGCTGCACATCTAAACGCTGTTGCTCTAATAGACGTCGTTGAGCGGCTCCTTCGGCATCTTCGGATAAGGGAATTGGCGCATTGAAGGTGTTAGAATCGAGCGCAAAAAAGTCGATGCCGCCATAGCGAAACTGATAATAGCGATTGGGCAAGCGGGTAAATTGGTTCGGCTGATAGCGTAGGCAGTAACCCGCTGAGCCTTTGGCGGTGTAGTGCTGATCGAGGTGTTGGGCTAGGGCGGCGTCATTATCAATAGCAAGTAGATAATCTAGGAATGCTTGAGCGTATATTTTTCCTTGATGCGAACCTTGCCAGCCGACATCTAAATCAACCCGCGAACGCAGCAAATAGCGCAGCGGGACGGCGGTTTGAGCCAAAATGCCGTAAATTAGCGGCAGATCGTAGTAGTCATGATTACCGGGTACGGGTAGAAAAGGACGATTAAACACCATACGGTTGTGCTTAATTTGTTTCGGTTGATCGCCCCCAACCAAAAGCTCGCGGTAAGGATCAATGAAGTTTCGCAAGTAATATTCGCGGGAGCCAACTAGATAAACCACATCGCCAGTATGGAGAACAAATTTGCTGTCTTCTCCATGTCGCAGCATCATTTCGGCAATTTTGCGTTGAGGATTGTGTTTACGGTGCGAACCTGAACCGCTGTCTCCAATCACCAAAAAGGAAAACGTTGGATTATCTACGTCTCTATCGTCTAGAACTAATTCGGTTTGGTCAATTTGGCGTTGCGTAATCAGGGGATGTTGCCATCGCACCCGATGTTTCATTTTTTGGATTTTGACTGCAATTGGCGGATCAGAAACGAATTCCATCTTCCAGTCCTAGACAACAGACGCCACTTGGATCTTAAAGTCTATGCAGCCAATCTGGGTCATATTCCAGCAAAATTCCCCCTCTAATCGCTGCTAGTTGTTATCGCCTATACACAAGATTCTATCTATGTTTATATGCTCACTAGTCCTCCAGATGCTTAGAAATTCTCGTACTGGAGGACTTTGAGCGGTTCTGTGGTGCTACTTTTTAACGAAAGTCCACTCTAGAGTTTCAATCGGTGCTTGCTGGAGAGCCGAAATCAGCGCTTCATTGCTTTCATATTTGAGTTCTGAAAGGCGACTAGCTTCCACATTGACCGTAAATTCTTTGGCTTCAAAGGGCCAAGGTTCGACCGTGACTCGCCCATCTTCTAACTCGCGCACATCATACCGCTGACCGTCGATGCCGCTGGTGATTTCGAGAGCACGGCCCGCATCAGGGAGTTTATCCTGCGCCAGAATCAGGGAAAGTCGGTCACACCAGCGCATAAACTGATAGGCGCGCTCTACGTCAGCTTCACTGATGCCCAACTCTTTACGATATTGCTTTTGCAAATCCATCTGAGCATCGATAAATTCATCCCATTCTGGTTTGCCTTTCTGATCTTGCGTAAGGAAACAGATATGTTTAGACGTTAGCACCGTAACCCATCGTCCTCGGTAGCGAGCGCTGTCAATCTGCTCCTTAAACTTATCTACCGAACTTTCACCTTCTAGGGTGAAGTCCATCGGTGCACCTGCTTCTGTGATCTGATTACCTTCCCACTCGCGTTCCAAATCGTCATGGTGAGAAATTGCTGCGATCGTTTCGTATAAACGCTCAGGAGAGTCCAATTTGCGCCACTGTCCAGCAATTTGGGCTGCAAGTAAGGCATGGGCCCGGTGATAAATGACTTCCCATCCATCTTCTAGCAAATTGACAATCATAGTTGAGTTTATGTTTATGAGTTGGTTTAGGGAAATGTATGGGCGAAGGTTCGGTGAAGAGTTTTGTGCCAGTTGAAAAGCGTTAACCAGATCCTCTGCTCTCGTTTGCCCCAAATCCCCCTACCCTACGGGAAGTCACTTCGCATCTAGAGCTACCGTGTACCCACCAGTTGAGATGAGCTTCGTCGCGCAGACTTATTTCGCCCCTAAATCTCCCGTGCTGGGGGACTTCTCCGAGCCGATTAGCCAATTGTGTCTTCAAAGTCCCTCACTGGTGGGGGATTTAGGGGGCTGAGAGTTGTGTGTACACGGTAGTCTTTACGGAAGGAAGCGAGGGGGGAAGCGAAGAGGTTCAAGGGTATCGCAATCGCTTCTCACACATCCTGCTAAGAAGCTCCAATCAACCCGCCACCTGCTGCTGCAAAGGCAGAAACTAACGCGGTTAGGAACAACCACCATGCTGCTGCTGCTGCTGCTTTGCGAGTTTCTTCAAACTGATGTTGCGCTTGCAATTTCATCGCCTCTAGTCGGTTTTGAGCTTCGGTTTGGATACGTTCAGCCCGTTGCAAGACGCTGGTTCTAGCATGATCAATTTGATCAACAATGCGGTTGGCGTCGGCTTCAGAGATATCATCACGAGAACTCAGTAAAGCTACCAGCGTACCGCGATCAAATTGGCTGAGTCTCCCTCTCAGAGCTTCAAAACCAGCTTGAGGGTCGTCAAACAGCTTGCGGAAGTCGTATTTGATACCGTCATAGTTCAACTCTGGACGATTTAGCGAGTTGAGATAGTCTCGAATCCGGTTAAAGATCCGATCGATCACTGCCTGAATGCGAGCTTGCACCTGCTGCACTTGCGCCAGCATTTGGTCACGCACAGATTCAATGTTAGCAACCACTCGCTCTGCTTCTTCGGGCGTCATATCTTGCCGTTGCGACAGTAAAGCAATCAGCGTCGTGCGATCGAAGCGAGACAGCCGATCTCCCAGCGATTGCATCCCCAGCTTAGGCGAATTGACGAGCAACTGTAAGTCGCGCTTGATCCCTTCAGGATTCAGTTCCTCCTTATCAGTTCTGCGCAAATAATCTTCCAATCCGGCTTCAAAGTCCATCACTCTTTGCTGAGTTCTCAAAGCCAACCTGCGAGGCGCTTTGATAATTTGTTGAAGCGTTCCTAAAACCTGATCAATGGTTTGGTTGACTTGTTCTTCGGAAAGATCAGGACGTTGGCTCAATAGTTTCACCAATGTTTCTCGATCCACTTGAGACAATCGCCGCCGCAGCGCTAACGCACCTTCTTTAGGATTATCAAACAGCTTATTCAAATCCCGTTGAATGCCTTCGGGATTCAGTTCTTCTCGATTGGTTTGCCGCAAATAATCTGCCAGCGTTGTCATGGTGTGATCGTATTGATCTTTAACCACACTCACTGCGGTTTGCGGTGCATGAAGCAAGCTATACCAATTAGACTCCACTTGGTCTAGAACTTGATTCACTTCTGCTTCACTCATGTCTTGCCGCTGGCCCAACAGTTTCACCAACGTGTCTCGATCAAAAGTAGCCGCCCGATGCCGCAGTGCAGACAAACCTGTAGCTGGATCATCTACTAAAAGCTGCAACTCTCGCTTGATTGCGTCGGGGTTGAGTTGGGCTTTGCCAGTGTTTCGCAAATAGGACTCTAGCCGCTGTTGGAATGCTTGATAGCGCTCCTTTGTTTGCTCAGTGAGTGAATGAGATTCAAATAGAACCTGTTCACGAGTCCGCTCTAAAGAGTCCAAGATAGCAGGGATTTCAGCAGGCACAATGTCTTGCCGCTTAAGCAAGGCGCGTTCCAAGGTTAATCGATTATAAGGTGCGAGCCGTTGCCGCAGGGTTTCGGCATCAGCATCTGAGTCTTCAAGGATTTCTTTGAGCGCTGGTAGTGTGTCTTCAGAGACAAGCTGCTCTTTCGGTGTCACCATCAGGTAAATGCCGAATCGCTGTTGCAAATCGGTGGCAATTTCTTGCTCTCGTCTAGCTTGAGCAGCAGTCAGCACTTCCTGCCGAATCGACTCTAACTGATCGGCGATCGCTTGAATCCGAGTTTGGGTAAACACTCCCCGTGAGGTTAATCGCTCTACAAATTGTCTGCGATTTAACCGAGACACCGCAGCAATCACGGCACTAGGATCAGCTTCCACGTCGTAAAGCACATTGCGAAAGTCCCGATCAATTGAGGCTTGATTCATCTCCCAAGAGTAGGTATTTAGCAGATAGTTTTCCACATCCGCTTGAATAGGACTGTAGTTTGCTGAACCCTCGCCTTTCACCTGCCCCACAACCGTCTGAGCCTGATCCGTCACTTGGCTAGAAACCGATTGCAGGCGACCTAGAATCTGCTGAATGTTGAGATCAGATAGATCCGTGCGTCCTGCTAATACTCCCATCAAGGTATTAAAGCCAGATTGAAGCGTTTGCTGCATCATTCCAGCATTTTGAGATCCGCTTTCGGAGCCGCCATTCATTCCAGTCCGGCGCTGCTGATCTTGCTGTGCTAAAACCCGATCAACTTTGGCATTCAAATCTTCTAACTTAAGCTGACCTGATTGAGTCGAGCGTAAATAGTCAGTTAGCTCTGCCAAACTGTCTTGGGTCTGCCGTTTGCCTAGAGTTTGCCGCCAAGTTGTGTCAAGCAGTTCGACTAGGCGGTTTACCTCTTGCTTAGAAAGATCAGTACGCTGACTAACCAAACGAGTGAGCGTATCTCGATCAATATCTTTCAGTTGCCCACTGTCTGCTAATGCAACAATCTCTGGATCATTGAGCAAACCTTCAAAATCTTGACGAACACGAGTTAAATCAAATTCGGGTAGGCGTAATTTACCTACATATTCTTCAATCGATTCCCGAATACTAACCGGATCAATTCCCGCACCCAGTTCGTTTTTCACCGCTGCCGCAACTGCTTCTGCTGTTGAAACCGCCTGTCGTTTAGCAGCCTGTCCGCCAATTGCAGCCGTTGCTGTTCCTAAAATCGTTTGAAAGCCAGAGGTTGCCGCTTGAACTACCGAGCCGATCATTGAGCCGACGGTGGTTGAACTGACCCAAACCAGGAGAGAGAAATAAGCTGCCCAAATTACCAAGCTGATAATTGCCCCTAGTCGCGGTGTTGTTAGCAAGCTAAGTTGCACAGCCAGGTAACAAGCAAAGAATAAGGCGAGGCTAACGCTAACCAGCGTCCAAATGCCAACGCCAAGACCAATTTTACGAATGGTTGAGCCAACGCTGCCGCTATGGTCTCGATCATTACTTCTTAAATCGCTTGAATCAGATGAATTACCTAAAATAGAGATGCCGGCAGCAACCGAGAAGTTTGTTAGCAAAAGCTGAATTGCAAACGCTAGCAACACACCCGAAATCAACGCAATAAAAAATTGAGGGCCTGTAAACAGAACTGATGCCGCTTCAGGCGTGTTAATTGGAGTTACAGGCGTTACTGTTGTTGGCACTTGCCCTAACTTTATCCATTGCATTAGCCCTAGTGACGATCGCCAAAACTCAAGTGTTAATGTATTCAGACTCATATCCTCTCCTGTGCGACAAATAATCTACCGAAACCCAAAACCCAGCGGCACAGATGTGTCTGAGCTTGATGCAAAAAATCGCACCTTTGCCATGTTTACTATTTCTGTAGTCTAAAGTTCGCTTGATTTCGAGAGGTTAGCATCTTTCTCAAGAGAGAAAACCCTGAAATAACTCAAGGGCTGAACCTATAAAAAGGAAATTATGCAATTCAATGCTGAATTCAATCCCGTTGTTCTCTGACAAATCAGTCTTTAGCAAGGTGCAGAAAAAACAAATTTAGTGATGGGCAACTTTGACAGCGCAATTCTCTCAAGGGACAGAGGCAAGAAAAATGGAGCTTGTCTACAGTTTGAATCAACGCGGAATCAGAGAGTGACTAAGCCGAGAGCCATTAAGCAGCCTATTTCAAAAGTATCGATCTACTGTTTTTACTTTCCTATGTAATGCAGGTCTGTAATGTAGATCTTTTCATACTTTCAATTTAAGCGTTGAAAAAACTCGGCTCTTCTCACTTCGTTGATTATTCGCATTCGTTATTTACATGGAATTTGCATTTAACTCAGTGTTGCAGGAGGAATTATGCTGACATCAGAAAACTTGCCTCAAGACGTTAAAGATGCTTTACCTGAAGAAGCGCAGAATCTATATGTGGCTGCATACAACAGCTTTTTAGAAAACAGCCATGACGAGTCTGCGGCTGCTCGCGTGGCATGGCAAACGATTGAGCGTAATGAGCATTATGCACGCGGCGAAGACGGAAAATGGCATCGTCTGGCTGAGGAAGACGGGGGCGGACATGACAAAGCGCTCGGTTCAATGCCCCAAGCCTAACCTTCTCTATCCCTACGGGATTTGAACCAATCGTTCAGTCGCTCCCCCCATTCCTGATCCTCAAACCAATCCTCAATATCTTCCATGCTATCTTCCAGCTTAGGAGAAAGGATTTGCACCAGCGGATCACCCACAACTTTGATGATCAGTCCACTCACAGTTGCAATCATCAACAGTCCAAACCATCCAAACTGGTTGCTTGTTTTGGGTTGCATTGCCATTTTAAGAGGAGAGTTAAAGGTCTGCTCGCGCTTGGCAATAGTAGCACAGTCTGCCAGAAGCAATTCACACTTTACCGATATAGGTAAATGCAGCCCTCTGCGATTCCCGAAGCCTATGCTGAATGCTTCAATAGTAGGATGCAACTGGGCTGCTTTTTATCGAGGGATCGGTGATGGCAAAAAGAAAATGGAAGTGGCGATTAGTGTGGTTGGGCGGGTTGGTGCTGCTTTGGTTGTTCTGTAGCGGTGTCGCTGTTGCAGCGCCTCTGGCAGATCGAGTTAGCCAATATCCTAATTGGCAAGGAAAACCGCCTGTTCAAGCGGCGAGAGGAGATTTGGTTTATCCAGATTGGTTTGCGGGGGAGTGGCTGGTGACAACAACGCTAGTTGATTTGGTTGCGCCGTTAGCTCCTGATATTGTGACACCTGGATTTGAAAGTAATCAGGCTTTTCTAAATCAACCCATTCAGTTTCGGGTACGTTTCGTTGAACAGCCTCGGCGCTCGATGGTTTCTGTGATTCGTGCCCCTCAGCAGCTTGTTTCTGATAGAGCTTACAACGGAATGCAGCTTGCTAAAGCCTACCTGGGCGAACGAGCAGTGCTAGCGGTGAAGGTTGATCCCAAGAATCCGAATCGCCAAATTACTTTAATGAGAGGAGATCGTCAACTTGTTTCAACGGTGGCGGCTCGCGCAACAGAAAGTATGGCTGCCGATCAGTTCATCACTAGCGAAGTGTTTAAGCAAGAGTTTCGGGGTGCTCCGCAAATTTATTTTAATGAAGTTGAAAATACGACAGCTTACACAAAACAACCGAGGGCAACTTCGCCAGATTCCCCTATGATTTCGGCTGATCAAATTACAGCAGTTTACCTCTCTCCTCAAGAGCCTGATTATTTCAAGACGCTAAGCAGTGAGAGTATTTTACCGTCGCCTCGTCCAGTGGCCCTTTACCGCTACCAAATGACGCTACGTCGCCCTCAGTAGAATAGACTTACAGGACTTACGCAACTCAAGCGACTTTGCCCCTTAAATTCCCCATTCTGGGGGACTTTGAAAAAAACAGATCAGAGAAGTCCCCCACTGGTGGGGGACTTAAGGGGCAGATGCGTAAGTCCTAACTTAATCAGAAATAAGAAAAGCAACAACTTCTTGACGTAAATTCGTCGTATGGATAGCTTATTACCGATTAAGTCTATTGAACAAAGTGTTATGGTGTCGATCCTGCTACGAGGACAGCATCTACTGAATTTCGATAGGCATTACGTCGGCAATTGGTTGATCAGAGTTAAGACTGCTATTGAGTCCGGGCAATACGCTGACAGACGAACCTTTAGAATTCGTGATGTCATAGAAAAGCTCTTCATAGCGGCTGAGCGCTTTCTCAAAGGAATAGTTTTGCATGGCGTAGGCTCTACCTTGCTGAGCAAGAGTGTTGGCTTTTGCTGGATTGCGATACAAGTCTTCAATGGCCGCAGCCAAGCTTGTGGGTTGTTCTGGTTCTACGACGGTTCCGCCTCCACTTTGACGAATTGCCCGTGCAGCAGTTCCACTGAAAGGCACAGAAGCCACAATCGGGCGGCCGCTTGCCAGTAACACTTGAATTTTGGAGGGCATATTAAACGAGATCACATTGCTCTTTTGTACGACCAATCCCACATCTGCTGCTGCCAACATTTCCGGTAACTGCTCTCTGGGCTGGAAGGGTAGAAGTAGTACGTTGTTAGCGCCATACTTTTCGCAAGCTTGCTGTAGGGCTGCTAGCGCTTTCTTTTCGCCGACGATCACGAACATAATTTGCGGCAGGTGGCTTAATTGCGCCGCTGTTTGAATCACAGTTTCCAAGCCTTGCGTCAGCGCAATGTTGCCGGAGTACATCACTACAAACTTGTCCTCTAGTCCGTAAGCTTGCCGGAACGCATTGCCTTCTTTTGGAAGAGGACGAATGAATTTAGTGTCTACCCAATTGGGAATACAGCGGATTTTTTCCTTAGCAACCCCTTTGCCTACCAAATTTTCGGTGAAGCCGTCAGTAATGACGCTAATTGCGTTGGCAGTGCGGTAGGCAAATTTTTCTAGGGCTTCAAACACCCGAATTGCCTTTTTGTTAGTGATTAAGCCCACATGAACCGCTGCATCAGGCAAAATGTCTTGCAAGTTCAGCACCAGTGGGCAAGAGTAAAACCAGCCCAACAGCGCAGCCGGCACCGAAACGGGCAGCGGTGGCACGGTGAGTAAAATGACCTCTGGTCGCCAACCTCTCAGTGCCTGCACCAAGCTAGAAACAACAAAACTACCGTCTAGCAACATTCGGGTGACTAAACCGGGCTGGGGGCGAATCCAAACGCAGCTTCGCTGAATGATGACGCCGTTTCGCTCTTCTGTGCAGTACAGTTTGCCTTTGTAATCGTCGTATATCTGACGTTGAGGATAGTTCGGCATTCCTGTTACAACGCGAACTTCGTGTCCTCGGCTGACGAGTCCTTCTGCCAACTCGGTCATGAGGGGAGCGATACCGATTGGTTCAGGATGATAATTATAGGAATAAATCAGAATACGCATAAGTCCAAAAGCTCTGAGAAGGTAGCAAAACAATAGACATTGATGCAATCTCTGTAAAAAGCCCAGTCGAAATTAGCTCTATCTCTAACTAGAAGTACAGAGATAAAGCGGGCTTTTTTAGAGAAAACTCTTGAAAAGGAGAACTTGGACTCAGTTCGCTAAAAATGCTGGACTGATTTCGATCTCAAACTTTTCAGGGAAAGATTAAACCGATTTGAGCTATCTTTCTTTCTCGGTTATTTCTATTAACTCTAGGTTTAATAATTTTGAGGTGGCTTAGACGACCGTGGGAATACGGCATTTAGTCTTGCAGAAATTCAGAGAGCGAGTTCCTACTGATCACTCTTTGAATTTGAGTGAAAAGCATTTTTTTTGAGTTTAAGAAGTTAGCTGAAAGTTCAACGACTAAATATTTTCAACTGGCTTCTTCAAGCTTAAATTAACTGCTTTTTTAAGAACAGAAACCTGATCCAGAATTAATCCGTAATAGTAACTAGATTGGAATATGGTTCGTGCTTGAAAAATTCACGAGAAATATAAACTCAATTCGGTTGCTAATTACTAATTTATTTGAGAGTGAATTTGTTAGGAGTAGAATCAAATTCATCTTGAGTTTTCATCAGCTTACTCAGGAAAGCGCAGTATGGCGACACGTAATATTACAGTATTTTTTGATACCTTGATTTTTGGAATGCGGTTTTTACTGAGACTGAGGAAGATGGACAAGAGGAGAGCCTCGTTCGATCTCGGTGTATCTCACCTTAGGGGCTGTGATCCATTCCAGCTAAAATCCTGACCATGGCAAGGCAACAGCCCCTCGCCTGTTTTGGGGAATGAGCGTGATCCTGTGGATGCTGCCAGCGTTTGAGCATGAATCGATGACGCGCCCCAGGGAAACACGGTTTTCCTCTTTCTTCTGAAAATACAAGGGGCTAAAAAGCCTTAACCCGTGGCAGTTGCGACTAGGTGCATACACGGTAGTACGGCAGGAAGGAGGACAGCTACACCGAATCGTTCGGTTCTCCAACGCTGATTTCTGGGCAGAAGTGCGTCACCTTATTAAGGGTGACTTGAATAAGAATGACGTGACTTCTAGAATCATCGTGCCTAATACTCAAACTGACTCATTAATTATGCCTGCTGCCTCTAACGAGTTTCCGTCTGTAGCATCGTCTGTGGCATCGTTTCGGCGGTGGATGCCTGATCGGGTTTTGTTTACGCCCGCTGCATTAGAGGAACCTTGGGGACAGCAGATTTTAGCTCGCGTTCAGAGGCTAAATTTGCCTGTGGAAGAGTTGCCACGCAATCGTTTAACTGGGCTGCGGGGCGAAACTGAGCGTGAAACTTATGATATTGCTAAACGTACTTTGGCAGTGGTGACGGCTCCGGCAAGCCAGTTTAAGCTCAGCCCAATTCCCCCTTCCGCCGATTGGCAGTTTCACCTTGCCGAAGGCTGTCCGGCGCACTGTCAGTATTGCTATTTGGCGGGTAGTTTGCAGGGGCCACCTGTGATTCGGGTTTATGCGAACTTGCCGCAGATTTTAGCGAACTTAGGCAATTACGATCAGTCGAGTGTACCGACTAGCTTCGAGGTGAGTTGCTACACTGATCCGCTAGGGATCGAGCATTTGACGGGCAGTTTGGCGGAGTGCATTCGCTATTTCGGCACCCGTGAGCAGGGCTATTTGCGCTGGGTCTCGAAGTTTGATGCGGTTGATGGGTTAGTGGATCTGCCACACAATGGTCACACGCGCTGTCGGGTCAGTGTGAATGCGGCTCCGATTTCTCAGCGGATGGAGGGCGGCACGGCTTCGGTGGCAGGTCGGTTGCAGGCGTTACGACGCTTGGCGTTACCTCGTGAGCAAGGCGGCGGAAACTATCCGATCGGGCTGGTAATTGCGCCGATTATGCCAATCGAAGATTGGGAAGATCACTACGAGCAGCTATTTGACCACATCAGCGAGGCGCTTGACTTTAATTGTGATCTAACCTTCGAGTTAATTTCTCATCGCTTCACCCCCGGTTCTAAGGAGGTGTTGCAGAGTTGGTATCCGCACAGCAAGCTGGAAATGGACGAAGAGAAGCGCATTATCAAACGCAATAAGTTCGGCGGCATTAAATATGTCTACGACACCAACACCATGAAGCAGTTACGGCAATTTTTTGAGCAGCAGATTCGGAACCGATTTCCGCTAGCCAAACTGCTCTACTGACTTAGGAGCGGGGATTGAATCAATCCGTCAACTAGACGGGCGGGTTGAGCAGATCAATGGGCATCCGGCAATCGATTTGACCGCAACCCCTCCCCTACCCTTTAGAGATCTCAATCTTTCTCAGCCTTTGCCATTAGCGGTTTGGGTGTCTGCGATGCCGAAGACTTGATTGAACACTTTCTCAACTTTATAGCCCGAATCGATTGACTCTAGGGGATCTTTTCGCAAACGGTGGCGCAGTGCCATCACGACAACTCGGCGGATGTCGTCTACAGTGACTTCAGTGCGACCTTCGTAGGCGGCGAGGGCTTTAGCGGTGCGGTTGGTGACAATATCGCCGCGCAGTCCGTCTACATCGAGTTCGGCGCAAACCTGAGAAATTTTGAGCTTCAGGTCATGGTCGATCTGCACAGATTTGAGTAATCCTTGAGCGTTGATCAGCTTTTGCTGGAGCGCTTCTTGCTGGGATTGGTATTTCTCCAGAAAAGGTTCTGGCTCCTGATCAAACTCCGATCGCTGCTCGACGATTTCGACCCGTAGGGCTGGCTCTTTGACGGTGCGAATTTCGGCATGGAGTCCAAACCGATCCAGCAGCTGGGGACGCAGTTCGCCTTCTTCCGGGTTGCCGGAACCCACCAACACAAAACGAGCCGGATGTCGGATCGAGATGCCTTCTCGCTCAACCGTGTTCCAACCCGATGCGGCAGAATCCAACAGCACGTCAACGAGGTGATCGTCGAGCAGGTTAACTTCATCGACGTAGAGAATGCCACGATTGGCTTGGGCTAAAAGCCCCGGCTCAAAGGCTTTGACGCCCTCAGATAACGCTTTTTCGATGTCGATCGTGCCGCAAACCCGATCTTCGGTTGCTCCTAGCGGCAGGTCGATCATCGGCACTTTTTTCCTTGCCGTTTCGATGGTTTCGCCGGCTTCCATTTGCTGTTTAACTAAATCGCTCATCAAGCCCGTATCGCTGGGGTGGCTGTTGAAGGGATCGCCGGCCACAATTTCGATTTCGGGCAGCACGTCGGCGAGGGCGCGAATGGTGGTGGATTTGCCTGTGCCCCGGTCGCCCATAATCATGACGCCGCCAATTTTAGGATCGATCACGTTGAGCAACAGCGCTAGTTTCATTTCCTCTTGACCCACAATGGCAGTGAAAGGAAAAACGGCGCGACGAGTGGACGCTTTAGTGGGACTGGCTGTGGCGGTCATCACAAAATTTAACCTGGACTACTAACAAAACATTAAATGACTGTTTTCCATTGTGACATAGAGCGACGAACGAAACTTCAGCGAGCCGCAATTCGCTGACTGAGACTTGCTCGCTCATATGGATGATTCATCAACAGAGATCCAAGGATCACGTTTAAATGTTCCCTTAGAAAAAGTTTCAGCCAGCCAGATTGCAGCAGCGACTCTACGAGCCATTGAACAGGGCATCGAAGATGTAATCCCCGATTCGGTCGCTCAACAAGTGCTGGGCGAGATCCAACCGAGTTTGAAAGCACTGGAGAAGCAGTTTGCTGGAATGTTGCCTCAGGCAGTTTAGGACTAAACTAACGGTGTAGCCATCTCAGGAGCAGGGTGCATGATCGAGTTTTATTATTGGCCCACGCCCAACGGTCACAAAATCACGATTTTTCTCGAAGAAGCGGCGCTAGAGTACCGAATTGTGCCTGTGGATATTAGTGCAGGGGAGCAGTTTAAGCCAGAGTTTCTCAGCTTTTCGCCCAACAATCGGATGCCCGCCATTATTGATTTGAATCCAGTGGATGGCGGTGAGCCGATCTCGGTGTTTGAGTCGGGGGCAATTTTGCTTTACCTGTCCGAAAAGACGGGTCAGTTTTTGCCCTCCGACATGCGCCAACGCAAAACCGTGACCGAATGGCTATTCTGGCAGATGGGCGGGCTGGGGCCAATGGCCGGGCAAAATCACCATTTCACCCAGTACGCACCCGAAAAAATTCCCTATGCCATCGATCGTTACGTGCGAGAAACCAATCGGCTATATGGAGTGCTGGATCGGCGACTCGCAGACCGTGAGTATCTGGCGGGCGAGTATTCAATCGCAGATATGGCGTGCTATCCGTGGATTGTGCCCTACGAGCGGCAGCAGCAAAACTTGGAGGATTTCCCGAATTTGCAACGCTGGTTTAAAAGCATTCAGTCTCGTCCGGCGGTGATTCGAGCCTACGAGCAGGGGCAAGATTTGTCGAATCGTCCAACTGTGATGAACGAAGAGAGCCGAAAAATCCTGTTTGGGCAAACTGCCGCTACGCTGCATCCATCTACCGAAATCTAAGCACGAAACCTAGGCATGTCTTCTTCTCACTCATCAAACCGCTGGACGCTGGCAGGTCAAACTGCGCTGATCACCGGAGCCACGAAAGGAATTGGGCTAGCTGTCGCGGAGGAATTTTTGGCATTGGGCGCAGAGGTAATGATTGTGGCTCGCAATGCGGAAACCCTGACCGAAAAACTGGATTTGTGGCGCTCTCAGAAATATACGGTCTATGGTGTTGCAGCAGATATGGCAACGAGTGCGGGTAGGCAGGAGGTAATCCAACAGGTGAAGGCAGATCTTGGCTCGCTGAATATTTTAGTGAATAATGTCGGCACTAACATTCGCAAAAAAGCGGTTGATTACACTGAGGCTGAATACGCAACAATATTTGAAACGAATCTAACTTCCGTATTTGAACTTTGCCGTTTAGCCTATCCGTTACTGATAGGTCACAACAGCAGCATTGTCAACATTGGCTCTGTGGCAGGGATGACGGCACTGAGAACGGGCGCACCTTACGGCATGACGAAGGCGGCAATGGTACAACTCACACGCAATTTAGCCGTCGAGTGGGCAGGCGATGGCATTCGAGTCAACACCGTTGCGCCATGGTTTATTCGCACGCCGCTGACTGAGTCGCTGTTGTCTAAGCCTGAGTTGTTGGCTGAGGTTACGGCTCGCACGCCGATGGGACGGGTGGGCACTCCCGAAGAAGTCGCCGGTTTGGTGGCGTTTTTGTGTATGCCGACGGCTTCTTACATTACAGGTCAGTGCATTGCTGTGGATGGCGGATTTTTGGCGTATGGCTTCTAGCTGAAGCGCTACAATTTGGGATGCAGAAAGATTTGGTGAGATAGATTAATGCAAGCTCCAATTCCAGTCGTGATCAATGGCGCAACGGGCAAAATGGGTCGTGAGTTAGTCAAAGCGATTGCGGCTGCACCTGATATGAGTTTGGTGGGAGCAGTAGCCCGCTCACCAGAGTTGCAGGGGCAAGATATCGGAGAATTGGCGGGCATCGAAGCGTTGGAAGTCCCCGTGGTGAATGATTTGCAAGCGTCGCTGGTGATGGCAACACAGGAACGCCAGCCGCCTGTAATGGTGGATTTTACCCATCCTGATGCAGTATACGAAAATGTGCGGTCGGCGATTGCCTATGGGGTGCGTCCGGTGGTGGGCACAACGGGCTTAAGCGCCGAGCAAATCAACGAACTAGCGGATTTTGCCGACAAAGCGAGTACAGGCGTGGCAATTATTCCCAATTTTTCCATCGGGATTGTGTTGCTGCAACAGGCGGCAATTCGGGCCTCGCAATATTTTGATCACGTTGAAATTATTGAACTGCACCATAACCAAAAAGCAGACGCACCCAGCGGCACGGCAATTCAAACCGCACAGTTGCTCGAAGAATTAGGCAAATCTTTTAATCCGCCCAGCGTTGAGGAAACCGAAAAACTACCCGGCGCGAGAGGCACACGCACCCAAGAAGGCATTCGGATTCACAGCGTCCGGTTGCCCGGATTGATTGCCCATCAAGAAGTGCTGTTTGGCGCACCAGGACAAATCTACACCCTGCGACACGACACCAGCGACCGAGCCTCCTACATGCCCGGCGTACTGCTCACGATCCGAAAAGTGCTGCAACTGAAATCATTAGTCTATGGACTAGAGAAGCTGCTCTAACCCTACTCTCCCAACCGCCAAAAATACTTTCTGCTTACCCCCTCAGCAACCTCAGTTCTGTCGTCGTCAAATCGCGCCATTGTCCGGCGGCTAGATTGTCTAGGCGTAAATTGCCTATTGCGACTCGAACTAACCTCAGCGTCGGAAACCCGATAGCGGCAGTCATGCGGCGGACTTGACGATTTTTGCCTTCGATGAGCGTCAGTTCTAGCCATGCAGTCGGCACAGATTTGCGAAAGCGGATCGGCGGATCGCGAGGCGGCAGATCGGGCTCTGGCAACAAACGCACTTGAGCCGGACGAGTGCGATAGGCTTGAATCAGAACGCCTTGCCGTAGCTGCTGAAGCGATTGCGCGTCGGGGATGCGTTCGACCTGAACCCAATAGGTGCGCGGATGCTGAAATTTGGGATCAGTCAGGCGATGTTGCACCTGTCCGTTGTTGGTCAGCAACATTAAGCCTTCGCTGTCTCGGTCAAGCCGTCCCACTGGATACACCTCTGGCACTGAAATATAATCTTTCAAAGTTTGATGGTGAGTGCCGTCGGGCAGGACAGATTCGCTGAACTGCGAGAGGACGTTGTAAGGCTTGTGAAACAGCAAAAACCGCTCGGACATGGGAGGATCTTGATCAAGGTTTAAGGTATGGATCGGACAACAAATCTGTAACGAAGTGTTGCAACCCCGTTAAAAAGGTTTAGGTTCAGCCTCTATGCGCTAATCTGTAACTTACTGTAAAACGTTAATAAGCATAGATAAGCATATTGCTGGGAAAACACCATGGACATGCAAAAATATCGCGTGGTTTGTACGCTCACCTTTGGTGATATTTATGGTCAGATTATTGTCTGGCTAGTGGTCTTATTTTTAAGCTTAGCCTCTGCTCTGGCACTGATGGGAGCAAGCCGCCCAATTTACGCGCTGGCAACCGTAGGGCTGATCTTGGTCTTGTCTCTGCCGTTTTTGCTCTTTGCCTTTGTCACCACATTGCTGAATCATATTGAGTTTTCTTCAGTTGATCCTGCAACCGAAGCCAAATCCAAAAGTAGCAGAACGGTGGCAGCCCAAAAGCCCGCTCAAGCGGCTGGTTAATTTTGTTTTGCTTTGTTTACATTGCTTAAGAAAAGTTTCGATTTCGGGACTCAATCTGATTGGAGTTAGAGGTTGAATCCCTAGGGTGAGGGTCAGAAATCGCAGCATCCGATCCGGCTTCGAGATCGGATGCTGCCAACGGAGCGGCTAAAAAATTAGCGGCATTTTCCGTTTGAGTCGCGTCTTGAGTCAGATTTTGATCGATTGCTTGAGAATCTTGAGCCTCAAGTTCTGAGTCGAGCGGTTCCAGTAAGGCTGACTCTGGCTCAGGCATTGCATACGCTTCAATACGATGGATTTGGATGCGTTCTAGACGCGGCCCTTCTGCCGACTCCACCACCATTTCGCAATTACTGTGGTGAAGCTGTTCGCCAACCGCTGGAATTTTTTGAAGTTGATAGATGACAAAGCCACCCAAAGTTTGGTATTCCTCGGAAAGCGGCAAATCGAGGTTGAGGATTTCGTTGACTTCTTCTAGATCGGTTTGGGCTTGCACCAAAAAAGTCTGCTCATCCAAAGCTTGAATGTTAGGCTCTTCTGGACTTTCAGGCTCGTGGGTTTCGCCAATAATTTCAGCTACCACATCTTGAATCGTCACCAGTCCGGCTGTGCCGCCAAACTCATCGACCACCATTACCATGGTTTGTCCTGAGCGCTGCATGAGGCTGAGAAGTTCTTTTAAAGGCATTTCTTCCGACACGAACTGCGCTGGCCGCAGCCAAGGTTGAATCGGCTGATTCAGTTGCAGCGCTTCGTTGGCCATTGGCTCTGCCAAATCTTTGAAATCAATCAGCCCAATAATGTCATCTAACGACTCGCCCATCACCGGATAGCGAGAATAGCCCGAACTCGCAACTTCCTGCATCAGATCTTGCACGGTGGCTTCTCGCGGAATCGCCACCAAGCTGGTGCGAGGCACAATCACTTCTCCGGCGGTCACTTCGCCAAAGGTAAACACATTGCTCAGCAGTTCTCGTTCTTCGGCTTTGAGTCCGGGTGATTCGCTCAAGCTAGTAATAATAAGCTGCAATTCTTCCGGCGTGACCCGGTTCGCCCAGCCTTGCCCCGTGTATTGAATGCCCACAATTCGCAGTAACCAGCGGGTTGATTGGTTGAGAATCCAAATAAACGGATGAAACAAGCGGGCAATTGCCACACTTGCAGGGCCCAAAAAGCGGGCCAACTGTTCGGGATAGAGCAACGCAACTGACTTTGGGCAAAGCTCGCCTAGCACAATCTGAAGGTAGGCAATCAGGATAAATGCAATCGGAACGGCCAGCGAATGGGCGAAAATCTGCCGAGTTGGGTTGGGAAGCGGAAGCTGTAGAAAAAAATTGGACAGCAGCACCGCCATGGTGCTTTCGCCAATCCAGCCAAGGGCCAAACTGGAAAGAGTGATGCCAAACTGAGTTGTAGAAAGCAGTCGGTCTAAGCCGCGCTGCAAATCTTGCACTGTTTTAGCCTGCACGTCTCCAGCCGACACCAGTTGATTGATCCGCGATCGCCGCACCGAAACAATCGAAAATTCCGCTGTCACAAAAAAAGCGTTGATCGCAATCAAGACGACTACGGCCAAAACTCGCATGACCACATCTGCCCCATTCAGAGGGGACAACGGCGGAGCCACAACTTGCCCTAAGAACACCATGAGGATCGACTCTTTCACTGAGCGCTAGCAGGGGCAGCAGGACTGGTTGAATCGGATGCCCCCGCCGGATCGGTATTTCCTTCAATCCGGGCTTTCACGCTACTCAAAATGTCACTTTCTTTAAGAAACGTGAGACCATCGCGGCGAATCGGTTGCCCTTCAGCATCTGCCAAGTTATTGACTGGGCGAGCGTCAGGCTGGGTAATTCCCTTTAAGGCTCCCCTACCCAACTGATAGCCATAAATGGCACTGGTGAGGCCGGCCCCAAACATCAGGGATAGCAAAACAAAAGTTAGAACAACGGTTGGATTGACTCTCATAGCTGCATATCTGTACTGCCTCAGGATACAATAAGTGCCTAGATATAGATCCCTCTCCCAGGGTTGGCCGAGCGGTTTAGGCAGCGAACTCATAATTCGCCTCAGGCAGGTTCGACCCCTGCACCCTGGACTTGATTTCGCCTTCCAGTGTACGCCACCTTTGGAATTGCCATCTGCTCTTTCTGATCGTTGCATTTTATGAGCTGTAGCTATCCGCCGCTTGCTGGGGAGATTGGAACTTAGGAGGGTGTGGGGGTGCGCCCTGTCTGCCATCTCCGGGTAACTGTGGTTCTATCTTTGGTAGGTAAGAGCAATTTTTAGTTAATTTTAGGATGGGCGCGAACGTTTAGACTAGAGAAGCAGAGCACTATGAATCAGTTTGCTCCAAATTTGTATTTGCTAGATTTTTCGGGAACGATAAAATCAGGGGCTAGTAGTTTAACGAGAGGAGCAGCACCCGATTAATTGATCAGCATTTTCATAGCAAACATTACCCTTTCATAGGGCTTGAGTCGTTTTCTCCTTTTTGCCTGATGACTTCTGCACCCCACCAGAGCCACTTACTAATTATTGAAGACGATAAAGGGCGGCGCGAGTACACGCTAGATAGCCCTGTTTATTCGATTGGCAGAGATCCAAAATGCGACATTCGTTTGGTCTCTCAATTTGTGTCTCGTCGTCATGCTACTCTAGTGCAATTGCCGAATGAAGATGGCAGCTATTATTACCGGATTGTGGACGGAAATTTGAAGGGCAAGCCTAGCGCGAATGGGCTACTGATCAATGGGCGCAAGTTGCAGGCTCATGATTTGCATGATCAAGACAAGGTTGTGTTTGGGCCCCAAGTTCATGCGGTTTACTATCTTCTGCGACGAGATGCCATTACAACCGTGCCGCCCGACGAGTATGACATCACCCTGATTAGCCCGAATATGACGGGTGATCCAGAGGATGATACGGCTGCCCGCCCTAGCTCTCCTACACCTCAAGCTTCCGATTCACTGAGCTAAGCCTGCTAAATGGGGTTACAGTCGCATAGGAACTAGGTCAAAATATCGGTAAGGTCAAATTTGAACACAAGTTTGCATCTACCTCAGGTCATTGCAAGTTTCCCATACCCTATTCTTAGAAACTTTCTCAGAGAAATGACTTTAGCGAGCCGCCAAACTCATAAATTAATTATTGAAGACTCTAAAGGGCAAGAAGAATACACCCTAGAAGATCCGGTGTATTCAATTGGTCGGGATCTCAACTGTAATATCCGGCTGTCGTCCTACTTTGTTTCCCGTCATCACGCCACGCTGGTGCGCTTTCCAGATGAAGAAGGCGGCTACTATTACCGCATTGTGGATGGCAATTTGAAGGGTAAACTCAGTGCGAATGGGTTGCTAATCAACGGGCGACGGCTGCAAGCGCATGATCTCAACGACAAAGACACCATTGTGTTTGGGCCGCAGGTGCAGGCAACCTACTATCTGTTAGAAAGGGAGCACACAACAACCATTCCGCCCGATGAGGAAGGCTTCGATATCACGTTGATCAATCCTGGCTCAGTTTATGTTGAAGAAGACACAGCTGATTCATTTGGCTGATTGCGTTTCATCGTGACAGCAAGCATCGGTGGAGTTGGCTGTTGGGACTGAGGGCGAAGTTGGCACAGGGTCATAGCCGCCCGGATGCAGAGGATGACAGCGCAAAACTCGCCGGATTGCCAGCCACCCGCCTCGCCAAGCTCCATACCGTTCGACGGCTTCAAGGGCATACTGTGAGCAGGTGGGATGGAAACGACAGGTCGGCGGAAACAGCGGCGAGATAGCGGCTCGATACAAGCGAATTAAGCTAAGCAGCAGAGGTTTCATGACTCTATTGTAGAAGAGTTGTAGAAGAGTTCTGACGCAGGTTTAGGCAACACAATAGCTGCCCCGCCACTCTGACTATCCCTTCACGCCACTGCCTGCTTCTGTCGGCACAATGTAGCGCTGCATAACGATAAAAAAGAGCAAAATCGGCGCGATTGAAATCACAGAACCTGCCGCAATCAGCCGCCAATCCAACGAAAAGGCTCCGGCAAGTTTAGCCACTCCTAGCGGCAGGGTGTAGTATTCGGGGCGATCGAGAATGATTAGCGGCCAGAGAAAGTCGCTCCAAGAGCCAATAAACACAAAAATTGCCAGCGTCACCAGCGCCGGACGAATGGACGGCAGCATCACATGCCACCAGATGCCCAGTTCAGAACAGCCATCCATGCGGGCAGCTTCTTCAAGCTCTTTAGGAACGCCCTGAAACGCCTGACGCAGCAAAAAAATCCCAAATGCTGAGGCCATCGCCGGAAAAATTAGCCCTAGATAGGTGTTTCGCAAGCCAAACTGCACCGTCAGAATGTAGAGCGGAATCATCACAATCTGAAAGGGAATCAGAATTGTGGAGACAACCAGCGTAAAAATGGCGTTTTTGCCGCGAAAGTTCAATCTCGCCAAGGGATAAGCAGCCAGCGAGCAAAATAGTAAATTCAGGACGACCGTTAGGGCTGCTACCAATGTACTATTGAATAAGTACACACCAAATGGGTTGGTTTGCCAAACCGTCACAAAGTTTTGCCAGGTTGGTTGCAGCGGAATCAGGCGAGGCGGAAACTGAAAAATGTCTTCACTCGGCGATTTAAACGCGGTGCTAACCAGCCAAATTAGCGGCAGCAGCATGGCCAAAGCAATGGTGATCAGGAGTAGGTAGGTTAACCCAGTTTTGTAAATCGATCGGTTCATCATTTCCGGCAGCAAAATTTAATTTTTGACTCTGTCCAGATTGTCAATTTGCCCTTAAGATTGCGAATCGTTGCGGCTCAAAGTATACCAAATCAGGAAAAGTGACTTTTATGGATCGTAAAGTGGATCGAAGTGAAGAAGTGAATCTCAGACCAATTCCAGTGACTCAGGGGTTTATTACCGTCGAAGAATTTCATGAAGTGCGGGTGAATCGGCAAATTCGCCAAGAGGTTTACCGAGAGGTGAGCCAGCGACAACAAACCGCACTGAACATTTTGGAGCCGCAGTTAGCCCAAAAAATTGCTGAGTATGCTCGCCAGAAAGGGATGACGCCGGAAGCTTTGATCAATTTGTGGCTCAGTGAAAAGTTTGCCGCCGAAACCCAACCAGAAGCGTAGTTGGTAAACGGAAAAGTTACATTGATGCGGGAATTCTCAAATGCTTTACTACAAAGCAGTCTTGGTGATGTCTGAGAAGTGTACTGTGATTTTAAGCTCCTCCTGATCCTCCCTAGCTCCCTTGTAAAAGCTACCGTGTAACCCAGCTTGCCATGTGGAATGCAAACCCCCCGGAAATTTTGGGGGGATCGCAACCGTTCTACTACTGGCAGTAGGATTTTTCAGGCATTTTTTGAGACAGATTACCTAAGACAGATTACCAATCCGCGAGCGGTAGGCAGACGAATCTAGCCCTGCTCCAGTGGATGCCGTTGCCGGATCGATCTCACGATTTAAGGCATCGATTCGATCAGAGACGGCGGGGTGAGTGCTAAGGAAGGACGGCACAGAGCGTTGATTGAGGAGCTTTTGCATAAAATCGACCATAGCTCTGGGAGCATAGCCCGCCTGCCGCAACGTCACCAATCCTCGCTGATCGGCTTCAAACTCATCTTGCCGACTGTTCGGACGCCGCAAAGCTAGTTCTACGCCAATATTGACGGCTGCATTGCGGTCTACTCCAGTAGCGCTGATTACGCCTTGAGCCAACGCCATTTCCCGCATTTGTTCAAGGGCGTGATGGGAAGCAATATGCCCGATTTCATGCCCAATCACGCTCGCTAACTGGGCTTCGTTGTCAGCAGCGTTCATTAAACCCGTAGTGACATAAACAAAGCCGCCCATCGTCGCAAAGGCATTAATCTGATCGCTGTCTACCACCTGAAACGTATAGGGAATATTGGGTCGATCGCTGTAGGGGACTAGGGTTTGCCCAATTTCATTGACGTAATTATTGACTGTCCGGTCGGTATATAGCTCCACATCGCCGCTGAGTAGCTGATCATTAATTTGCCTCCCTAGGGCGACTTCTTGCCGATCAGAAAGGGTGGAAAGCTGAATAATTTGAACGCCGCGCAGCAGCAATTCAAAGATCGAAACCGCATGTCCGGGCTGGGGGGTAGTCAAAATCAGGCTTAGGCTAACCAAGGTTGCCATTAGCCCATACATCCAACGGCGGCGCAACTGACGGTAAAGGAAGGAGAAAAAATCTAGCATAGGTGTGAGGTGAGCAAACGAGTAACTATCAAGCTAGTAACTATCAAACTAGGAGCAACTCCTCACCTAAAAAGACGACACGGTGAATCGATTTGTTGCAAATCATGATGTTGATCTTAGCTTGCATTCGCTTTGGCTCAAATCAACCATTGCTCCAGTGTCGCTCTCTCTAAGGTGTGATCTTAGGATCAAGTGTTCCCGTTCTGCTCTTGTCAAAATCTGGTACAGTGCTATCTGAAACTTATCTCTGCATCAATTCCGGGGACGCTGCGGTATGGCAATTCTAGATTCCAAAGGTCGGTTGTTCGGTAAAATCAGCCTTCTCGACGTTGGAGCCGGGTTGATTCTGCTGATGGTGGTGGCGGGTTTGTTTTTGCTGCCAGGCGGTTCGGGGTCTTCTGTGGCGCAAATTGGCACAACCAATAAACCCGTCGAAATGGATGTGATTGTGCGAGGTTTGACGGTGGGCGACCCGCAAGCTTTTGTCAGTCAGTTAGAGCAGCAAAAGAAAACAAATATTATTATTCGTAATCAGCCTGCTGGCGAGGTTGATATTCTGGCAGTAAAGCAATTGCCTCGTTCGGTGGCTGTGCCGCAGCCGGACGGTTCGGTGAAGCCGATGCCTGATCCGCGTCCAGAGCTAAATTATACAGTTGATATGATGATTACTCTGGGCGGTGAGGCTCAGGTCTTAGCAGATGGCGCAGTGATTGCAGGGAGCAAAATAAAGGTAGGAACACCGCTAGAGTTGGAAGGGCAAACTTATCGGTTTAATGCGCCGATCATTGGGGTGAGAATTTCAGAATCGCAAAAATAACCTGCTTAAGGACTCCCATGATCCAACCTTCGCCTTCTGCTTCGCCCTATGACATCTTGCGCAAGATGACCGTGATTCGGGGAGACATTACCCGCCAGCGAGTCGATGCAATTGTGAATGCAGCTAGCACTTCCCTGTTAGGTGGGGGTGGCGTTGATGGGGCGATCCATCGGGCTGCCGGAACACGACTGCTCGAAGCCTGCCGTCAGTTAGGGGGCTGTCCGACGGGGGAAGCCAAAATCACGCTGGGTTACAAGCTACCTGCATCGTGGGTGATCCATACAGTTGGCCCAATTTGGCGAGGCGGCGACCAGCAGGAGGAGCAGCTACTCGCCCGCTGCTATCGCAATAGCCTCCTGCTAGCAGAACAGCATCACCTGCGGTCGGTGGCGTTTCCGGCAATCAGTACGGGGGTGTATGAGTTTCCGCTGGAGCGGGCGACGCATATCGCCATGACAGAAGTGAGCCAATTTTTGACGAGCCATCCAGCCATTGAACAGGTTGTGTTTGTTTGCTTTGGCGAAGAGTCCTATCGGTGCTACATCGAAACGTTAGCCGAGATTCAAATTGCTAGTTAAGTTGGAACTGTAAATCGCAAAGTGCGTCATCTAATTTAGTTATTTTTACAACCTCATAGTCATGAAAAACCTATCCATCTTGAGCACGATTGCTCTGCTTTTGACTGCCACCGCAACGCCAGTCTTAGCTCAAACCTTAGCTCAGACCACCAACTCCCCGCCTTCAGACTCGCTGACTTCGGCGCAGCGCCGCGAGGAGCGAATTCGGCAATTGCTGGAAAGTTCAATTCAACTCAACCGCGCTAAAAATCTGGCCCGCATGGCAGCCGAGCGCGAAAACGGTGGACTGTCGGTATATCAAGCTGATGCATCAATGCACGGCCCCAGCGAAACCTCACCCTATGTGGATAACGGTGACGGCACTTACACGTTTACTTTTATGGGCGGACGACCCGGCTATACGAATCCAACGGTGGAAAGTGTCGTGAGTGTTGACACCAACGACTGGACGATTAACATCGACTACAACGGCCCAGTTCGTTAGCTCTTTGGCTCTACCCAAGCTCTACCCAGCAAATTAACCGCGATGCCATTCAGTGATGCCGCCTGGTTTGTCGATTAACACGATTCCGGCGGCTTTCAACTGATCTCGAATGCGGTCGGATTCGGCAAAGTTTTTGGCGGCTTTGGCGGTTCGACGCTGTTCGATCTGGCGTTCAATTTCGGCATCGCTAAGTTCAGAGGCGGCTTCTGGTTGCGGTTTTGCTTCCAGCCCCAGCACCTGAGCCAACACCACCAGCGTTTGCCATTGCTGCCGCAGCATTTGCGGATCGGCGTTTGTTTTGCCTTCATGGGTGATGATGTTGCCTTCACGCCGCAAGTCTTTGGCCAGTTCAAATAAAGCAGCCAGTGCGCCCGGAGAGTTAATGTCATCATCCATTGCCGTTTGAAATCTTTGCACCGCTTCGCTCTCTGCTGGAATTCGCATCGCTGCCGGGTTGCCAAAGGAAGCGTCAGATGTATCCGTCCAGCCCAACTGCTGCCCAAACTTGTAGCCAAACAGCAAGCCTTCTTTCAGCCTCTCCCAGCTATTTTTGGCTGACAGAATCGATTCGGCAGTAAAATCAATCGGCTTGCGGTAGTGCCCTTGCAGCACAAACAGCCGGATCGCCATCGGGTCAGGAGCGTTGGGCGCGTCGAGCAACTGCCGAATCGTTGTAAAGTTGCCAAGCGATTTCGACATCTTTTCGCCATCTACGTTCACCATGCCGTTGTGCATCCAGTAGTTGGCTAGCGGCTTTCCGGTAGCTGACTCTGACTGGGCGATTTCGTTTTCGTGATGCGGAAAGATCAAATCTGCGCCACCCACATGAATGTCGATCGTGTCGCCAAACCGATCCCGCACCATTGCCGAACATTCAATATGCCAGCCTGGCCGACCCGATCCCCACGGTGACTCCCAGGCCGGTTCCCCCGGTTTAGCGGCTTTCCAGAGGGCAAAATCAAACGGATCTTTTTTCTTCGGCCCATCAGGATCAGCCTCCACTCGACCGCTGGCGCCTGCCTGCATATCATCCAACCTGCGGCCAGACAGCTTGCCGTAATCCTGATCATGGCGCACCGCGAAGTAAACATCACCACCCGCCGCGTAAGCCATTTGCTTTTGCTCTAGCTCGTGGATCAGGCGCGTGATCCCGTCTAGGGTGTGGGTGGCGCGCGGATAGTCGTCTGCTTTCAGAATGTTTAGCCGCTCCATGTCCTCAAAGTATGCCTGAATAAAGCGCTCTGAGACTTCCTGCATCGTGCTGCCTTCGGCTTTAGCGCGGTTGAGAATTTTGTCGTCAATGTCGGTAAAGTTTTGTACATAGCGCACCTCAAAGCCACGCCACATCAAATATCGCCGCACCGTATCCCAAACAATGTAGGCGCGACCGTGCCCCAAATGGCAGTAATCGTAGACCGTCACCCCGCAGCAGTAGATCGAAATTTTACCTGCTTCGAGCGGCTCAAACGGCTGTTTACGGCGAGTTAGGGTGTTGTAAAGCTCTAATGTCATGGGTTTGGCAAATTCAGCGCAAGTTCACAGTCACGATCACAAAATTGCCTTCTTCTAGTCAAGAAAACCAGAAAAAGTGCCTATCGACATCGCCACCGGATCAACTTAGCCCTCATCTTAAAACCCCCAGGTGCGTTTTGGCCCAATATCTAAGTGGACAATATCGGGGATTGAGCTATAAATGCCAACACCTCCCGACCACGATAGCATCACCGCATTGGCAACTCGCCTGCCGCTATAGCCCGGAACCTGCACATCGACGGCTTTGCCTGTGAGATGCTGGCTATTTGGAACACCCCCCACGGCTGCGTTGATGGCAGGCGGACGATACCAGGAGTTGACAATAAAAGGTACGCCAATCTGGTTTCTCGCTTTCTGCAATTCTCGCGCTAAAGCAATGATGTTATTCACAATGGTGACGGTTGCTGGAATCCGGGTTGCATCTTTGGTGGCTTCTCCCCAAGTGAAACTGCCGCCCGGAATAATCGGCTGATCGGTGTAAAAGGTGCTCGTGTAGCCAGGCAACTTGAACGGCGTGCCTTGATAAACCGGAGGTCTGGGCGTTGGGGTCGGAGATGGGTTAGGGGTTGGTGTCGGAGTAGGCAACGGATAAACCACAGCGCCATTCCGCTCCACCTGCGCGTGTCTATCAAACACATACCAAGTGCTGAGTTGGTAGATGAAATCTTTTTCGTACTTCAATGCAAACTTAATGTGATTATTAAAACTGCCCTGCGCGTCTGCATAGGCGTAGGAGTGTAGCCTCCAAACTGTGCCTGCGGCAGCCAGATATTTTTCACTGTCAGAAAGTTGAGAGGATTGAACTGGAGACCGTTTGAAGTAAGTGGATTGCTTGACGCGCAGTAACGGCGTGTTGGGATCTTCTGGCGGATAGATAACCCTGCCATCATACTCAACGTAAGCATGTTGGTCATAGACAAACCAAGCGCTGAGACCGCGAACGAAATCTTTGCGAAAGCGAATCGCAAATTTAATATGGCTGCTGAAGTCACCCTGCGTGTCTGCATAGGCAAAGGACTGAAGCTCAATGCTGGTTCCCGACTGAATGGCGTAGGTTTCCTCAGCAGGCAGCATGGAAGACTGCACCGGACGCCGCTTCAAAATCGTGTCGCGGGTGATCCGCAAAATTGGCAGAGAAATCTGATCTTCCAGCGGGTAAACCACTCGCCCATCCTGCTCAACCTGGGCATGAAGACTATAAACAAACCAGGTGTTTAGCCCTCGAATATTGGTGTCTTTGAGCGCAAATTTGATGTGCCCTTGAAACGAGCCAGAAATATCCGCATAGGCATAGGATTGCAATCTAAAAGTAGTTCCGGCTAAGACAGCATACTGTTCTTGAGGAGCAAGTATTGATGCCTGTTCCGGGCGCAGCTTAAAGACGGTATCCTGTATAACTCTTAAGATCTGATCAGCCATTGCCGTTGATTGCGAGCGGTGAAACTTGTCCTTCCAATTTGCCCTGAGTATGGCAGATCTGAAGGTGAATCGCCAAATAGGTTAGCCCGCGCTCAGCCCTACTGTCTAATCAGCCTTGTAATCGGCTTTTAATCGGAAAACAGAGATTGATTGGGAAATGATGAGTGGATGAATAGAAAGGTTTACCCATCCACCGGTCGCCTGAACTTGCACCGAAGGCACACAGTTTCACCAGATCGCCTTCATCAGGTCGCCTTTGGTCAGAAACTTTACCTCCATAGCTTCTCCCAAACTTACATTAAGTCGGTAGGCATATCTAAGAGCAAATGCGCCAGATTCACACCTCTTACAGTTGATTCGCTGGATAAACCCCTGCCTGAACTGCAACGCTTTGACTTTGTCCATTCCGCTTAATGTCAAGCTGTAAGTTGTTACCCACCTGGAGAGATTCCACGATTCTTTGTAAGTCATCTGCTTTTGCCACATCCTGACCATTGACTCGCACCACAACATCGCCAGCCCGGATGCCTGCTCTCGCTGCCGGAGAACCTTCCATTACTTGGATCACTAAAACGCCTTGCTCTTCACTAACGCTGATGGGGGCGTTGGGGTTCGCGTTGATTTCTTGCTTCACATCGGGCGTCAGCGTCGTCATTTGCACGCCGAGATAAGCGTGTTCAGCTTTGCCGTTGGTTGTCAGTTGCTGAGCAATTCGCTGCACGGTGTTACTCGGAATCGCAAAACCAATCCCTTGCGCATCTGCCCGAATTGCGGTGTTCACGCCAATGACCTCACCGCGTTCATTCAGCAGCGGCCCACCTGAGTTGCCTGGATTGATCGCCGCATCCGTTTGAATGTAGTTGACCCGCTTATCAGGAATGCCCGCATCGCCGCTAGAACGCCCTGTTGCGCTGATGATGCCCACAGTGACGGTGTTGTCTAGTCCGAGCGGGTTGCCGATGGCAATCGCCCATTCTCCGGGCTGAATCTGCTCTGAATCGCTCAGTTTTACAGTTGGTAGATTGTTAGCCTCGATCTTGACAACGGCAATGTCTGTAACCGGATCAGTTCCCAAAACCCGGCCTTGTAGTTTGCGTCCGTCCTTCAGCGTCACTTCAACAGTGTCTGCCCCATCAACCACATGAGAGTTGGTGACAATATGCCCATCGCTGCTCGTGATAAACCCAGATCCTAAGCCTCGCTCAGTTCGTTCAGACTGTTGAGGCTGCATAGGAGAGCGCTCGCCAAAAAACTCGCGGAAGAAAGGATCGTTGAATCCTTCTGGCATTCGGCGGTTGCTTGTCACCGTCCGAGAAGCATCAATCCTGACGACGGCCGGCCCAACCTGCTTCACCACGTTGGTCACGAAGTTTGGGTTAGTCGCTGCTGCGGGCGGAATTTGAGCAATCAAAGACGATATACCCGACTGAGGGCTAGTGGCTACAACAGGGGTAGCGGTCTGCTGCGAACGCAAGGAACCAGGCTGCCAAACGAAATAGGAACCTGCGGTTGCAACCCCAGCACCCAGAAGCATTAGCCCCAGCGAACGACCCAAGCTCGTGCGAGTGAAGCGATTAAACCCTCGACTGAGATAGTTAGAGCGCGACGAATGGGGGCGATTAGCAGTAGAACGATCGTTTGCGTCTTGGTGATTCATGGCGTTGAAAAGTACCTGGCGTAAAAGAATAGTAGCTCAATCTAAAACAGCACATGCATTGCCTGAGCCGATTAAGCAATCTCAAAATGGGGCTAAAGCAAAACCATTTGCTGGATGTTTTTGAAGAAATACTAGAATGTTCACCTCTATCCAGCGAACGGATCTGGTATCCATGCCTTTACTCTATCGGGATCATATGACGAGTGTATGGCAGTTCAGTTGCGAGATCGTGAATTTGAGCAGATGGCACCTAAATGGCTTTTCTCAAGAGCTTTTCTAATCGTTTCCCTCACTTACTCACCTGATGAAATTTCCTCAAGCGGCAAACTGAGAGTGCCTTCCATAGCCTTAACTTCTAGAATATCTGGCTCTTGTTCTGGGTTCACCCGCTTCTTAAGCTGAGAAAAAATTCGGTAGGCTTCTAGCTCTGATTGAGTGCGCGACTCATTCATATTGACTAAATTATATTCAATGTTTTCAGTGTAAATTGCGGTAATAATCCGAAACATTTCAAAGAAATTGACGACCCACTGACACTCGTCTTCAGAATAGTTGGCATAGTAGCGAATCAAATCAGCGATCCGTGCTTCTAGCTGCGTTCGAGCATGGCGGCAGATCAGAATAATTTTCAGCAACACAATCACCAAAGTCAGCGAGTTTCCCTGAGATAGCAACAATACAAATAGGGAAGAAGGCTCCTGATGGTTTTCAGTTGTCAGGTACTCAATCACGCGATTGACGGTTCGCAAGATCAGCGCATTGTTAACCGTTTTATTGTCGTGATCGGTGTATAGCGTCCGCAACTTTTCAGAAAGTTGGTGCTTTAAAGTTTCAGAAAACTCATTCTGCTCTACAGAAAAGATCAAGTATTCCAGTAGGCTTTGCTTAAAGGAACGATAGGTTAAATTTTGGGTCTGGTTCAGAAAAATATGAGCAATGTTGGGATAGCTAAAAAAGCCGCGTTTGGCTACGATTCGCTTGATTAAGCGTAAAACTTCATCGCCCAAGCTAGTTGGATTGTCCAGTTTCCTCTCAGCAGACGGGATGTTTTGAGAGAGTGCCGTATACATTGCCAAATCAAACTTAAACTTGTCCTTCAGCTTTTTCGATAAATTTCTAGCTGCTTGCCGTTGTTCAACCGGATTTTCTAAATTGATGTATTGCGGGACTAACAAATAGGAGGCATAGCGCTGACTCCAATGAACTCTGCTGCGCTCGTCATAGCGGGCTGCAAACAGTTTCAGTTCTTGAAAATCTGTGCTGGCAATAAAGTTTCGCAACCATTCTCTCAATCGTTTCAAGGTCGGCGAGATGGTGTGCTTATACAAGATTGGATCAGCAAACAGGTGAATCAGCTTCTGGATGGATTCATGATTTCGGGTGATGTCCCAGTTGTTGATCAGGATGTAGCACGCTCGTTTCAGCGTATTTTTAAACTCCTGCTCTTGATTAGCAAAAACAATTTCATAGAGGTAGGGAAGCGTGCTAGAGCTAACCGTATCTGAGTGATGAATGAATAGATGCTTGAATTCCTTCAACACCTCATCGGGCGACCAATTCTTCACAATCTCCAGCAAAAACTCATAGATTGCCTCCTGAGCTTTGGGAAGATTACGTCGCGATTGGGTTATCTGACCTGAAGGCTTAAGCGGCTGATTCGCTGTCAATTTGTCTCCAAACATAACGGCAGTAACACTAAATAATGCTGTAGGTGAGACAAGATGTACCCATAACCCTAAATCTGCGGCTCACTAAAATAAAACAACAAACTCTAGGGTGGAGACAAGATACCTTCGACGATATCAATATCGTGCATCTGGTAGCAATTATGCATTTAATATCAGCTGGGCGTGAGCATTCTTCAAGTTTTCAACAGTTCTGATTAGAAAATTTCCGCAAAAGAAGTCAAAAATTTTGCTGAAGCAAATCTAGAGTTATCCCAAGCCTAGAAGCATCCCACCCTATGACGGTAGATCTGTTCTCGTGAAAAAGTCGGGGAGGAGTTGACCTGCTATCTCACCAACCCTAGAAGCCGCACGCGCAACTTACGAAAGCACTTTGCAAAAGCACTTTGATAGACACCCACTAGCTCTAAGCAATGCTGCCTCTGAGCAACCCATAAACACACATCTCCTACCGTACTCTGCCCGAAAAGGTGTGTCACTTTTAACACATAAAGTTTATCGTCTCTTAACTTCTATTCCAGGAGTTTGCAAAGTAATAGCCCCCTGGATACGCTGATCATGTTCTACGACTTGAGTTTAAGTGTACTGAGAACTACTTTACCTAAAAATGAAAGTATCAATTCATGCAATAAATTAGAAACTTTACGGAAACCATGAACTTTTCTGACTAGGAGTTTGACCAAAGCTGCTCATTTCTCTCTATAAAAAATTAAGAACTCATCAGAATCCTGTAAAGAATCGCAACTTGTCGAGGCAGCAATACTAAAGTAAATAGACAAAATGATGCGTTTCGGCTCCGCTCAACGCGCCAACCTTCAGCGTTCGATGGGTTGAGCGCCATAAAACAGTGGGTTGAGCGCCATAAAACAGTGGGTTGAGCGCCATAAAACAGTGGGTTAAGCGGAGCCGAAACCCGAATTTTAAGTCAGTCTAATTGGGTTCTTCTACTTACACTCAGCTTCACATCTCCAGCTTCGGTCAAGTCATAGCCACATAGTTACGCGATTGCGTGGCAAACCCCTTAACCGCAGCAGATCCCCTCAGAGAAAAACCCTTCAGGCAAGAACCACAATTTCACACTGCGCACGTTTACCAGGCCTTGATAACAAGTGGCTGAACGCTTAAGCTAGCACTCCTGCTCAAAGCTGTGATTCTAAGTTTCAAACTAGCGTTACTGGCAGCAAACTTGAAAGAGCAGATTGCAACAACCTGTAATGCTTGTCTAGCTTGCTAAGTACTCTCGAATATCGGCTCGCCGTTTGCGGAGTTTGGTTAATGCTTCTCGTTCGATTTGGCGAACTCGCTCACGGCTAATGTTCAGCCGATCCCCAATCTTTGCCAATGTAAGCGATTGCCCATCCTCTAAACCAAACCGTAGCGAAAGCACTTCTCGCTGCTGAGGCGTCAAATCAGACATAAGCTGATCTAATTCCGTTCTGAGGGCAGACTGAGCAGCGAAGTCCTCTGGCGATGGGCCAGTGTCCTCTAACAGCTCGCCCAATTCAGTATCCTGATTGTCACCTACCCTCAAATCTAAGGAAAGCGGCTGACGGGCCCGCTCTAAGTATTCTCGTACCTGCTTGGCGGTCAAATCTAGCTCTGCGGCTAGCTCTGCGGCCGTTGCTGCTCGCCCTAGCTGTTGAGCCAACTGACGCTGAGCTTTCTTAATCTTGTTGAGTTTCTCAGTAATGTGAATTGGCAACCGGATTGTACGACCTTTCTCGGCAATAGCTCGCGTAATCGCTTGACGAATCCACCAATAAGCATAGGTAGAAAATCGGTAGCCTTTTGTGGGGTCAAACTTCTCGACCCCTCGCTGCATTCCGATAGTGCCTTCTTGGATCAGATCCAATAGGTCAACATTGCGCTTGATGTACTTCTTGGCAACAGACACCACTAAGCGCAAATTTGCTTCTACCATCTTGCGTTTGGCATATTCCCCTTCGGTAATTGCCTGTCGCAGTTCCATCACAGATAAGTTAGACTGCTCAGCCCACTCTTCCAAGCTAGGGTCACTTCCGGTTTTAGAAGCTAACCCTTCTTTAAGCTCATACAACGCACTTAAACGCTGCACTTGCTTACCAAAGAGAATTTCTTGCTCGTGAGTCAACAGCGGCACTCGACCAATTTCTCTTAGATATGCACGAACCATGTCAGCAGAGGTAGAAGTCGTATTCATAGCGCCAGATCCAAAAGTATAAGAAGAGAAGTCTAGGACATTTGTACTATTTTGAAAAGGGGTAACGTTGGCGGGTTGGAGATTGCCAATTCGTTGTGAAACCTTTCGTCAAACCCAAGTAGCTTTACAAACAGATGACCAAATTTAAACCCATCACCAGAGATGACTTCCGATCAAAACGAAGCATTGCGTATGTAGCGGTTAGCATCTACTTGAGCCATATCAAGCTCTCTACACATCATGCATCTGCGTAAGGCAAATACACGTCAGATCAATGCTTACCCACTAAAAGGTCACAACTTACACCAGCAATCCAAAAGCAGGCGTAGCGCTCCATTAATCCCTGGCTTGGCAATCGCCATCCGCTTTCTAAAGTTTTTTGAAGCGCTGGCTCAGACTTAACTGAGATTGCAACCATGATTTTCTCAAAATTGTAACATTTGTTAATGCTTCTGTCATGTTCTTTAAAGCTCAACATGCATCTGCTAACTTCTCAGGTGTAGCTCTAGAATACTGGTTGAATTTGATTTACAAATGCATCCTGAGGAACAAAATGGCTGTTTTTTGGCGGCTTTGCCGTCTACCTCCTGGTCGAGGAGTTTTTAATTTTTTTAATATTTATCGATAACAATTGAGTGAGAAACTTTACGAAAGATTGCCGGAGGTGTTCGTAAAGTTGTCAACAGTCGCCAGAGGCATCCAAAAGAGGGGCTTAAGAAGAGAGTCATCCAAAAAGACGGTTAGCGGCTCACTCTCTACATTGCCCAACGGTTATTCTCTGATGTGCTATGCTAAAGACGACTCGGACTCATGCGGTTACAACGCCCAAATCTTGTCAGGACCGGAAGGTAGCAGCAATACGGGATGCTTGGAACAGGCGTGATCTCCGGGTCTTTTGGTTAGCGGCTAAGCTCGCAATCTCCTCAGCAAGAATTTAGGAGACGCTTTACCAATAGGCATTTTTGAGTGTTTCCTCCTATCCTAGAAGCATACCCTCACCGCGAAAAGGAGTGGAAGGAGCGATGCCAGGTTTTGGAGATTTAGTACAAAAGGCATTTTATTTAGGGGTTGGTGCGGCTTCTTATGCAGCCGAAAAAGCGGGAACTACTCTAACCGAACTGCGAGGTCAAGCCCAAAAGCTAGCCGACGAAATGGTGGCGCGAGGCGAGATGACCGCAGAAGACGCTAAACGGATGGTTGATGAAATGGTGAGCCGGGCCCAGCAAACCTCTGCCTCTGAAGCTGAAGAAGCTCGCTCAACCGCCCCTCGCCGCATTGAAATTTTGGTGGAAGATGAACCAGACCCCGCCTCAACCCAGCCAGTCGATGATTTGCGGCAGCAGATCGCTAAACTGCAAGAAGAATTGCGGCAGCTTCGGCGGGAATAGGCTGTGTTTTGGCATGTGTTTTGAGATCAATGGGCTGAGCCTTGAAGCGTAGGCAGACAAACTTTAACTTGAAGTAATGCCTTAAGTGAAGTAATTATGGAAAGCTGGCAACAGGAATGGGGCAAGATGTTTGAAACGATTGCACAAGAGATTAATCAGCTATTTGAAGAAGTTGGGCGAGACTTAAGTGAGGCAGCCGATTCGCTGCTCAATTTCTCTGAGGAAGTGGCTCAGGAAGTCGAACATTCTTTGGAAGAGATTGATCACCTAGTGGCTCCCAAATTGGCGCAGTGGGATGAAGAACTGATGCAGTGGGTTGATCCGCTTCTGCAAGCTGTGTTAGGCATCGAAGCCACACTTGATCGAGCCGTTGAGCCTGTCACCCATACGGTTGAGCCTTGGCTGAACCAGCATCCGGTTTGCATGGGCTGTCGGCATTACCACGGGCAGGCGTATAACGGCAATCTGCTGGTGTGTGCGATGCATCCCTACGGCGTCGTAGACGGTTCAGACTCCTGCCCCGACAAAGAGCCAGTCACTTGGTCATTTCCACGCAGCAACGACCCCAGAACGCCTTGGGACGACGACTTCTAGCAGGTATCTTGGGGTACTAAAACTGCTTTAGGCGATGTTACTCGACGAGTTTTTGTATGGAGAATCACTAAATATCCTGATCAAGTCAAGCAACCCTGGTATAAAGAAGTGGTAGATGCACCCTGATTATTTTGCCCCCGGCGTTTTGCTGGGGGTTTTTTCATGGAAGGATAGAGAAACAGCGCCTATTTGATTGCCATTTTGATTGCCATGCCGCAACCTTTTCTCTACGTCGCCATCACCAATCACGGTTTCGGTCATGCCACCCGGATGGCATCGGTTGTGGCCGAAATTCAGCGGCTTTGTCCAGAAGTGCTGGTTGCCTTAGCGACAACTTCTCCTCGGTGGCTGCTCGACTCTTATTTGCAGCAAGATTTTATTCATCGTCATGCCGTACTCGATGTTGGCGTGATTCAGCAAGACAGCCTCGTGATGGATCGGGCGGCAACGCTAGAAAAACTGAACCAGCTTCGATCGCAGGAAAAGCATCTTGTTACCGGAGAAGCTAATTTTATTCAGCAAAATCGCATGAGCTTGGTACTTGCCGACATTCCGCCCCTTGCCGCTACCATTGCCCGCGCTGCCGAAGTGCCCTGCTGGATGATCAGCAACTTTGGCTGGGATTTTATCTATCGGGACTGGGGCGGCGAGTTTGACGAAATTGCCAACTGGATTGCCGAGCGGTTTGGGCAGTGCGATCAGTTGTTTCGGCTGCCATTTCATGAGCCGATGAGCTGCTTTCCCAACCATCACCGATGTCGGCTTAACCGGAGGCTCACCCCATTACCCGCTCGACGAACTCC
>JAAUQT010000241.1 GCA_012033495.1 Cyanobacteria bacterium RM1_2_2 | reverse complement strand
CTAAATCCTCCACCCGTGAGGGACTTTGAAGACACAATCGGCTCGGAGAAGTCCCCCAGAGTGAGGGATTCAGGAGGCGAAAGAGTCTACAACGAAGCTATCTCAACGGGTGTGTACACGGTAGCCATTAAAAAGGGAAGATTCTGGGCTTTAAGTTCCCCTTGAGAAGGGGAATTTAGGGAGATCGAGATCGCTTTAATCCCAACAAAAGAACCTTTCAAACACCCTCTTAAATTTGACAGATTAGCCCATGCTTTAATCTCATTTTTGCAGCAACACATACCTGTCGCTAGGCTAACTTGAATCGAGTCAGCGTCTCTCTACCCAAAGACAGGCTATGGTGTGAAACCTCTCTACTGCGAGATGGATTTCAGTACAAGCAAAGTTGATGCGATGACCTGCGTCACCACAGTTTATACTCAGAAGAAACCCATGTCGAAATCTACAGAAATGTCGTTAAGAAGCCAACAGCACCCGCTCATCTGTCGCCTTGCAAATTGCATTGAAGAAGTTTGGCGGGAACACCTAGATTTATCTCCCTACCGCGTTCCAGAGGACTTAGGGTACATTGAGGGCTGCTTAGAAGGCGAAAAACTGGTGATTGAAAACCACTGCTATCAAACTCCTCAATTTCGTAAACTTCATTTAGAACTGGCTCAAGTTGGGAATGGGTTAGATATTTTGCATTGCGTGATGTTCCCCAAGCCTGAGTATGCCCTGCCGATTTTTGGAGCCGATCTCGTGGGGGGACGCGGGGCAATTAGCGCCGCAATCGCTGACTTATCTCCGGTGTCTCCGGTCAATGCTGCTCGCTCGCTGCCAGACCGTTACCGAGAAGCGCTGTCTATCCTACCGGAGCCATCCTTTTCCCAGCGTCGCGCCTTACCAGATTGGGGAGATATTTTTTCAGAATTTTGTCTGTTTGTTCGTCCGGCAACCCCTGAAGAAGAAGACCATTTTCTGATGCGAGTGCAACAATTCCTGACGGTTCATTGTCAAATTGCCAGCACAGAACCGCCCCTCACGTCCCAGCACGCGATTGAGGGCGTTTTAGCGGGGCAGCAGTATTACTGCACCAAGCAGCAGCAGAATGATAAAACGCGGCGAGTTCTAGAAAAATCTTTTGGCAGCGAATGGACTGAGCGCTACATGACCACTATGCTGTTTGATTACGTGACTCAACCTAGTCAGAAGTAGATGGAGAAGCCGAGGATCTTCCAGCTTCATTTTTTTACTCAGCAACGCCATTTTCGACAACAATCACCGGGAGGGAACTCGATTCTAATACCGCTCGTGAAACCGAACCGACTAACACTTCATTGAGCGGTTGATGTCCTCGTTTACCAATAACAATTTCACTCACTTTATAGTCTTGCGCTGTACGCACAATTACCTCGGAAACTGAACCTTCCAACGTGATAAACCGATAGCGAATGTCTGCCAAAAGGGCCTGAGTTTTTTGCTGCAATTGCTTGACTCCTTCAACATCAACCGTTCGGATCACATGCAGAACAATCACTTGCCCATCACTACGACGAGCCAGTTCAGCCGCCTTCGTCAAGACATCGTTAGCGAGAGCAGAAGTATCTACAGCCGCCAAAATTACAACGCGCCGCGCAACTGCAACTTTCGTTGGATCAACCTCACCCTGCTCTAGTAACTTAGGCGCAAAAGTTGGGATTGCCCAAGCTCCCAGTGGAGCCGTCACCAGAATAGAAAGCGCTGCCATTGCCAAAATCGTTTCGCCGCCTTCAATCCCCTGCGCCAGTGGAATTGCGCCAATCGCCGCTTGAACCGTTGCCTTAGCCGAATTTCCTGGCAGTAAAAACAACCGTTCTCGCCTGTTCCAATTGCTGCCTAAAGTGGACAGATACCAGCCGATCGAGCGTCCCATCAGCGTCCCAATGCCCAAAATTAATAGTCCCGGCAGCAGAACGTTGCCGAGTACGTTTAATTGAATGCTGGCTCCTAGCAGAACAAACAGAAAAATTTCCGCCACAATCCATAAACCATCGAAGCCGCTGCGTAATCGTCGCGCTAAGGGTGCATCGAATTCAATTAAGAAAATCCTAGCGACATCACGGCGAGATACCCAGAGAAAATTGGCATATTTTCAGCGAACACCACCAGCAGCAGCGCAAAGCCAGCAGCAACTAAAGTATCTTGAATGGTGTTTTGCGTCCAATTTTGTTCGGCTAGTAATATCACTAGAGTCCGTGCAGTATATGCACCAAGCGCAACACCCAAAACAATTTGCAGAATTAGTTGGAGTGGCAGAAGCTGTAAAGCCGTTAACGAAAATCCGCCTGGGAAAGTAATGCCTGCGCTCATATTCTGTGAAAGAAACGCCAGCAATAGGCTAAACACCAGCAGTAACAGTACATCTGATAATGCACTTCCGGTTAAGATGGCATCAGGAATGCCTTTGGTCACGCCCCAGCCCAAACTCTTCAATCGCAGCATTCCCGGCACAATTACGGCAGGAGACTCTGCACCAATGATGCAGCCCAGCAATAGCCCCGTTGGGAAGTCGAATTGAAAGATGGCAACGGCGGCGATGGCGATGGCGATGGCTTCGCAGGTGGCAGGCAAAAATCCTAACCGTAATGCAACTGTTCCTTGCTGCTTCAGTTTGTCGCGGTCAAGTCCTAGCCCTGCCTTCATCAGAATCACTACAACAGCAATGATTCGCAGTGAATCTGCTGCTTCCAGCATTCCAGGACTGATCACATTCCAGACTTGCGGCCCTAGCCCAATGCCCACCAACACCATTCCCACAAGGGCAGGAACTTTGAGACGACGGGCAACTTGACCCATAAAAAAGCCAGCCAGCAAAATCCAAAGAATACTTTCCAACATCACGTCATTCAGGTAAGTGAGTATGCCGACATGACTTGCGTTGGAAGTCTGATCAGACACAAACATCCTACCCTTCCGCAGCAAGTCGGAACAGTAGGAGTCATTAGCCTTCTGGAATTAGATAGTATGTGACAGTTCCAGAGGCGGTTTAGGCGAACTCCATCACCTTTTTATTACCTTGCTATTCCACTATCTTATCCTATCAATTTGCGACTCATAACTCGTACTTTGTGATGCAGCTATTGTGGAACTCAATCGATACGATTGATCAAGTTTGATTGATCGCTATTCTTTTCTTTCTATAGCAATCCTCAATCGCAAAATCATATTTGCATCACTTTTGCCGTCTAAACTTACAGAAATAAATCTTTTATTTAAAATATTTGATGAGGGCAAACTGTAGTCCAATCGCTTCAGATATCCAATGACTCAGTATGGAGTAGCAGTGATGCAAAAAGATATAACAAAAGGCATTTCTGAGCAACAGTGGCATGTATTATCGGAGCAAGAACTCGCTCAACAATTGCAAAGCGATTTAAGCAAAGGGTTGACCACCGCAGAAGTCAGAGCGCGACAGGAACAATTTGGGGCAAATGAACTGACGGGCAAACCCGGCACTCATCCGATTGTGCGGTTTCTGCTGCAATTCAATCAGCCTTTGCTCTACATCCTGTTGGTGGCTGGAGCGATTAAGGCTTTTCTGGGAGAATGGGTGAATGCGGGCGTAATCTGGGGCGTGACGGTGATCAATGCCATTATTGGCTTCGTGCAGGAATCGAAGGCAGAAAGCGCGATTGCAGCTCTGGCTTCCTCAGTCCGCACCGATGCCACTGTGCTGCGCGATGCTCAGAAAGTTCAAGTCTCTTCCACCGAACTTGTGCCTGGCGATCTGGTGCTGCTTACAAGTGGCGACAAAGTTCCCGCCGATCTGCGCCTGGTGCAGGTGCGAAATCTTCAGGTGAATGAGTCTGCCTTAACGGGGGAGTCGGTTGCCGTGGAGAAAGAGGCGCGATTAGTCTCGGCTGATGCACCCCTAGCCGAACGGATCAACATGGCTTATGCAGGGAGCTTTATCACCGCTGGGCAAGGGCGAGGACTGATTGTGGCGATTGGCGACCAGACTGAAACCGGCCGGATTTCTCAACTCATCGAACAACGAACCGATCTCTCAACTCCCTTAACTCGCAAATTTGACAAATTTAGCCGCACGCTGCTCTACATCATTTTGACTGTGGCGGCTCTGACCTTTGCCGTTGGCTTAGGATATGGCAAATCCTGGGTGGAAATGTTTGAGGCGGCGATTGCCCTTGCCGTGAGTGCCATTCCTGAAGGCTTGCCTGCGGTTGTCACCATCACCTTGGCGATTGGCGTTTCTCGTATGGCCCGACGCCATGCCATCGTGCGTAAACTGCCAGCCGTCGAAACCATGGGGAGCACGACGGTCATTTGCTCCGATAAAACCGGAACCCTCACCGAGAACCAAATGACTGTGCAGGCGATTTATGCAGGCAATCAGCACTATTCGGTGTCTGGGAGTGGCTATGCGCCGGAGGGGGAGATCGGGGGGATGGGGGAAGCTGAAGCCCTATCTTCTAGGAGCGCGCTTTCTGAGTGTTTGACGGCTGGGCTGTTGTGCAATGACTCTCATCTGAGCCTGAAAGATCGATTTTGGAGTGTGGTGGGTGATCCGACCGAAGGAGCACTGATTACGGTGGCGCGCAAAGCAGGACTCGACGCAGAGACGTTAGAACAAACGATGCCTCGACTCGATGTGATTCCTTTTGAATCGGAACATCAATACATGGCAACTCTGCATCATAATCCAACGCAAGAAGGCAAGACAATTTATGCGAAAGGTTCTGTAGAAGCGATCCTGCAACGCTGCGAACACTCAATGGATGCAACAGGGAATTTGGATTCTGTTGATTCTGAAACAATCCATGAAATCGTAGATCAAATGGCAGCAGAAGGATTGCGGGTCTTGGCATTTGCTAAACAGCAGGTTCCTCAGACTCAAGATTCAATCGACCATTCTGATCTGGCATCTGAGTTAGTTTTCCTGGGTTTACAAGGCATGATCGATCCACCCAGAGCCGAAGCAATTCGGGCGGTGCAGGCGTGTCAGTCGGCGGGGGTGCAGGTGAAGATGATTACGGGCGATCATGCCACTACTGCTGCCGCCATTGCCCGCAGTATGGGGATTCAAAAGCATGGGGATGTGAAGGCAGTCACCGGACGAGAACTCACCCAAATCAGAGATACAGAATTATCAGCCGTTGTGGAAGAGGGAGTCGTGTTTGCCAGAGTAGCGCCGGAGCAGAAATTGCGCTTGGTTGAAGCGCTTCAGGCGAAAGGGGAAGTCGTAGCAATGACGGGGGACGGCGTCAATGATGCACCTGCCCTCAGACAGGCGGACATCGGCATCGCAATGGGGCAAGCTGGAACCGAAGTCGCCAAAGAAGCGGCGGATATGATCTTAACTGATGATAACTTTGCCTCGATTGAAGCGGCGGTTGAAGAAGGACGCACGGTTTATCAAAATTTGCTCAAGGCAATTGCGTTTATTTTGCCTGTCAATGGTGGTGAATCGATGACCATCCTGATTAGCGTTTTGCTGGCGCGAGAACTGCCGATTTTGGCGCTACAAGTGCTTTGGTTGAACATGGTCAACTCCATTGCCATGACTGTGCCGCTTGCTTTTGAGCCGAAATCTGATCGCGTGATGCAACGCTCGCCGCGCCAACCAAATGAACCGTTGCTGTCTCGTCGTTTACTCCAACGAATTATCGTGATTTCGCTGTTTAACTGGGTGCTGATTTTTGGAGTTTTTGAATGGATACGACAATCCACCGGGGAGATTGATCTAGCTCGAACGATGGCGATTCAGGCGCTAGTCGCAGGACGGATCTTTTACCTGTTGAGTATCAGCCAGATGGGACGGGTCATGGTAGATAGGCTGAAAGGTAGTAGATCACGAATCCGAGATGCTCAAGCGCTCAGCATCGGAATCATTAGTACGATCATGCTGCAAATCATATTCAGTCAATGGACTGTTATGAATACGCTATTCTCTACTGCACCACTCAATCTCACCCAATGGCTGATTTGTTTAGCGGTAGGTTCACCGATGCTAATCGTTGCAGCGATTGTGAACCAATTTGATCCACTCGACTGATCGCTTTTATATTCAAATATGTTTATATTCAAATAAGTTAAAAGCACAAGAGGATGCAGTAAGCCCAGCAAATTGGTACAATTGCTCTAGCCCAAGCGCCTCGAATGACCGATTGCGATGCCTACTAAACTGCTGATTGTTGAAAGTCCGGGTAAGGTGAAAAAACTGAGTCAGATTCTAGGTTCTGACTGGATCGTGCGCGCCAGCATGGGACACATCCGCGAGCTAGCCAACGACGGTGAAGATGCCCTCGGCTTTGACCTAGACGGCAACTCGGTGCGTTGTCGCTTCATGGCACGCGGAACTCGCGGAGCCGAAACCATTCAAAACCTGAAAGCATCGGTGCGGCAAGTCAACACTGTGGTGCTGGCCACTGACCCCGACCGAGAAGGCGAAACAATTGCATGGCATCTTCAGCAAGCCTTGAATCTGAAGAATCCGCAGCGGGTGGTCTACACCGAAATCACACCTGCCGCAGTGCAAGCCGCCATCGCGCGTCCGCGTCCGCTTGACCTGAACTTGGTGCACTCTGGGCTATGTCGCACCGTACTCGATAAGCTGGTGGGCTACCGGGGTTCGCCGCTGTTGTGGCAGTTGCAGAACGGCGCAAAGAGCATGGGACGAGTGCAGAGCGCCACTTTACACATCATCTGCAAACGGGAACGCGAAATTGAGGCGTTTGTGCCACAAGACTATTGGAGTGTATTCGTCGATTATGCTGAAGGCTTTCGCGCCTACTACAAAGGTGTAGCTATCGATCATGATACGGTAATCGAGAATACTGCTGCTGGGAGAACACCAGAGAGAATTTCTACTAGAACATCTACTGACCCAAACCCTGAGACAGAGCCACCCGATGATGCCACCAGTCCTAACGAAGCCCAAGCCCGCGAATCAGAGCGCGTCACCACTGAAGCCGAGGCAGATCGCCTAGTCGCGTTAGCCCAACAGCATCCGCATCAGGTAGTTAGCATTGAGGGCAAGATTTCTACCCGCACGCCACCCCCGCCGTTTGTGACTTCAACCCTCCAGCAGGCAGCAGGCTCCCGGTTGCGCTTCAGCCCTGAGCAGACCATGCGGGTAGCACAGTCCCTTTACGAAGCAGGGCTGATCACCTACATGCGAACCGACAGCACTGCCCTCAGTCCAGAGTTTTGCGCCCAAGCACGGGCATGGCTCGAAGCCAACGATCCGGATAATGTGCCGAAGAAAACCACCCAGCATCGCAAAGTCAAAGGCGCACAGGAAGCCCACGAAGCGATTCGCCCTACCGATCTGAACCGCCCTTCTGCCGAGTTGCGCGTTGAACTATCTGCTGATGCCTTTGCGCTATACGTGCTGATTTGGAAGCGGGCAATGGCGTCACAGTGTCAGCCCGCACGGGTGCGCCAAACCAAAATCCTGACGCAATCCGGCCCGCTGTGCTGGCAAGCTAAAGGACAGGTCGTTGTCTTCCACGGCTACAGCAAGTATTGGAACAACATCAGCAGCGATACTGAACTGCCCGCCCTGCAACAAGGAC
>JAAUQT010000240.1 GCA_012033495.1 Cyanobacteria bacterium RM1_2_2 | reverse complement strand
CCCAAAATGGCTTGAAGTCCCCCTTTCTAAGGGGGATTTAGGGGGATCAGCCCAGGTTTTAGACTCCTACGCAAGATCTGTGTACACCGTAGCCTTTTGTAAGGGGGGTTAGGGGGGATCGTTCGACTTGTGTGTACACCCCTCTCTTCTATGCAGGCTGATAGAGAACTGGTACATCAATCCGATTTGAACGTGAACGTAGGGCAGGCATCCTGCCTGCATAGGCTAGGAGCCTACATTACGAGAATTCACACTCATTTGGAACTGTTGTGTGAGCCGCAATGGTTCGGAAAAGCCCTTCAAAATGGAGGATTTAGAGAACAGCGCTAAACAATCAGGTGTTTACTAGATGTCTAGAAGAGTACAGTTTTAAGTTAAGTAGTATTCAAAAAATTAAAATTTGTTGCTTTATGGATACAAAAGATAAATAACTTCGATAATTTTAAGCTATTGAGGCTTTAACTGAATTGATGATTCTCTACTAACTTCCCAGCTAAACCTCTATAACTCGATCGATAACTCGATCAGTGACTTGATCAATGACTCGATGAACTATCGAACCATGAATGATAGAGAGAGGCAAACATGCGCGTTCTGCTGATTGAAGACGATGAGTGTATTGCCAAATCCCTGGAAACGGTTCTGGCAAAAGAAAACTATGCAGTTGATGTAGCTGTTGATGGTGAGTTAGGTTGGCAATTTATCGAGTCGTTTGCCTATGACCTGATTTTGTTGGATGTTGTGTTACCCAAACTCGACGGCATCGCTCTGTGTCGGCAAATCCGCGAATATCACTACCAAACGCCTGTTCTGCTGCTCACTGCCTGTAACTCCAGTACCGATCGGGTAATTGGACTTGACGCAGGCGCAGATGACTACATGGTGAAGCCCTTTGAATTAGCAGAATTATTAGCCCGGATGCGGGTGTTGCTGCGGCGCGGGAGTTCTCCGGTTGTGCCCCTGCTGGAATGGCACCAGCTTCAGATTGATCCGGTATCTTGTCAGGTTACGTATAGCGATCAGTTGCTGCATCTCACTCCCAAAGAATATCGGTTGCTGGAATTATTTCTTCGCAAACCTCGGCATGTTTTTACGCGCAGCGCCATCCTGGAGCACCTTTGGGGCGTAGAAGAAATGCCCGGTGAAGATACAATCACAGCGCATATCAAGGGATTGCGGCAGAAATTAAAGCAAGTTGGCGCACCTGCTGATTTTATTGAAACCGTCTATGGCATTGGCTACCGATTAAAGCAAAGTTTGGCTGAGACGGATTCAACTTCTCATGCCTCTAAGTCTTCAACTCATCATTCACCCCTCCCAACACATCTTGTTTCGCCCCAGGAGCAATCACTGAAACAGCAGTCAATTCAAGTTGCCTTACAAACGGTTTGGAACAAATATGTTTCCAAAATCGTGAACAGGTTCAGTTGCTCAAACATTTGCTCACGGCGCTACAGTCTCAGCCGCTGTCGAATCAGCAATGGCAACAGGCGCAGACTGCCGCTCATAAACTTGCAGGCACGCTGGGTTTATTTAGTCGTTCCCACGGCTCGAATTTGGCTTCGGCACTAGAGCAGTTTTTTCGAGCGCAGCAAATCCCGAATGCAGCAGATTGGCAGACCTTAGCCCAACAAATCGATGAATTAGACGCGATTGTTTGCCAAAATTCCACGGCTGCACTACCTGTTCATCACCCCTTAGCGCTGATTTTGGTTGATGACGATACTGCATGGGTGGAGCAGTTCCAGCAGCTACCAGCGCATCAGTTTGTGCAGATGTCTGCTATTGAGGAGCTTGAGGTTTACCTGAAGTTATATCCAGCGCCTTCTAAAAGCAATAGCGATATAGAGATACCACCATTCAATCGAGTATTGCTCAACGTTTCACTGGCGGATCTTTCTACTCAACAACTTTCCTGGCTCAAAACCATGACTCACCAAACCCCGCCAGCCCTGGTTTTCGTTTGCACAGAGCACGCTTCCTTGGATTTGCGCGTTAAACTTGCCCAGGCAGGTGTTTACGCAGTGCTGCCCAAATTGTTGCCTCAGCAAGTGTTGAACTTGGTCAAACATCTACAATTATCGAGTGCAACTGCTCAGAAACGAATCTTGATGGTTGATGATAACCCCCAGGTGCTCGATATGCTGCAATCTAGTTTGGAGCCCTGGGGCTTACAGATTAATCGTCTGGAAAACGCTCAGCAATTTTGGGAAACGCTGCAATCTTGTGTCCCTGACTTACTGATCCTGGATATTGAAATGCCTGCCTACAGCGGCATCGATCTCTGCCGCACCGTGCGAAACACCTTCAACTGGCACGATCTACCGATTCTATTTTTAACGGCTCATACCGATGCCGCGACTTTAAAGGAGGCTGTGAATGCGGGGGCAAATGCTCTCATCCACAAGTCGGCAACCCAGATAGATATTGTGTATCACGTTTTAGCTGAACTACAGCGTGCAAGGGGGACAGCAATACAGCTAGGATAATTCTTCAGTCGTTAATAAGAACATAAGTAAGCAATTTTTTATATCATTGATTCCCAACTTCACACGCCATCATCCATACCATACGCTGTTCTTGTTTAACTTCTTTTATTCTGTCGTTGCTGTTCACCATGCCGTTCGAGCACCCATCTCCGTCCTCATCTTCATCCTTCTTGCAGGGGCAACAAGATTCCTTTGCTCTATTGCTGCATCGCATGACGCACCGTATTCGTCAGTCTTTAGAGTTATCTGAAATTTTAGCAACGACCGTTGTTGAAGTCCGGGCGTTTCTCAACACCGATCGCGTCAAAATTTACTGCTTTCAAGCCGATGGCAGCGGGGAAGTCATTGCAGAATCGATTCGAGAGCAACGGCTTCCGGCGCTATTAGGACACAACTTTCCAGCCGAAGATATTCCAGAAACCGCACGGGAACTGTTTCAAAAAGTGCGGCTGCGATCAATTGTGGATGTTGCACGGCAGCAGATTGGCGTCAGCCCGATGGTGGGCGATGGAACTCAGGTCAACCATGATTTGGAGTTTCGGCCGGTTGATCCTTGCCATATTGAGTACCTCACTGCGATGGGGGTTCAGTCTTCTCTAGTCGTGCCCATTTTAGACGGTGAACACCTGTGGGGGCTGCTCGTGTCTCATCACAGCGTTCCGCGTCCGGTGGACGAACAAGAGCTTCAGGTCGTGCAGCTAGTCGCAGACCAGGTTTCAATTGCCATCGCCCAGTCTAACTTACTGCAACAAACCCGACAGCGTGCAGTTCAGGAAGCCACAATTAACCGAGTGACTGCCCTGCTGCACACGCCCGAAATGCAGTTTCAGGCGGCTCTAGAACAGGCAGTTTCGGCCTTACAGGGCTGCGGGGGGCGGCTATCTCTCAAACTTCATGCGGATCAGCCTCAAATCTTTACGCTTGGCGCTCAACCGGCGCTACCTGAAACCTGGCAGTCCGATCCGCTGCTCTCCAGCCTGCCGCTTGAGCATCACCCGCACTGGCAAACCTGGCTAGATTTGGAAGAATCAGCCAATGACTGCGTTTGGGCGGTGACTGACCTCTACCGCGCTGTGATGCCATCTGATTTGGTGTTGGCGCTCTTAGAAGCTGAGATTCGCGGTATTTTAATTGTGCGGCTGCAATATCGTCAGGAAACACTGGGCTATCTAAGTATCTTTCGACAAGAAATTGACGTAGAGCGAATTTGGGCAGGCAGGATCGATGCTAATGATCCGCGACAACAGCGCCCCCGACAGTCGTTTGAAACCTGGCGAGAACTCAAAAAAGGACAGGCTAACCCTTGGACTCAGGCAGACCTGGAGCTTGCTCAGGCGTTGAGCCACCCGATTGCGGTTGCGATTCACCAGCGCACCTTATATCAGCAAGTTTGTACCCTCAATAGCAACCTGGAGCAGGATATTCAACGCCGCAAGCAAGCCGAGCGGAAAATTTCTGCCCTCAATGCCAAGTTAGAACAACGAGTTTTGGCTCGCACGAACGAACTTCAGCAAGCCAACCAGGAACTGCGCTGGCAAATTGCCGAACGAGAGCGCGTCATAGCAGAGCGGCAGCAAGCCGAAGCCCTGTTGGATCGGTTAAGCCACCAGAATGAACTCATTCTCAACTCAGCCGGAGAAGGAATCTATGGCTTAGATCTGCAAGGCAAAATCACCTTTGCCAACCCAGCCGCGGCTCGAATTTTAGGCTATGAAGTCGAAGAACTGATTGGACAGTGGATGTATGGGTTGCTAAAGCACTCTAAATCAGACGGCAGTCCCTATTTGCTAGCCGAAAACCCCATCTGTCTGACGCTGCAAACGGGAGTCATGCAGCATCGCAGCGATGATCGGTTTTGTCACCGCGACGGTTCTACCTTTCCAGTGGAATATGTGAGTAGCCCAATCCATGAGCAAAACAAAATTGTCGGCGCAGTGGTTCTATTCAAAGATATCACTCTCCGCCAGCAAGTGGAGCAAATGAAAGATGAATTTGTCTCAATTGTTAGCCATGAGTTGAGAACGCCGCTTACGTCAATTCGCAGTACGTTAGGGCTGCTTTCAAGCGGATGGTTGAATAGCTATCCAGAGAAAAGCCAGCGGATGCTAGAAATTGCTTTCTCGAATACGAATCGTTTAGTTCGGTTAATCAACGATGTGCTTGACATTGAACGAATTAAATTTGGCAAAGTAACGATGGAAAAACGGCTCTGTAATGCCGCAGACCTGATGCTACAATCCGTTGATACGATGCGAGCAATGGCTGAAAAAGCTGAAGTAACCCTCAACGTCACGCCGCTTTCAGCCAATCTCTGGGCTGATCCTGATCGCATCATTCAAACTTTTACCAACCTGCTCAGCAACGCCATCAAGTTCTCTCCGCCCCACTCCGCCGTCCACCTCAGCGCAGAATTTTTGTCTGATTCTGCCTCTTCGTCTCCCGAATCATCTGTTCCACTTACCTACATTCGCTTCTGCGTCCAAGATCAGGGGATTGGCATCCCTGCCGACAAACTGGATACTATCTTTGATCGGTTTCAGCAAATTGACTCGTCTACCTCGCGGAGTCAGGGCGGAACCGGATTAGGGCTAACGATTTGCCGAGGCATTGTTCAGCAGCACGATGGTCAGGTTTGGGTGACGAGTCAAATCGGACAGGGAAGCTGTTTTTATGTCACTTTACCGCTAGCAGATCATGAACAAACGCATCTTGATCATTGATGACGAACCAGACATTCGAGAAGCGACGCAGGTTTGCCTAGAACTGGCAAAAGGCTGGGAGGTATTAACCGCTGGCTCCAGCGCAGAGGGCATTGAAAAAGCTGCCGCTGAGCAGCCAGACGTTGTGCTACTGGACGTAATGATGCCAGACATGGACGGATTGGCAACCTTTCAACAGATGCAGGCGAATCCTAGCACTCGAAATATTCCGGTGATTTTGCTGACTGCTAAAGCCCAACCTGCGGATCGTCGCCATTACCTTCAGCTAGAGGTTGCTGCCGTCATTACCAAACCTTACGATCCGCTGACGCTAGCCGACCAAATTGCTGAAATTCTGGATTAATAGACCCACATCAATCTAATGAATTGATTAAGAATAATCGTAACTTTTTCTGAACTGCTTCTGCCTCTTCATCGGTTCTTCAGATTTATTTTTTATTCTCACGAATAGAGATCAGCATCTCCCGTTGCTCCCATACCAATTTACGAGATCAGATCTATGACGAAAAACGGAGGTTCCTTGCCTCTGCTAGATCCTGTCTATTGTCGGAAGCCGGATTTTAGATTGGTATTCCTTATTCTGCTGCTCTCCTCATTTGGTTTTTGCAGTTCACCTTAGTTTAAATAAACAGGCATATGCTGCTCGCCTAATTTTTTAGTTGTTAACGTTCACCAGCAGAAGTAGGCTTTATTCATTCCCCTGTTTTTACAGCAAAATCAACTTTTCAAAGTTGTGATATCGCTATCCATATGTTCAAATACTCCGAAAATTAGAAAATTTCTGCTTTCTAGCACAGAGGAGCATTATCAATTATGACCATCCAGTTTGATCGAACGATTGTTTCAGAAAACGATCGACCTGATCAAATCTCTGTCTGCTATAGTTACCCTAGACATTCTGATCCTAGACATCATCATCCCAAACGATATTATCGAGAATATAGACAAACTCAATCTCGATCGTTACCGTCTTGGGAACAGTTCTGTCAATGGGTCACTAGCACTGATAATCAGTTCTATATTGGCTGGTTTGGAGTGCTTATGATTCCCACACTGTCTACAGCCGCCATTACGTTTATCATTGCATTGCTGTTTGCGCCACCTGTAGACATGAACGGCACAGGCGAAATGATCGCTGGCTCATTATTAAGTGGCAATAACCTAATTACGGCAGCCGTAGTGCCAACCTCAGCCGCGATTGGGTTACATTTTTACCCAATTTGGGAAGCGGCTTCGATTGAGGAATGGCTTGCCAATGGCGGCCCCTATCAGATGATTGTTTTGCATTTTCTGATTGGCATTATTTGCTATCAGGATCGGGAATGGGAGTTGAGTTATCGGCTGGGGATGCGTCCCTGGATTTCGCTCGCGTTTACGGCTCCGGTGGCAGCCTGTATGTCGGTGCTGTTGATCTATCCAGTTGGGCAGGGCAGTTTCTCGGTTGGGATGCCGTTGGGTATCTCTGGCACGTTTCATTTCATGTTGCTCTTTCAAGCCGATCACAACATTTTGATGAGTCCGTTGCATCAAATGGGCGTCATCGGGGTGTTAGGCGGCGCGATGTTCTGCGCGGTGCATGGTTCCCTCGTGACTTCAACCCTACTGCGAACGCCGGAACCGGGCAACGCCGGATATCGGTTGGGACAAAAAATGCCAACCTACTCTTTCCAGGCGGCTCAGCAATTTCAGCAAAAGCTATTCTGGCGAGGCGTTAGCTTTCCCAACTCACGTACCGTTCACTTTATGTTGGCGGCTCTGCCTGTGGCTGGAATCTGGTCAGCCGCGTTGGGCATTGATGTTGCGGCATTTAATTTTGAGCAACTGACCTTCAGTAATGCCTCAACGCTGTCTAGTCAACATCAAACGGTTCCCACTTGGGCAGATGGCATTGATCACGTGAATCAAGGATTGCAAGCCGTTAGTAAAAATCCATATCAGCAGATTTTTACTTTTCCGTCTGAGATTGGCTTTGGGCAGGATGAATGGGTTCAAAGTCCTGGATAACTTCAGCCTAGATTGGGTGAACGGCTCATCTGATGCTCAGGTTGGCTGATAGGTTGGCTGAGTAGCTCCCAATTGCCATGCAGTGAATCGAACGCAGTCAAAACAGTTATTCAACCTAGTAAAAGGAGATCACATGACAATTACTCCTCCCGAACAGCGGCAGCCCGTCAGAGTAGTTGTCGATAAAAATCCGGTTTCTACATCCTTTGAGAAATGGACACAGCCGGGTCATTTCGACCGCACTTTAGCCAAAGGGCCTAAAACCACCACCTGGATTTGGAACCTTCATGCTGATGCTCATGATTTTGATAGTCACACCAGTGATCTACAAGATATTTCTCGCAAAATCTTTTGCAGCCCATTTTGGACATCTTGCCGTTATCTTTGTC
>JAAUQT010000239.1 GCA_012033495.1 Cyanobacteria bacterium RM1_2_2 | reverse complement strand
CCCTTTTGAAGCGGAATTTAGGGGATCTTTAAAGCTAGCGGCACATCCAAGTTTTTGCCTCCACATCCAAGTTTTTTGCCTCCACATCCGTTTTTGCCTCCCTCGTCTTCTCTTTTCCCCTCTCGTCATCTCCCCCCTTCCCCCTCTCCCTATGCAAACAATCCTCAACGCTCTGCCCAACCTCCTCCTCGGTGCTGTTGTCACTCTGCAACTCACCGCAATTACGGTCTTGCTGGGCATGATCTTCGGCTCACTGATTGGGATTGCCCGCATCTCGGTTTCAACGCCGCTGCGGATTGCTTCCCGGACCTATATTGATTTCTTTCGCGGTACGCCGCTGCTGGTGCAAATTTTTATGATCTACTTTGGGTTGCCTGCCTTGCTGAAAGGAATCGGGCTGAACTTTTCCTTAAACCAGTGGGCTGCTGCCGTGATTGCCCTAACGCTGAACAGTGCTGCTTACATCGCCGAAATTGTGCGCGGCGCGATTCAATCGATCGAAATGGGACAGCGCGAAGCCGTCAGAGTCGCTCGGTTTGGGGGCAGTGCAAACCATGCGATACGTGATTTTTCCACAGGCGTTTCGCCGTATGATTCCGCCTTTGGGCAATGAGTTTATTAGCTTGCTAAAGGACACTAGCCTAGTAGCGGTGATTGGGTTTGAAGAGTTGTTCCGTCGCGGACAGTTGATCGTTTCAACCAACTATCGGGCTTTTGAAATTTATTTCGCAGTGGCGCTGATCTACTTGATTTTGACCCTACTTTCCTCGCGCGCTTTTGGTTTGCTAGAGCGATCGATGAATCCGATTGAGCGAGCTAAACGGAACGCAGCGTTGAAGGTGGCTACGGCACAGGATGAATAGCTCCAGAATTCCTAGACTCGATTAAGTGCAAAGTTCGGTTAAACGAGTTGCAAAACGCTTCAATCTTGGTGTATGTTCTGGGGCCACAGTTTAAGAAACTCATATATGTTACAGCGAACTCGATCACAGTTTTATCGTCGTTGGCTGCTTGGCTGGCTCGGCTTTTTGGGGACGTTGCTGATTGCGGCTTGTGGCTTAGGGCCCGACAGTCAAATCGTTTCCAGCCCTGGTGCACAGACTTCTAACCCAACGGCTTCGGTATTGCGAATTGCGCTTGACCCGGACTTTCCACCGTTTGAAATGAAAACTTCAGACGGCACGCTGACCGGATTCGATGTTGATCTCATTAACGCAATCGGCGGTACGGCTGGTTTTTTGATTGACTTTAATGAAATGTCTTTTGATGATGTGATTCGTAGCCTTTATGCCGGAGAAACTGACGCAGCGATTAGCGCCATCACCATCAACCCAGATCGCTTAGCAAAAGTCTCTTTCTCGCGTCCTTACTTCAAATCGGGATTAGGGATTGCGGTTGCTGCTGATAATGCAGATCTCACTTCGCTCGAAAGCTTGCGCGGTAGACGAATTAGCGTTCAGCGTGGCACCACCAGCGAAGCCAAAGCGCTGTCCGTTCCCGATGCAAAAATTCGGCAAGTGAATGAGGCTCCAGAAGCGCTGCAAGCCCTTGCTCAAGGTCAGGTGGATGCGGTAATTAATGATGTGCCTGTGACGGACTATGCGATCCGCAGTGGGGCTGTATCCGGTATCAAACAAGTGGGCGGGCTGCTATCTGAGGAGTTCTATGGCATTGCGACTCCTAAAGACTCGCCCAACTTAGAAAAAATTAACGTAGGGCTAACCACCTTACTCAGTAACGGCACTTACGCTCAAATTTATCAAAAATGGTTTGCGACAGAGCCACCTGCCCTGCCCGAAACTATACCCCTCTAGAGCACGTCATCCATGAAGGGTCAACCGTTGATGGCATTCGCCGGATCGCGCCCGCCCTCAGAAACAGGCTAGGGGCTATCGCGCTGCCATCGTTAGGGTTCTCGCTGGAATGGATGATAGCCCCTAGTTGGCAGGTGATTCTCGGCTGGTGATAGAAGCGGGTCACTCACCCCTTAAAATAGGGGAACTGTTTTGTTGCAAAAAATACGGTTTAACACATGACACATCCGACGGACGTTGCGACCTTGGTGCAATGGATGGCAGCAGATTTCAGCAATCAAGCACAGGCGATGGAAAATCCACCTTTCTATGCTCATATCCGCGTTTGTATGCGCCCCTTACCCTATTCCGTTCTTTCGGCTGTGAGTTTGTTTCTTGAACAAGCATATGACTTCGCATTACAAAACCCTTATCGGCTGCGAGTGCTAAAATTTACGCCTCAAGCTAGTTACATTCATCTCGAAAATTATTCTGTGAAAGACGAAGCAGCATTCTATGGGGCATCGCGCAATCTTGATCTGCTGCATACCCTGAGTGCCGACCGACTCGAAAAAATGTCGGGTTGCGATATGCTGGTTCACTGGACAGGACAAAGCTTTAAAGGACGGGTAGAACCGGGCAAAAACTGTATCGTTGTCCGCAAAGGTAAAACAACCTATCTAGATAATGAGTTTGAAATTGATGCGGATTGTCTCTTGAGCCTTGATCGCGGCAAAGATCCAGAAACAGACGAACTGGTTTGGGGATCGATTGCTGGGCCATTTCATTTTCTGCGGCGCACCAGCTTTGCTGATGAAGTGAAGGTCGCGTCCTAGTGATACCGATTTAAACAGAGGATGCGGCAGTTCGCAGGCTGAAACCATGGCTGCGCGAAGCTTCCCAAATCCAAAAGTTGCTAGTGTAACGCTGCGCGAACGCAAATCCAAAATGGTATGACTTGGCTGCACCAATACCGACCTCACTTCTCCAGATCAATCATCTACTTTGTGTCATTCGCTTTTCTGCGTAAACATTGGTATCAATGTAATTTATATTACACTTGTGAAACTAAGGATTCAACGTGAGTCACTCGCGGTATCGTTGAGAAGACGTTGTTATGTATTGCGTCAACGCCACGATTGAATTATTATCTCTACTGAGATGCAATCAGTGGTGCAAGCAGTTGTCACACAGGCAGTCGTAGTGTGAGATACGGTTACGCGAGATACAGCGGTGTGAGAGTAATATCAGGACAACAGTGAGAGCAGCTTGAAGTAAGCATGAGGCTTGGTTGTAGCTATCTGTCGTCCGCCTTTAGTCTGGTTTTGGCTCAAATGTAGGCCAAATATACTTGGCTTAGCCGGTCGGTGTTTTCCATTTTGACTAGGGCTATTAGAGTGCTTCTGCGTGGGGTACTGGTTAATCTATGGATTCTTGGTCAGACTACTATCACCGTCGTATCACCAATCACCAAACCACCTTTCTAGAGGAGCAATGTCTTTATGATCATCTGCTCGATCGAGTCAGAGTGGAATCTCCAGAAGAGTTGCTTGCTCGATTTCGGATGCTGTTCGTCAACGGCACAGGCTACTCCGATCATGAAGTTTGGCAAGCTCTGAAACAAATTGTAGAATCGCCGTTTGTTGAGAAAGATTTTAAGTTTATCCTCAACCGCAGTTCCCATATTTTTATCAATCATTGGCTGATGCAGCCCCGACTGCATGGCGCGATTCCTGAATTAGTCGATTTGTTTGATGTTGCTCCGAATGGGCAAAGTCGGTCACGCACGAGTCAACGGCTGCGGGAACTGGTGCAGGGTTTTCGGGAAAGCGAACAGTGTATGTCGCTGCGGCGGCTGGCTCATGTGGTAGGTCAAGCGCCTGAATGGGCTTCAGCATCCGGGAACAAGCCCCTCGGAACTTTGATTCGTCGTTATCCCTGTCTTTATAATCACAATTTGCTGACGACCGACAGCACCGACGAACAGCGTCGCCAAATCCGCCAAATTCGCCGCCATGTCCAGCGTCAGTTCGAGCGTGACTTATCTCGCTATGCCACTTACAAGCTATTGGAGGGCGGCATCCAAGCGGGAGAAACTGCATCTAAACATGCTCGCTCGCCCAAAAACCCAACCCTGCTGAGCGATCGCCATTTAGATCGGGCTTTGCAGCAGTTTGGCGGCAAAATTGACGGCTCCAACACCTACCGCGACTTGGCGCAACGGTTTTTAACTTATAGCAGCCACGCCTGCTCTTATCGAGACTTTAAAGACGATCTCTACGAGTATTTGGTTAGCTCAATCGACTCTAAATACGGCAAAAACCAGTTTAATCAGCGGCTTTATGGTTACATTCATGCAATTTTGCCCGAGCATGATAGCCAGTATCTCAACGATGTGTTGCTAATTGGCACTTGCCGTAAATTACTCAGTTTTCTGGTCGTGGAGAGCGCACAAAGCCCAAATCACGGTATCTTCGTCGATTTGACTGGCAACCTGGGAATCACGACGACCATCGGTTTACTGCTGAAAATTGTGCTGATTTGCCGCAAAGTGAAACCCTATCTAGAAAAGCAGTTTGCGATTCTGTTTAAGCACTATGAAACCTGCGCTCAAGAAAGCGTCACTTGGTTGATCAATTCTCTAGAGAACCTGAATGTCGCTTTCAGCATCAATTTCGGTACTTTGAGCCTTTAGGAGGCTTCTGCAAAAATCGCTGCTGGCGGGCAGGTTTAGCTAGCCGTCTTTTTGACAAATTCCCCGATCTTTTGCAAAACCTGCCTTTGCGGGTCGCCTCAACCTTTCAAATCGATTCGGTGATTCAGCGTCTAGAAGGATCGCCAATTCGGAGTTCTTGGATATAGGCTCCCGGATCTTGAGCAACCCACCCCAACCGAGAGTTCGATCGAACTTCAAAGTGGAGGTAAGCGTCAGGCGTATTCGCTGAACCCACCGTGCCGAGGCGTGTGCCCGACTCAACCGACTGCCCGACTTGAACGCCAATTGTCTGCAACTGGGCATAGCGGGTCTGGAGTCCTTGAGCATGATTCACGACCACAAGCTGCCCATAGCTGCCCTGCTCTCCAGCAAAGGCGATAGTTCCGGCTCCAACTGCCAGCACAGGGGTTTCAGTGGGAATGGCTAAGTTAACACCGCTGTGAAACTCCACTGCATTGGTGCGCGGGTTAACCTGCCAGCCATAAGCTAACACCACTGAAGCGGGGGCAGGCAAAGGATAGCGATTAATCGGAGAAGTGACGGCGCTGGTGGGGGCAGGCACAGGCGACCAGTTTGCACCGGGCACAAACACAACGGATGGTGTCGTTTCGCAGCCGTTCGCTTCAAACAAAACATCGGCTCTCACACCATATTGTCTGGCAAGGTCGCGCCAACTGCTGCCCGCCGGAACCGAAACTCGGATGCCATTGTAGGGAGGAATCGTGATTTCTGTGCCAACCGGGGCAGCGCCACGCTGTAAAGCTGGATTCATTCCCATTAAAGTAGTGGGCAACAGGTTGTATTGTGCTGCGATGCTTTCTATCGTTTCTCCTGTTGCGACTCTATGACGCACCAAACGCGACAACACGGGTTCAGGGCAAGTAGACTGTTTCGCGCTGGTTGCGCTAGCAGATGGGTTGAAGTTAACTGAATCAGAGGAGATCAAATCAGAGGGGATTAAATCAGACCTAGCTAGAACCTGCTGAGCCGAAGCGGGTTGATTGAAGCTGGCAGTGAGGAGCAACAGCACCCCAACGTAGCCAAATCTAATCAAATAGCGGGTCAAATAGCAGGATTGGCGTTGCGGGTGATTTAACCCAACCTGATTTAACCCAACCTGATTCAACCGATTTTGTGGAGCAACCTGACCGCGCAATCGGTGAAGTGTGTGGAAATTCATAGCCCTAAAAACCAATGTGTGCCAATTCTGAGCAAGGGTTCGTTAAAGTAAATGAGGAGGGCAGGCGAATGTGAGAGATCGGTATAATTATTGTAGTCAGGGGATGAAGACTTTACCCTCAACGCATGTCTTCCAACTCTGGTCGGTTTTGATCGGCGACAAAAATCTCAGCCTACGTTTGGGAAGTGTGACGTTTGGGAAGTGTGACGGTTGGGAAGTGTGACGGTTGCAAGTGGGCTTCAAGGTGCATTGACATGCCTAGCGCGGTTGAGGCATGGACCTTAGAAACTTCGTGCTAGTTTTGTGGAATTGACCGTCACAAACGAATCATTACTCTTACAATTGTCGCTGGATTCTTTAACGCCAATGTGCCTGAAACGACTGGCAAGTTTTTTTCAGTTAGCTTCAGAAGTTGCTCTAGAATTTCGTTGCCCCTGCTGTGATCAAACAAGAAACTATGGGTCTCTCAAGTAAACAGATTGTGCTCTATGCGACTTTGCTCACCATGGGAGCAGGGGGCGGATGGGCAGGGCATCATTTCGTGCAGCAGTCTGAACCATCAGCTTCGTCTGGAACACCGCTTGCCCCTGCATCGGTTGCCTATGAGCCGTCTCCTGTGGTCGATCCGCGTGAGAATGAGTCAGCGAACCCAAATTTTATTGCGGCGGCTGCGGAAAAAGTGGGGGTTGCCGTGGTGCGAATTGACGCCGAGCGCAAGGTTTCTAATTCCTTGGCGCTAGAAAACCCAATTTTACGCCGCTTTTTTGGCGAAGATGAGATGCAGCAGTTTGAGGATCGAATTGAGCAGGGCACTGGATCAGGGTTCATTGTTAGCACAGACGGACACGTGATCACCAATGCTCATGTCGTTGAGGGTGCAGATACGGTGAAGGTGACGCTGAAAGACGGGCGCAGTTTGGATGGCAAAGTCGTGGGGACTGATCCCGTGACGGATGTGGCGGCAATCAAAATTGATGCAACTGGGCTACCCACCGTGACGTTAGGCAGTTCTAGAAATTTAGTTCCCGGACAGTGGGCGATTGCGATTGGCAACCCACTGGGGTTGGACAACACCGTCACTGCCGGTATTATTAGCGCCATCGATCGATCTAGCTCACAGGTGGGCATTCCTGATCGGCGAGTGCAGTTCATTCAGACGGATGCAGCCATTAATCCGGGTAACTCCGGCGGGCCGCTGCTCAACGATCAGGGAGAAGTGATCGGCATCAACACCGCAATTCGGGCGAATGCTCAGGGGTTGGGGTTTGCGATTCCAATTGAGACGGGCTGGAAAATTGCCCAGCAGCTTTTTGAGAATGGGCAAGCAGAGCACCCTTATTTGGGCATTCAAATGGTGGATTTGACGCCCAGTTTACGCCAGCGAATTAATGACGATCCGCAAACAGGCTTGAAAATCAATACAGATACAGGCGTAATGATTATTCAAGTCATGTCAGATGCACCGGCAGCGGCGGCAGGCTTAAAGCCGGGAGATATTATTCTCAAAATTAATAACGTTCCGGTGGCGACAGCCGCAGCCGTACAGCAGCAAATTGAGCTAGTTAGCGTCGGGGAACCGCTCTCACTGGAGTTTCGGCGGGAAGATGAAGTTAAAACTGTAGAAATCCGCCCGATTGCTTTTCCTGCTGAGACGGGGAATTAAAGATCGAGAATTCAGGAGCGGGAAACCCAGGAAAGGTAAAGCGTTGGGCAGAACGGTGCAATCCTGAAAAATTGTCACCGGAATAGTCTGCCCCGCCAACCTTAGGGACAACTTTACTAAGAAGATTTCTGGGAAACCCTATACCCCGGTACGGGCAGGTTTTGCAGATCAATCCTCTGGGCGACGCGAGACTGAGTCCAAACCTGCCCCAACGTGACAACAACTTTTTCCTAGAAATCTCCTAAGAATTCTTTGAGA
>JAAUQT010000238.1 GCA_012033495.1 Cyanobacteria bacterium RM1_2_2 | reverse complement strand
AGGAGATTTCTGGCAAACCATCTACCCCGGTACGGGCAGGTTTTGCAGATCAATCATCTGTCAATCGTAAGATTTGGGCCAAACCTGCCCCAACGTAGCGACAACTTTTTCCCCAGAAAGCTCCTAAAACCCTGACGATGGCAAGGCGACAGCCCCTAGCCTGTTGGCTACAACGAAGCGAATCTCAACTTGTGTGTACACGGTAGAGCCTGTTGGAGGGGACGGGCCCGATCCGGCGGATGCGGCAAGCCTTTGACCCTGAAGGGATGACGCGCCCTAGCAGACCAATACCCTCAAAGCCTGGTTGCCCCTAAAACCAATCAGCATGGAACGCCTCTCCTCTGGGCTTATCTGTTCGCTCATAAGTATGTGCCCCAAAATAGTCCCGCTGAGCTTGGGTCAAATTCTGCGGCAACCGATCCCGACGGTAGCTGTCGAAATAATCCAATGAGGCGCTAAAGGCCGGAACCGGAATTCCCAGTTTCGCTGCCGTCATGATCACCTCTCGCCAAGCCGCTTGCCGATCCAGAATCGTTTGCTTAAACTCAGGAGCCAGCAGCAAGTTAGGCAAACTCGGATTTTCATCAAAAGCGTGCTTGATCTTACCTAAGAAGCCTGCCCGGATAATGCAGCCCCCTTTCCAGATTCGAGCGCATTCCCCCAAATCCACCTGAGCGTTAAACAACTCTTGTGAGGCCTTGCCAATCAGCGCCATGCCTTGCGCATAAGAGCAGATCTTCGAGCAGTAGAGCGCATCCCGGACTTTGTTAATAAACTCCTTCGTATCGCCCTCATACTTACCAGAAGGGCCAATCAGTTCCTTAGAAGCCGCTACCCGCTCCTCTTTAATTGAAGACATAATCCGCGCGTTCACCGCCGCAATGATGGTCGGAATACTGACTCCTAGCTCCAAAGCCGTTTCCACCGTCCAGCGTCCGGTTCCCTTTTGTCCAGCCGCATCTAGAATCACATCCACCAGCGGCAACCCGGTTTGGTCGTCCATTTTAGTGAAAATGTTCGCTGTGATCTCAATCAAGAACGAATTGAGTTCATCGGTGGTGTTCCATTCCGCAAACACCTCATGAAGCTGAACGTGATCCAAGCCAGCCGCACACTTCAGCAAATCGTAGGCTTCAGCAATGAGCTGCATGTCGCCATATTCAATGCCATTGTGCACCATCTTGACATAGTGTCCTGAACCGCCAGGGCCGACATAGGTGACGCAAGGGCCATCATCCACCTGGGCAGCAATTTTGGTGACAATCGGTTCAATTTCTCGATACGCCGCTTCCGTTCCACCCGGCATCAGGCTAGGGCCGTTGAGTGCGCCTTCTTCGCCGCCGCTAACTCCCATGCCAATGAAGCTCAAATTTGCTGCTTCCATCTCTTTCACCCGACGTTCAGTGTCGGTATAGAGGGAGTTCCCTCCGTCGATGATCATGTCGCCCTCTTGCAGCAGCGGCTTGAGTTGCCCCATCACCGCATCCACCGGAGCACCCGCCTTCACCATGATTAGGATTCGTCGCGGACGTTCTAGCGATTGCACAAACTCTTCTAGCGAAAATGTAGGCAAAACGTTTTTACCGCCTGCCCGCTCCGCCATAAACTTTTCTGTGGTTGCAGACGTGCGATTGTAAACCGAAATGGGGAATCCATTGCGCTCGACATTTAGCGCCAGGTTCTCTCCCATCACTGCCAGACCGATCAGACCAAAACTTTGTGCCATAGGACTCTGCTTTTCTCCGCTTACTCTGGACAACACCCGAAAATCCTAGTTTGGATTTTTTGCGTCAGGGGCATCTACCTTACAGGATCAGGTATCACCTATCAGGTTCGCACCTATCAGAGTAGTCAATTGTTTGGGGAAGACAGGCTGAGCGAAAGATTTTCTTTATCCCTGAGAGCAGAAAACGTTTGCAAATGGAGAAAAGTGGTGATCTGCTATACCAAATTAAGTTTATGTGCTCTTTGCCTGGGCAGACATTAGGCTTCTTTTGGGTTGGGGATCGATCGCCCTAACTTCTGAGCAATTTCAACCTATTCCCGCATAATGACTTCTACATTTTGTAAAGCTTGTTGATAGCGTTGCTCCATCGGCAGCACAACTGGGAAGCTCTGGCACTTCTGCGACAAATGCCTGATCGATTTCACTCCAGTCAAGAACTACCTCATAGCGAAGTATCACTTTGAAAGACCTCTAAATCTTTACCCTGTCAAAGGCGGCGTGTCCAATCTAGCGAGGTTTGTTGAAGATCGTTATCCTGGAGAGCAAGCCTTTAGAAATTTTGTTTTACTGAATGATTGATCTAAATTCTCTTTTCGAGTTCTCCCGCACCCACTGCATTTCAATTTGTGCAGTCCTGGTTCCGGCGAATTTACTTGCAACCTTGCAAACCATCATCTTTGCTGGATTTGGGCGATCTGCGGCTCAAGTGCAGCTAATGGCAATAGGGTCAAGCTTTTATGCCCTAATCTTGCTGCTACACGTCTTTACTTGGTTTGCGATTGGTGTCGTTATGGTTCCAACCTACATTCTTACTTTTCTCGGCTGCCTTTGCCTCAGCATTAATTTTTGTGCTGTTCTTTACCGAAAACGACAACACTGGCAGCCTCTGACCTTAAGTTCGCTTGCCTCGCTACATTGGGAAAGACGGCTCAGGACTGGAACTAACCTCGTCGATCAAGCAATCTCAAAATAAAAGCCCCACAACGAGGTTGCAGGGCAGGGACAGTTAAACGCTTACTTCCAAGTGTGCTAACCACAACTTGGGGAATTTGACATCAGTGTGCCGATTTCTTTGGTGTCCATCAAGGAAACGGGGGGAAATAGAGAGGTCAAACAGTTTAGGACTTACTTTTTCGGTAGCTAAGCAGCCAGTTTACGATCGTGGCACGACGGGTTTTGCGCGGGATCAGTTCATCGACTTTGTAGCCAGCAAATCCTAATTCTTCTTTGAGTAACTGTTTGTGGTCTTTCGGGATCGAGCGGGTTAGCTTAACGGTGGCAGGGCGGCTCTCAATGAAGTTAGGCGGCGTCGGATAGTCTTGCTGCCAGTCTGAAGTTACATTTGCGGCATTCCATCCAGTGGCTGGATTGTTCCGGTAGCCTAAGTAGTACCAAACCAGTTGATTGACCGTGGCATCGTCGAGTTGATCGTTCAAAATGGCCCAGCAGGTGTCATTGGTGAGGGGTGGCAATTCTGAGGGCATCGGGTCTGGCATTGTCGAGTTAGACATTGGGCAATTCTGTTAGGTGTGGCTAACATTTCTACAACTGTTAGATTAATGCAATTTTTTGTCTCGCAATATTTCCAGATATGTTTAAATTCCCCTCAGCCTTAAATCCGGTGACTAGAATGAGGTGAGGACGGGGTAGCCCGCAGTCAGGATGGATTGGTATTTTGACTCGCAGATTCTTGGACTGAAGGCATCGCTACAATGGATGTGCCTCTGGCAAGTGAAAGCTTGCACCAGTTCAAGCCCAAAATTACATATTGCTGCCCTGCCCAACGACATCTGGCGCGAATGCTGGAGTCGGTGATGTGTTTAGCAGGAGACAATTAGAAATGGGTATTGCAACCGTTAACCCGTCAACAGGCGAAACGGTGAAGACATTTGAACCGTTGACGAGTGAAGCGATCGATTCCAAATTGGCGCAAGCGCACCGTACCTTTGAGCAGTATCGCCACACTTCTTTTGCCCACCGTGCTGAGCGGCTGCACGCAGCGGCTAACCTCCTGATCGAAGAACGGGAACGCTTTGGCAAAATCATGACGGTGGAAATGGGAAAACCCATTGCTGCCGCCATTGCTGAAGTTGAGAAGTCGGCTTGGGTCTGTCGCTATTACGCCGATCAGGCTGCCGAGTTTCTGGCAGATCGGGACATTGCCACTGATGCGGGCCGCAGTTTCGTTCGCTATCAGCCACTGGGAATCATTCTTGCTGTGATGCCGTGGAATTTTCCGTTTTGGCAGGTGTTTCGGTTTGCGGCTCCGGCTCTAATGGCAGGCAATGTGGGTGTGCTCAAACATGCTTCTAACGTGCCGCAGTCAGCGTTGGCAATCGAAGAGATTTTGCTGCGGGCTGGTTTTCCGGAAGGGGCATTTCAAACGCTGTTGATTGGCGCTGATCAGGTGGCGCAGATCATCAATGATCAGCGAGTCAGGGCTGCCACGTTAACCGGCAGTGAGGCGGCTGGAGCCAGTTTGGCCAGCGCTGCCGGAAAGCAAATTAAGAAAACCGTGCTGGAACTAGGCGGCAGTGATCCTTTTGTGGTGATGGCGAGCGCTGATTTGGAGGGGGCAGTTTCTACGGCGGTGACGGCTCGGATGATCAATAACGGTCAGTCTTGCATCGCTGCGAAGCGGTTTATTGTCCAGGAATCCATTGCTGACGAATTTACCGAACGGCTGATCCACAAATACGCCGCCCTGAAGCTGGGCGATCCGATGCAGCCCGAAACCGACATTGGCCCACTCGCAACCCGCTCTATTCTGGAAGAACTCGATGCTCAGGTAAAAGCCTGCGTTGCGGCTGGAGCCGAGGTTTTGATTGGCGGGGATTTAAGCAACTTGCCGACCCCATCGAACCCAGCCCTTCAGCAGGGAAATTTCTATCCGCCGACAATTTTGAGCCGTTTGTCTGCTGATAATCCAGCGCGTCAGGAAGAATTCTTTGGCCCCGTGGCGCTGCTGTTCCGGGTTCCCGATTTAGAGGCGGCAATTCAGCTTGCCAACGAAACGTGCTTTGGTTTGGGTGCAAGCGCTTGGACGCAAGATCCGGCTGAAATTGAACGTCTGACTGCCGAAATTGAAGCCGGATCAGTGTTCATCAACAGCATGGTCAAATCCGATCCGCGCCTGCCCTTTGGCGGCATCAAGCGATCGGGCTACGGGCGCGAACTGGGTGCAGAAGGCATTCACGAATTTGTCAACATCAAAACCATTTGGGTGAAGTAGGGGAAACCAAGGAAGGACTTTTTATGACCGAAATGAATACCGCAGATCTACTCGTGCGTTGCTTGGAAAACGAAGGCGTCGAGTATGTTTTTGGCTTGCCCGGCGAAGAAAACCTGCATGTGCTGCAAGCGCTGAAAAACTCGTCGATTCAGTTCATCACCACCCGCCACGAGCAGGGAGCCGCATTCATGGCGGATGTGTATGGACGGCTGACTGGCAAAGCAGGCGTTTGTTTATCGACGCTGGGCCCCGGAGCTACGAATTTGATGACAGGCGTAGCGGATGCTAACCTCGATCGGGCGCCGCTAGTGGCTATCACCGGACAAGTGGGAACCGATCGGATGCACATCGAATCACATCAATATCTGGATCTAGTGGCGATGTTCGCCCCTGTCACTAAATGGAACGCCCAGATTGTCCGCCCTAGCAACACGGCCGAAATTGTGCGGAAGGCCTTTAAGATCGCCCAAAGCGAAAAGCCGGGAGCCGTTCACATTGACCTCCCAGAAAATATTGCCGCGATGCCAGTATTGGGACATCCCCTGAAAATTGACGGACGCGAGAAGGTATACGCTTCGTTTCAAAGCATCGAACGGGCGGCTGAGGCTATCTCGAAGGCAGTGAATCCAATCATTTTGGTGGGTAATGGGGCGATTCGCGGACGGGCCAGTGAGGCGTTGCGGCAGTTTGCGACGGTGCTCAACATTCCGGTAGCCAACACCTTCATGGGCAAAGGCGTGGTTCCCTACACCGATCGGTTGGCGCTTTGGTCAGTGGGCTTGCAGCAACGTGATCACATTAGCTGCGGGTTTGATAATACTGACTTAGTGATTGCCGTCGGCTATGACCTGATCGAATATTCGCCTAAACGCTGGAATCCCAATGGCGAAACGCCGATCATCCACATCGACCAAACCCCTGCCGAAGTAGACAGCAGCTACATTCCGCTGGCTGAAGTGGTGGGCGACATTTCCGATTCTTTAGGGGAAATTCTCGGTCGCACCAAGCGCCAAACCCAGACCGAACCTTACGCCATCCACCTGCGCAACGACATTCTGGCAGACTACGAAGAACACGCCAAAGATGACGGCTTTCCGATCAAACCCCAAAAGCTGATCTACGATCTGCGGCAAGTGATGGGCGACGAGGATATTGTAATTTCTGATGTAGGCGCTCACAAAATGTGGATGGCGCGCCATTACCACGGCAACAGCCCCAACACCTGCATCATTTCTAACGGATTTGCGGCAATGGGGATTGCGATTCCGGGCGCAATTGCGGCTAAGCTGGTTCACCCTGATCGCAAAGTGGTGGCAGTAACCGGGGACGGCGGCTTTATGATGAACTCGCAAGAGTTAGAAACCGCGCTGCGAATTGGCACCCCGTTTGTGACAATTATTTTCAACGACGGCGGCTACGGACTGATCGAATGGAAGCAGTTTAACCAATTTGGCGAATCGAGCTTCGTTCACTTCACTAACCCCGATTTCGTCAAGCTGGCGGAAAGCATGGGGCTAAAAGGCTACCGAGTTGAATCGACTCTGGACTTTGTTCCCACCCTCAAAGCAGCCCTTGCCCAAACTGTTCCGGCAGTGATCGACTGCCCGATTGACTATCGAGAAAATCTGCGCTTCAGCCAAAAGGCAGGCGATTTAACCTGCACAATTTAACCTGCATCATCTAGCCATATCAGCTAGGGCGCAGCAGTCGGAAAAAGCTTTGTGCTAATTTGCAGGATCATCATCCGAATGGCTTCGCCCTTACTGCCGATTCACTGAGCGCAACAGCCAAAGTGTGGACACAACCCCAATAAAGTGAGCCAGGATCGTGTTGGTGTTCGCCTGCACCAAAAACAGATCCAATGCCGTAATGAAGCCCTGAAAGTTGCCGCTCAAGAAGCCAAAACCTTGCGAAAATGCCTTCGCCACCAGAGAGCCAACAATGGCTTGCGCTCCCAAAATGGTAAATAACATTCCCAGCATGTTGATCGAGAGACCAAAATAAAGCTGACGCACGGCCTCTCCGCGTTTCGGGCGGTCTTCTGCACCCGACAGTTTCAGTCTACGAGACAGCCGCGTGTAGCGAAACGCCCAAAATGCGCCGCCGAATAAAGCGAGTAGCCCCAGCACCGCCAGCAGCAAACCCACTCCCGAACCCGGAGTCACGCTGCCGGTTGGCACAGGAGGAACGGTTCCCGGAATGCCCGGTTGCCGAACAGGAGGAGTTCTGCCAAAACTGCCTGCTGCAAAAATTAGAATAATCGTCGAAATCGCCGCCAAGACAATTTGCGCCCAAAAGCTGACCCAACCGACGAGCCGAAAAGCGGTGGCAACCCGCCGGACTGCTGGTGGCACAGACTGAGAATCGAATCGGTTCACCATAGATTTGACCCTTCACGCAGGCATTTGTACCAACGCCTTGCTTTACTCCAGGCTAATTCAACAAATTTGCTCTGTGGGTACAATATCAAAGGTTGCTTTACTTGTGCTAATCCTTGTGCCAATTCGTAATTACAGAAAGCAAGCCGAAAGGAAATTTCTTAGCCCATTTTTTTGAGCCTAACGTTTGCCTGTCTCCAGTAGAGGGCTAGTCCCGTTAGAAAAAGAGTCCAATTAACCCTGCGAGCGGGTTGCCATCGATGCCGGTGAGCCAGTCGGGTGCTCGATT
>JAAUQT010000237.1 GCA_012033495.1 Cyanobacteria bacterium RM1_2_2 | reverse complement strand
TGCAGGAGTTGGGCTGATTTATTAGAAGACTTGATGCAATGTAGGCGCAAAATGTTGTATAAATTCGTACAAACTTTAATTACTAAAAGCCCCCTCTATTTTCGCGCATTCAGCTTGGAATCAGTTTTATTTCAAAATCAATTTTTGTTCCGCCTCGATCTGTCTGTAAAAGGCGCTACGATTGTATGGATTCATAGAATGTCGCATCAGCCAATTGTAAGGGTTGCTTGTAAAGATTGATTGTAAGCATCGAGGAAGAATCGATTGATCGCACTACGAAAGGTGTTATCTGAAGGGGTTGAGCCATTTCCAGCCCAGCGTTATAGATTGGCAAATGGACTGCTACTCATTCATCAATATATTCCTGCCGTTCCGGTCGTCACAGTCGATGTCTGGGTGAAAGCCGGAGCCGCGCTTGAACCAGAACCCTGGTCGGGGATGGCTCACTTCCTAGAGCACATGATTTTTAAGGGAACCCGCCGCCTTGCTCCTGGCGCGTTTGACCAAATGATTGAAAGCCGAGGTGGAGTCACCAACGCCGCAACTAGCCACGATTATGCCCACTATTTCATCAGCACTGCGGCAGTTGATCTACCCGAAACCTTGCCTCACCTTGCCGATCTGTTGCTGAATGCCACAATCCCCGATGACGAATTCGAGTTAGAGCGGGATGTCGTCCTCGAAGAAATCCGCCAGTCGTTTGATGATCCCGACGGTTTGGGCTTTCAAGTCCTGATGTCTACCCTCTATGCTCAACATCCTTACGGGCGTGCAGTATTGGGCGATGCCACCAAGCTGCGGGAACACTCGCCGCAAGAGATGCGCTGGTTCCATCAGGCGCACTACCAGCCTGAAAATATGACGGTCGTCGTGGTCGGCGATGTCACCTGGGAGCAAACGCTAGAGCTAGTTGGCAACGCTTTTGAGACGTTTCCGCAGCGGGCAGATTGTCCTCGTCCGGCGCAGAAAGTTGAGCCGCCCCTAACAGGAATTCGGCGTCAGGTTTTGGAACTGCCGCGCCTAGGGTTAGCTCGGCTGATGCTCGGTTGGGCCGGGCCAGGAGCCGAATCTTTGCGCCATGCTTACGGTTTAGATCTGCTTTCAGTGCTGCTGGCAAGTGGGCGAACCTCCCGGCTGGTGAGAGAACTGCGCGAAGAGCGACATTTGGTGCAAGACATCACTAGCGGCTTTTCCCTACAACGCGATTCCAGCTTGTTCACTATCACCGCTTGGCTCGATCCCGAACACCTGGATCAAGTCGAAGCCATTATTGGAGATCGGCTGTCAGAATTAGCCGCAGTTCCGGTACCTCAGTTGGAACTGAGCCGCTATCAGCGCACGTTGCGCAACGACTATGCCTTCTCTTCTGAAACCGCCAGCCAACTGGCAGGGCTATACGGCTACTACAGCACGATTGCCCAACCGGAGCTTGCTGTTGCCTACCCTCGCGTCATTTCATCCTACACGCCAGACGAGTTACAGCATCTAGCAGAGCAATATTTATCGCCTTTGCGTTATGCTGCGGTGGTGTTGCAACCTTCCTGACCTTAGATAATTCATCATGCCAATTCAACAAACCGTTTCTCATACCCTGCAAAACCGCACCATCCACCGCACTGTGCTAGAGAACGGCATGGTGGTGCTGGCGGTTGAGAACCCGGCAGCAGATATTGTTGCAGCACGGCTCTATGTGCGGGCAGGCGGACGCTATGAGCCACTTGAGCAAGCAGGACTGTCTCATTTACTGTCAGCCGTGATTACTAAAGGCACAGAGCGGCTCTCTTCCCAAGAAATTGCGGAACGGGTGGAGTCAGTGGGTGCGAGTCTAGGGGCCGATGCCGCCGCCGACTATTGCCTCATGAGCCTGAAAACTGTCTCAACCGACTTTGCTGAAATGCTGGAACTGCTAGCAGAACTGATGCGTTCTCCGGCTTTTCCAGAGGCAGAAGTAGCCTTGGAGCAAAAGATCGCCATTCAGGGCATTCGCTCCATGCAGGAACAGCCCTTTGCGGTGGCAAATGCTCAACTGCGCCAACTGCTCTACGGCAATCATCCTTACGCGATGTCGAGTCTCGGCACAGAAGACACCGTTGCTCAACTGAATCAGACGGCGCTTCGGCACTATCATCAAACTTATTTCCGCCCAGATCATATGGTGATGAGTGTCGTAGGACGGATTGATCCTGAGGCTGCAATTGCCCTGGTTGATCAATTTTTTGGCGACTGGAAGCCTGCCCAAACTGACTTGCCGGTGCTGAATTTGCCCATTCCTACTGCCAAACCTGAGCGCGTGATCACCGAGCAGGACAGTCAGCAGGCGATCGTGATGTTGGGCTATTTGGCGGCATCGGTGCAAAAGCCCGATCACATTGCGCTGAAGTTGCTCAACACCTATTTAGGCAACGGCTTGTCGAGTCGGCTGTTTGTTGAACTGCGGGAAAAGCGCGGCTTAGCCTACGATGTCTCTGCTTTTTATCCCACTCGCATTGATACATCTCATTTTGTCACCTACATTGGCACTGCCCCTGAGAACGCTGCCGTTGCGCTAGAAGGACTCCATCACGAAGTCGAACGCCTACACGAAACCCTCCTCACGCCAGAAGAGTTGCAAACCGCCAAAAACAAGCTGTTAGGGCAGTATGCGCTCGGCAAACAAACCAACGCCCAAATTGCTCAAATTTTTGGTTGGTATGAAATCCTGCATCTCGGCATTGGGTTTGATCAGCGGTTTCAGCAAATGGTGGCAGACGTAACCGCTGAAGAAATTCAGCAAGCCGTGCAGCAATACCTGACAACGCCCTACATCTCGATTGTGGGCCCCACCTCTGCCTTAGATTTGGCTGCTGCGGTGGAGATAGGGTAAGGGCAGGTTTGGCCCAAGGCTTGGTCGGAAGGTGAATCTCTCTGCCTCAACCTGGCTCTAATTTAGCCCCAAATATTCAATCGCAGCCTCAACCCGTGAGGAATACTTCGCTGCAAACTCCTCAAACCAGGCTCCCTCACCGCTTTTGGCATCCAGAGTTTTCAGCCACGCTTCGGCTTGTTTGGCAAGGGCGGCTTGTTTTTGGCGTTTCAAGATTTCTTGGCGGCGCTGTTCTTCCTGACGCTGCTGCTGCTGCTGCAAAGCTTCAGCCCGATCTTGCTCCTGATAGGTTGATTTCATATCAGACAACAAGTTATCGATGGCCGCATCCCTTCGAGGAGGAGCAACAGGCGGAACAGCAGAAGTAGCTTTTTGTGGAAGCGTTGGGGGGACTGGAGCAGGCGGAACAGTGCGGGGTGTGGTTCGTCCGTCCATTTCTGCCAGCAAATCATCGATCGAGTTAGGAGCGTGAGGAGAACCAGCCGGAGGTTGAGAAGGCATCGGAGAATGCTGCTTAGGTTGGGTTGGGCTATGAGTTGTAGCGTCAGAAGATTGAATTTGAGCTAAAAGATCGTCGATCGGATCGCTCATGATGAGTGAAGGCTGAGGATTGGAGTAGGATTGATACTCGTAGAATAACAAACCCATTTTGGGAATGGTAGCCCACCCTCAGCCCTCGCTCAGCGGCAATCAATCGGGCAACCTCTACCACCTCTAATCGGCGATGGCGTTCATCAGCACATCGGCAAGGCTCATATCGCCCATATCGTCAATGGTCATGGTGTCGCAGATGTCGAATTTAGCCCCTACGTCCTGCATTTGGTCATCCAAGGCTTTGAGGAACTTGGTGGCAGAAGCATCCGAGCCAACCTGGATGATGGAAATGCCTAGCTCTTCGTCGCTGTCCATTTTGCGGCTGGCATTCACAATCACTTCCATCACGGCTTTGCGATCGTCCGGTTCACCGTCAGTAATCACCAGAATCGTTTCGCCATTGGGTTTGGTTTGCCCGGCAGCTTTGCGCTGAAAGTAGCTGTTGGCGGCATCTTGCAGCACGCTTGCCAGATTCGTTGTTCCCGACGGATCGTTTTCCAGAAAAATCTGCTCCACTTTAGCCGCAGTCACGTCGTCATAGCGCTTGAAGCGTCCCGAAAACACATAAACTGTGATGCCATCGGGATCAAACTGTTCGCATTTCCGAGCTAGGGCTAACGTCGATTCCTGAGCCTCCTGCCAGCGCGTGCGTCCACCCCGTTGGTCAGGCGTAGACATGCTGCCGCTTTTGTCGATGATGAGCGTATAGTCTCTATCTTCATAATTAAATCCTGGTTAAAGTTCTCTCAGTCCTTCAAAGGTTAATCATTAATCGCTTTCATCAGCACTTCAGCAATCGTCAACTCTTCCATTTCGTCGATTGTCACCGTATCGCAGATGTCGAACTTGGCTCCAACGCCCTCAAGCTGATCGTCTAGCGCTTTCAAAAACTTAGTCGCAGAAGCATCCGAGCCAACCTGAATGATGGAAATGCCTAGCTCTTCGTCTCGATCCATTTTGCGGCTAGCATTCACGATCACTTCCATCACGGCTTTGCGATCGTCCGGTTCACCGTCAGTAATCACCAGAATCGTTTCGCCATTGGGCTTGGTTTGCTTGGCAGCTTTGCGCTTGAAGTAATTTTCGGTCGCATCTTGCAGAACGCCTGCCAGATTGGTTGTGCCCATCGGATCATTTTCGAGGAAAATCTGCTCAACTTTGCTGGAAGTGACATCGTCGTAGCGCTTGAAGCGTCCCGAAAACAGGTAGATCGTAATCCCATCGGGATCAAACTGTTCGCACTTCCGCGCCAATGCCAGCGTCGATTCTTGGGCTTCCTGCCAGCGCGTCCGGCCACCGCGTTGATCGGGGGTAGACATGCTGCCGCTTTTGTCGATGATCAGCGTATAGTCTCGGTCTTGCAAGGGAGTACCCTCAGTGTGTGTGTGATCCAGTCTGCAAGGACAGAAGCAGCCGGATGTTGGTGTGCTGAAATTTCACTTTCAAACTGCTTTCGAGGCTGAAAGCAACTGCCCCTAACCCAGTTCTACACCCTAAAGTTCCCCAACTTCACTCATAAACCCCGATTGAGCACACAACTGAACCCAACCGATCTCATCTGAGCGCAGGGAAATCAGTCTCAGATTGCATCTTCAACCCGCTGGCTCAATCCCCAGTGCCTCTATCGGTTTCTGTGGGGCCAAACCAATCGGGCAGTTCTTCTAGCGTTACACCCAACGCCTGACACAACGCTTTCATCTGCGGAACTGTCAACATTGCTGGGTATACTCCTCTCTCCCAGTTGCTCACAGTTTTGACAGATACACCAATTAGTCGAGCTAACGCCTCTTGAGATAGCTCTGCCTTTTCACGCAATTTTTTAAGTTCCGACTCTCCCATCGTATCCTTGCAGAACTCTAGCCCTGATTTTTGTTGCACCAAAACTGAACTGATCTGGCAAGTCTTCGAGCGTTTTGTCTTTAGAGCGCATCAGTCGGTCGAGGGCTTTCATTTGGGCAATTGTAAAGGTTGGCACATTGTCGCCTGCCTCCCAACGACTCACTGTTCTGGCCGAAGTGCCAATCTGCCGCGCAAACTCCTCTTGAGACATGCCAAATTCATCCCTCAACTGCTTAAGGGGCGATTCCCCAACATCTTCTCGCTCTTTTCTCTGTTTAGCCATTCATAAAACAAGACAAGCTGTCTAGGCAACTTGACAAAACCCAACTTTGTCTAGACAATATGTCTAGTTAAAACAATAACAGTCAAGAATTAGCAGGGTGTTAGAGCCTGTGTTTTCTTGACTCAGTGCTCACTTTATCTGCCACACAAAATTATGCCCTACTCTGACCAACTATCGCCTTGGGTGGTCTATCGTTTGCTGCCCAATTGCCAGAGATTATTGATGGAGCGCTTTCGTAAACGCAACAATGCCGAAGACTATGCCAAAGTGCTGAGACAGTTGCAGCCCAACATTGAACTAGTGGTTGTGTTTGAGGTGGGGCAAATTACAGCCGTAAGAGAACCTAAACCAATTCAGCCGAATTCGAGCAGGTAAAGCGTTTGGCTCTGCTCTCTATGCTTTTTTCTCGTCTGGAAATGCAGCTTTGAATGCTGCAAGCAATACGCTGGCAACCGGATGTTTACAGAATTCCTCAACTGCTTTGATCGATCCGGCTTTGAGGGCAGCCAACAATTTTTGTTTCAGCACAGGTTTCTTTTCAATCTCCTGCATCGTCTTGTCTTTGACTGCTGCTTTGCCAGTTTCGCTGTCTGGATCGCTCACGGTGAGTTCAAGGCTTTGCAGAAGTTGATCTAGCTCTTGGGCGAGTTCTGCCTCATCTGGAGCATTGCCATAGTAGTTATTTTGGGTGTCAATGTAGTCGCGTTCGACTTTGATAGGACTTACGCAAAAGCCATTCTGAGGGATGGCTTTTTGAGTTGCTGACACAGGCAAGCATCGAGCAACCCGTGCTTGAGTTGGTAAATGGTCTGTCCTGCTTGTTTGGCAAGAGCGTTGAGTCTCACCCAGACCAGGAAGGCACAACCAATGTGATTTCGTTGAATTCGTGCTTTACGGCATTGGCAAGCCTCCAACCCTGTTAACTGCTTTCCCTCCCGGTGCAATTACTCAATCTTCCAACGAAAGCCACACGCCTGTTGTGTTGCCTCCGTCGAATCTTGAGTCAAATCGTTGGTGACAACGAAGTCCGTGCGGTGGGTAGACACCACAACCCGGAAACATCGCACTTTGTGGTCTTTGGGAAATCCTTTCATTTTGATCAGCTTTCCCTGCTTCAGTGCTGACAAACTCCAATGGAGTGCATCAACTCGTTGGTAGGAGGTTTGTCCTCCAGAATCATCAACCTGACGATTGGACTTAATTGGACAGTAATACACCTTCTCCAACGACTCGATGAACAGCATCAGGTCTTTCGTCGCATACCAGGTGTCCATCAGCACCGCTTGAAACGGCAATTGCTTGTGATAGGTTGTATGACTGAGCATTTCCTGGACATGGTCTAGCTTGCTCTTGCCGTCTCCGTCGGGGTCATAGATGCGGTAGTCAATCAACCAAAACTGGTCAAGCTCAGGATTAACGTAGACACAAGTAACCATCCCAATCCCTTTGATCACGCCGTGAGCATTACCGCTGTACTGTCGCCTGACTAACTCAATCGCAAACGAGTGTTGCTTATCCAGTACCGTGTCATCAAACACCACATACCCTTTGCTGGTTGCAATCACTTGGCTAGCAACGTTCTCCCACACCAATCGTGGCGTGATTTTCTCTCCTGCCAAATACCGATTGATTGGGTCATGAGAAAATCGCTCACTGTGATCAGCAAAGTTGGTCAGGGTATAGTTGATTTGGCTGACTAGCAGATATTGGCAATAGTCCAAGCGGGTTACAGGTCTTTCATACCTTGACTCCAGCGAATCAGGCTCGGCTTTGAACCACTTTCTTTCCTCTTCCCCTGCGTAAGTCCTAAAAGATAAAAAAACACCTTGAAAGGGCTGCTACCAAAAGAGTGAATTCCCTGGGTTCTGGTTTTTGCCCCGTTATTTTCCAAACCTGTTTGGCACTCAGCGATTGTCCTGCTGGTGGGTGCGATTGTAGTACCAGGTAAGCGCACCGTTAGCGCCATTTTACGTGCAATGGGAATGGCGCATGAACCTCACTTCAAACTATCATCGTGTTTTAAGTCGAGCCATCTGGTCAAGTCGTCAGG
>JAAUQT010000236.1 GCA_012033495.1 Cyanobacteria bacterium RM1_2_2 | reverse complement strand
ACGGCCAGCAGGTCGAACCAAGAACGGCCTGAAGAGCCGAACAGGGCAGACGCCAGCGGGCAGAGCAGGAATACCAGCGGGCAGAGCAGGAACAGCAGCGGGCAGAGCAGGAACAGCAGCGAGCCGAACAGGAACAGCAGCGAGCCGAACAGGAACGCTTGAGAGCCGAAACTGCTGAACAGCGAGCCTTGCGACTCGCCGAACAACTGCGCTTGCTTGGGATCGATCCTGACCAAATTTAACCCGATTAGCTCAGCCCCTCTGCTCAGCAAAAAGTGCTACGGATTTTGTTGCAAAAATGCGGCGATCTGCTCTAGTTCTTCGGCATTGAGGCGAAAATCAGCGGCTCCAATAATCCCTTGTACCTGTTTGCTGTTCCGTCCGCCCACAATTGCCGCCGTCACTGCTGGATGGCGCAACGTCCAAGCGATGGCGACTTCACCGGGCGATCGGCCGTGCGGTTTCCCGATTTTTTGCAGCAGTTCCACAAGCTTTAAGTTGCGAGAGAGGCGAGGTTCTTGAAATTCCTGGCTACGCTTACGCCAATCATCATCGGGCATGGCGGCAATGCGCTCGGCAGACATCGCGCCCGTTAGCAACCCAGACTGCATCGGTGAGTAGACAATCACGCCAATGTTATTTTCCTGACAGAAAGGCAGAATTTCTGCCTCAGCAGCAGGCTTTACGAGCGAGTAGGGTGGCTGAAGCGACGTAACCGGGGCAATTGCCTGAGCGCGTTTTAGCTGTTCGACGTTGAAGTTAGACACGCCAATATAGCGAACTTTTCCTTCGTCTTTCAACTTCGCCAGCGTTGTCCAGCCTTCTTCGATTTCCGAATCAGGATTGGGCCAGTGAATTTGATAGAGGTCGATGGTTTCCACTTGCAGTCGGCGCAAACTTGCCTCCACTTCCCGCCGGATCGAATCCTCCTTCAAGCTGTTACCAGTTTCGCGCTGCTCATTCCAAATCAGCGAGCATTTGGTAAAAATATATGGACGCTGAGCAATTCCTTTTAATGCCTGAGCCACCACTTCTTCAGAGTGCCCCAATCCATAGATGGCGGCTGTGTCAATCCAGTTGACGCCCAAATCTAGCGCTCGGTGAATCGCTTCAATCGACTGCTGATCCGCTTGCGATCCCCAGGCAAAGGCCCAACCACTGCCGCCAATTGCCCAAGCTCCGAAACCGATCGGCGTAATCTGAAGATCTGAGTTGCCTAGCTGTTTCGTTTGCATCTTGGTTCCTTCAAAGCAGGTTTTCCCAATTCTCAAACGTCGAGTATTGAACTGCAACTATCTTTTTAGAGACTTTCTTATAGGCTGGATTACAGCAAGCTGAAAAACCTCATTCAGTGGTTGGAGCGCGGCTCAGCAGGTTAAAAACCAGCGCAAAAACTGCAATCGCGGTAACGCCAAAAATCAGCGATCCGTCTCCTTCATGCCAATACTCAAAGGCGGCTTGCTGCTGAGCGGCGGCTAACACTGCCATCACTGCCACCCGAATGCCGTTCACTATAAAGCCAATCAGAACAGCTAACCCGATCAGCAAAATTTGTCTCATTCGGGCAACCGGAAACAAGTTGACGCACACCACGCCAATGCCCAGCAAGTAGGTCATGCTTTCCATTCCAGAACAGCCTTCGTAGACCTGAATGCTGCCGCCAGGTAAGTTGATGTAAACCTCTTGCGTCGTGGTAACGTCAAATCCAGTCAGCCAAAGTAGAGTTGCAGAGAAGGCAGCGGTAATGGGTGAAATATCCGCAATGAATCGAGCGAGAATACTAGGGACGCCTAGAAAGAATAGAATGGTGAATTCCTGACGATATTGGTTCAATCCTTTGAAGCCGGAAGCAACTAAGCCAACTCCCAATGCTGCAATCAGCGGTAAAAGTCGTAATGTGGTTTGATACTCGTCTGCATGAAGGAAGCAACTTTCCCACAAAACCCGACTAATTAGCACCGCGCCAATCAGCCGACTGCCCGACCCTGCCCCAAACCTCAAGCGCTGACGTTTTTCCCAAAGCAACATACCTGCCGCCAAAATAAACAGCAAACTCATCCCCCAATGAGCCGTATCGCCTGCTCGTGCAACTAACGTCAGATAGAGCAGCATCAAGGCTGTAGCTCCGCCGAGCAGACGATAGAAAGGCGTGTTGAGTCGTTGGTAAAACTCGGTAGAAAGCTTCATGACAATCGTTGGAGCTTTGATGGATGGCAGCTTTTTCAGTAGCGTACCATTGGCAATTGCAGAATTAGATGAAGCCTCGGTAAGGGGCACCATGCAAAATCAGATGTTCCGGTGAAGAAATAGAAGATTTGAAAGATTTAGCTATAGTCACTTGGCTTAGGGGGTACAGGGGTTCCACCCCCCTCTGACCAGTGTCCTAAGCAACCTGGCGACAGCTATAAGGAGAAATTAAGCAAATACAAAAAAGGACGACCAACCCCCTACTGGCGTAGAATCGATCGTCCTGTTTACATGCATCTTGTGAAAGGAATTAACGATGTCACTCGCTAACGTATGCAATCCACAGCGAAGGGTGACTAAGCAATCGTTACGCTGCTGACTTGTACACCTTTTAGCGTTGCAAGCAGATCTTCACCGGCGCTAATCAGAGTGTCGTTGCCGCTAACGAGAACCGTTAAAGTGGCTGTCTCTTCGAGTCCACTGCCGAGGCTAACTTTGTCATCAGAGCCAAAGCCGTAGATGGTAGCAGAGCCTTCACCCGCATCTAGAATGAAGGTATTCATGCCGCTGCCAACATACACGATGTCGTTACCCAAACCTGCCGTGATAATGTTATTACCGCCGTTTGCGTAGATTACATCGTCACCTGCTTCGCCATCGATCTCATCATCACCATCGTTGGCGTAGAGCAAGTCATTGCCGCCACCCGCGAGGATGAAGTTGTTACCACCGTTGGCATAGATGAGATCGTCGCCCGCACCGCCATAGACTTGATCATCACCTTCGTTGGCGAAAACTGTGTCATTGCCCGCACCCGCGAAACCAGTGTTGTCACCACCGTTCAGGTAGAACACATCGTCATCAATGCCAGCATAGGCAAGGTCATCACCTTCGCCGCCATAGACTTGGTTGTTACCATTGTTGACGAACATATAGTTGACGCCACCATTGCCGTAAACAATGTCATCTTCTGTGCCGGTGTAGATCACATCATTGCCTTCATCACCATAAACCGTGCCTGATTGCAGCGGCTTTTCGGTTGAGCCGGTGACTGCCGCCAGCATGGTTTGGTAAATTTGGCTTTGATCAACATGCCCTGGAAATCCGGTGATTTCGTTGCCGTAGCTCTCATAACCTTGACCCACGAAGTTTGTCAGCACATCCGCGCCAGCACCCTGATAGTAAACGGGCACTGGACGATTGGAGTGGCTACCCCAGCCGTATTTAACGCTGGAGTCCGATCCCCAAAAATGCCCTGTTTCTCCGGGCGTATCAAGGTCGGTGAGGGCTTGAGCGCCTTTAGCCTGCACCAACTCTGGAAAGTCACCGTTGAGGGTGAGGTAATGATCGTGATCAGCCGTCACGACGAGCAGATTCTTTTCCCAGCCGCCGTTGGACTCGATCCAGTTGATCACCGACGCAACTGACTTATCGAAGTCCAGCATGGTGCCGATCAGGTTGTCGATGTTGTCATCGTGAGCCGACCAGTCAATGTCGCCGCCTTCCACCATCAGCCAGAAGCCATCTTCATCTTTGCCCAAAACATCTAGAGCAGCGGTTGAAAGCTGTTCGAGGGTGGGGTTCTCGTTGATTTCAGTGGCAATGAAGGAAGCATCGGTTTCTCCGGGCAGCAGCGGGCGCTCGGTGTCCACATCTTCACCTTGAGAACTGAACGTGCTGAACATATCTAAGCCCGTGGTGCTGTGGTCGCCATCGGCAGAGCTAACGGGCAAGTTGCCGTTTTGTCCCCGTGCGCCATACAAACCGACGAGCCGCTCGCCTGCGTTGGGATCAATCTGAGCCGCTGTTTCAGCCAATTTCTTAGCCGCATCGGGGCCGCGCTCTAGGAAGGTGTAGCCGTAGCGGTTATCGGTGGGATTTGCAGATAAATAGTCGTAAGTGTCCTGAGTGACAAAAACAAATTCTCTTGGCGGCTCAACCCCATCGGGTAGCGGATCTTCGGTATTCGATAAAGGATGCCCACCCCCCAGCAGAACAGTAGGTTGGTAGATGCGTAATTCCTGTTGCAGGATGTTGTCCAGTCCAGGATATTCGCCGTCATACTTGGCGCGACGATTAACCGCAGCAGCGGCGGCTCCGGGTGTGGCGTGGTCGAGCGGAACCGAACTCACCAATCCGGTAGACTTCCCATTGAGGGCTGCGGTGGTCAAGATGGTTTCTAGCGGCTGCTCGAAGATGTCTACGCCAATCGCGTTGTTGTAGCTCTTCACGCCGGTGTATAGCGTCGTGGCAGTGTTTGCCGAGTCGGGATAGCTCGCCTTAATGTACTCCTTATCAAAGCCTTCCCGACTGCCGCCGTAGTAGGGCGATTCCCAAGGCACAAACCCGCCTCGAACCGGATCGTAGCCAACTAAGTTACCAGTTGCACCTTCACTGACTTTAGCGCCGCCAGATGCAGTGGTTCCAGGGTTGAAAGACGGATCAAAGTTAAACCCTTCGCGGACGGGGCTGCCTGCCGTCACAGATTCAGAGTTATCGAGCGCAGAGTTGCCCGTGCTGAAAACGCCTTTACTGTCGGCGATCGTGGTGCCGTAGGTGGTGACTAACGAATAGCCGGTCAAGTCTTGAAAGCTGAGACCTTCTCCTTTGCCTTCGGTGTAGAAGTCGCTAAGGCTGGTTCCAGTGTTGCCTTCCCGAATTTGCTTGTAGATTGCAGCAGCACGGGCCATTTCCCAACCCATGCCATCACCAATCATAATAATGACGTTTTGCGCCGTCTCTTGTTCAGCCATGTGAGGTAACTACTTCCTTGCTTTAGGTATGAAAAAATACTTGCTTCTTGGCAAAATCTTGATTGAGTCGCTGCAAACCCTGATCTCACAAGCAAGTTACCACTGTTACAGAAGCAGCGTGAAGTGCCATAGAATACACGGACTAGCGAAGTTTAATCACGTAATATTCTATTTTGTAAAAATGTCTGATCATATGTTCATTCTTTAGCCTCTGATCGAGCGAGTCAAGAGTAATTGAATACCTGCTCAGATATCTTTGGTAATTCTTAGACCTGACGGCAAACCCACCTCGATTGATACGGTTCACCCCAATCCCGGTCTAGCTGTCTTTGCCTACACTGAGGACATCAAGTTCAAACGAATTGTTGAAGCAAGTGAGCTGTTGAGCAAATCCAGACCCATCCAGCTAAGGAAATTCAGGTTAACCGCCCTTTATTGGTTCGGTAAACCCGCCTTCATCGATCGGCAAATGACACACAGTATATAGATAGTGTTGCCTTCCTGCCGCACGATCTAGTTTTGCGTGCCCAGTGCAAGCAGTTAGAGAGGATAGGAAGTTCCCCAGGTGACTCAAGCAAGCAGCCAACCGAAGGGATGGAACTTCCAAAATGATTGGTTATTGAAAGACCAGATTTTGTATCTAGAACCGGAGCATTAGTTTTATGGCAAAAGTTGTTGGAATTGACTTAGGGACGACGAACTCCTGCGTAGCGGTGATGGAAGGGGGCAAACCCACTGTAATTGCCAATGCGGAAGGTTTTCGCACCACTCCCTCGGTTGTTGCCTATGCCAAAATGGTGATCGCCTGGTTGGGCAGATCGCTAAACGTCAGGCGGTAATGAACCCTGAAAATACCTTCTATTCCGTCAAGCGCTTCATCGGTCGTCGGTTTGAAGAAGTGACCAACGAAGCCACCGAAGTTTCCTACAAAGTGCTGAACGTCGGCGGCAACGTTAAAATTGACTGCCCTGCGCAAGAAAAGCAGTTTGCACCTGAAGAAATTTCAGCACAAGTGCTGCGGAAGCTGAAGGAAGACGCCAGTAAGTATTTGGGTGAAGATGTAACTCAAGCCGTGATTACCGTTCCGGCGTACTTCAACGATTCTCAGCGCCAAGCTACCAAAGACGCTGGAAAAATTGCGGGTCTAGAAGTGTTGCGGATCATCAACGAGCCAACCTCTGCTTCTTTGGCTTATGGCTTAGACAAAAAGAGCAATGAAACCGTTCTGGTGTTTGACTTAGGGGGCGGTACGTTTGACGTATCCATCCTGGAGGTGGGCGACGGCGTATTTGAAGTGCTGGCAACCTCTGGTGACACTCACCTGGGTGGTGACGACTTCGACAAGAAAATTGTAGACTTCCTGGCTGAAGAGTTCCGTAAGCAAGAAGGCATCGACCTCCGCAAAGACAAGCAAGCCTTGCAGCGTTTAACCGAAGCGGCTGAGAAAGCCAAGATTGAACTGTCGAGCGTAACGCAAGCCGAAATTAACCTGCCGTTTATTACCGCAACTCAGGATGGCCCGAAGCATCTGGAAATGACGCTGACTCGCGCTAAGTTTGAGGAGCTTTGCTCTGATCTGATCGATCGCTGCCGCATTCCGGTTGAGAACGCGATGCGCGACTCGAAGAAAGACAAAAACAGCATTGATGAAGTGGTGCTGGTCGGGGGTTCCACTCGGATTCCGGCCGTGCAAGAACTCGTGGCTCGCCTGCTGAAAGAACCCAACCAAACCGTTAACCCGGATGAAGTGGTAGCTGTGGGTGCTGCGATTCAGGCAGGTGTGCTGGCAGGCGAAGTGAAAGACATTCTGCTGCTCGACGTGACACCGCTCTCTCTAGGGGTAGAAACCTTAGGTGGCGTGATGACGAAAATTATTCCGCGCAACACTACAATTCCGACCAAGAAGTCTGAAGTGTTCTCAACGGCAGCGGATGGTCAGCAAAACGTAGAAATCCGAGTGCTGCAAGGTGAGCGCGAAATGGCGAGCGACAACCGCGAACTGTCGGTTTTCCGCTTAGATGGCATTCCTTCTGCGCCCCGTGGTGTACCTCAAATTGAAGTCACATTTGACATCGACGCGAACGGCATTCTGTCCGTCACTGCGAAAGATAAGGGCACGGGTAAAGTGCAGTCGGTGAATGGCATTACTGCCTCGACGCTGCCCAAAGACGAAGTGGATCGGATGGTCAATGAAGCCGAGCGCAATGCTGATGCTGATCGGGAGCGCCGCGAAAAAATTGACCTGAAGAACCAAGCTGATTCGTTGGCTTACCAAGCTGAAAAGCAAATCGCTGATTTGGGCGACAAGGTTTCAGCCGACGACAAGAGCAAGATCGAAACAATGGTTAAAGATCTCCGCGATGCGGTCACGCAAGAAGACTACGAGAAAATCAAGTCTTTGTCGAGCGAACTGCAACAAACGCTCTACACAGTCGGCGCAAGCCTCTATCAGAACGCTGGCGGTGACGCAACACCTCCAACTGATGATGGCGATGATAATGGCTCTGCGAGCGGCGGCGGTGACGATGAAGTGATCGACGCTGAGTTTTCTGAGACAAAGTAGAGAACGTAAGGTGAAGCTAAAGCCGATTGAGCCTAGATTGAATAGATTGATTACCAGTCTGCTCTAGCGGTCAGTTTACAGGATTGAAATTAACGATCGTTTCCGTGGGAGGAGCGTATCGTTTTTTTACTGAGCTAGGGCGCATCATCCATTCAGGGTCAAACGCTTGCCGCATCCACAGAGATTGTGTCTGCCT
>JAAUQT010000235.1 GCA_012033495.1 Cyanobacteria bacterium RM1_2_2 | reverse complement strand
TGGACGGACAGGTTGAGCAGATCAATGGGCATCCGGCAATCGATTTGACCGCAAAACCCGCCCCTACCCACGATCGAACGGATTGAATTCCCATTCCTACCCAACTTTAATGCCATTTATTTGAATGCCATTTAACAGTGCACAGACAGTACACAGACTCAGTACACAGACTCAGTTGGTCGATGAAGAGTGATCACAAAACGGGTTGCTCCTCATGCAGGGTCAAGCTTCGTTATGAATTTTCAAATTCGATCGTCGTCAGGAATAGTTAAGCCATCGAAAGAATCGCTATACTCCTTAAATAGATCCCTTTGATTTTGGTTTGACCAGTTATACCTCATTCAGATTCGCTTAGGGTTAAGTCCATGACCTCATATGCCACCACTGCCAGAGCCGATTTGAGCGAACTTAGACGGTTAAAAAGTTTGCTTCCGCCAGAGCTAAAAAGCTGGGTGACGATTGAAGCCTCTACTGCCGTCAATCCGCCTTTGATCACCTGCGAAGAAATTGGGCGTGATCAGGTGGAAGTTCAAGTGGATTTGGCGAAATGGGATCAGTTGGCGTTAGATCAGCGAAATCTCTTGTTTTGGCATGAAGTCGCTCGCATTCAGCAAGATACAATCCCGCGTGATGGCTGGGAAATGGCAGCTTTGGCGATTGGTTTAGGTGGAGCAGTCGGCGAACTGTGGGTGCAAGACGGCTTACTGTTGATCTTAGCCCTCCTGCTGTGTGGGGTTTCAGGCTGGCGGCTCTACCATCGCAATAACGGTGAAAAGACCCTACAGGAAGCGATTGAAGCGGATGAAAAGGCAATTGCCCTAGCCACTCGGTTCGGCTACACCTTGCCCAATGCTTACAAAAGCTTAGGCAGTGCCTTGAAGGTGATGATTGAACAAACGCCGAAAAAGCGTCAGCGGAAAAAATTTGAGTCTCGGTTGGATGCGCTGAAACGCAGTGCAGCAAAGGCAAAAGCTCAGGTGAAAGCAAATCGCGTCGAGATGTAGCACCTTGCGGGATTTGCTCAACTTTGATTTCCGTCCCTATACTCGACCATTTCAGCAACCGCTGCGAAATCACCACGGTGAATGGTCAATCCGATTAGGAATATTGCTGCGTTTAGAAGATGGGAACGGGCGGATCGGTTGGGGTGAAATTGCCCCACTCGACTTTTTTGGCAGTGAAAGCATCAACCAAGCGCTTAAGTTTTGTCAGTCTTTGCCATCTCGGATCATGGCTGAGCACATTGGGCAAATTCCTCAATCATTGCCAGCCTGTCAGTTTGGCTTCGAGTCGGCTTGGGAACAGCTTCAGTTCTACGGTTGCTCAAATAGTGATAGAGCAGGAAACCAGCAGTCACCGCCTACGAGCATTCTGTTACCCACCGGAACGGCTGCCCTAGAAAGTCCTCAACTCTTCGTCGCTGGAACGAACCCTGAATCCACCACTTTCAAATGGAAAATTGGGGTTGCGCCAATTGAGGCAGAGCTAGAAGTTTTCGAGCAGTTGGTCAGCCTCTTACCAGCAGGGGCAAAGCTACGGCTGGATGCGAACGGCGGGCTATCTTGGCAGCAAGCCGATCAATGGCTGCGAGTTTGCGACGGATACGGCATTGAATACCTAGAACAACCCTTGCCGCCTGACCAGTTTGATCTGATGCTGAAACTCAGCCAGCGACATGAAACCCCAATTGCGCTAGATGAATCGGTCGCAACACTTAACCAACTTCAGACTTGCTATCAGCAAAACTGGCACGGCATTTTTGTGATTAAAGCACCGATTGTTGGTTCGCCAATCCAACTCCGCAACTTTTGCCAAACTCATCGTCTAGACATTGTTTGGTCTTCAGTATTTGAAACGCCAGTTGCTCGGCGCTACATTGAAACACACCTAGTGGCAACCCTTCCTGCTGGTCGAGCCACTGGTTTTGGCGTCAAGCACTGGTTTCGTGATCGCTGGGAAGAGGATTCTGCTCAACAATTGTGGCAACGGCTGTCAACCAACCCATTGCGAACCACGCATAGATAGGAATTTGGGTTTTGCTGGCAGATCGAACCAAGGGCACTTTTTCAGCACCGCTGCTCAAATTCAGTACCGCTGCTCCAACATGCGAAGACTCATCCGCCATCTCAAGTGAAAGTACTGAGTTTCTATCCTCAATTAGCATAAAAGATACGGCTAATTCATAAATACCACTAGGTCAACTAGCGGTTAGCCAAAAGGCGAATCCGTATATTTTCGCCGAAATATGGCTTTTGTGAAAAACAGGTTGAAAATTACAGCACTTATTTCCTTTGCGAGAACCAGTGACTAGGGATGTAGTTGAAGTTACACGCAATTAACTTCGACTCTGTGACTTTCCAGATCAACTATTCTGCAAAATTTAATTCTGACCATGAAAACAACATTCCTGACCAGCCTATTTGCCGCCTCTGTTGCTATCGCTGGAATCGTCGCTCAGGCTGCTCCTGCTGCTGCTTTTAGCTGGGGTAACTGGACACAGCCCCAGATCTACAGCAAGTCTGAAACTGGGTTCGATGACACACCATTTCAGAAATTTGTTCAAGCAGAGCGAGTTGCACTTCCAAACAGCGGACAGTTCCTCCTTGATCCAAGCAAATTGAAGTTGAAGTATGCTCACGAAGTTTCAGCCTACTTTATTAATGAAGGAGCCGGTTACAGAAACCAACTTGCTTATGAAGCAACGGGTGCTACGACTCAATCTGGTCTAGTTTTCAATGACATCTCTTCGGCCGAATCCGTCGGAGCTTGGGGCGGAGATGCTCTGAATTTAGGCGATGGTGTAAAACTTGGTAATTTCGCAGCCGGTACTCAGCTAGATTTCTGGCTAAGAGCCGATGGTTTGAGTCGTGGCAGTAACGCTAACATCTTCGGAACTCAGACTGCGTTCAATGCTGATGGTTTACAGCATGTCGTTGCTTACGCTTTCGATAAATACATCATGCTAGGTTTTGAAGACCTATATGGTGCTCTCGGTGCAACGGGAAAAGATGCAGCAACAGGACGTTGGAACGAATCTTCTGACCGTGACTTCAATGATGCCATTTTCGTGCTTGACATCGGTGAAGCCAACGTTAGAAGCTTGACGAGCGTGCCCGAACCGGCCACAACCGCTGCCCTAATCGGGGTAGGAACGATGGGGTTGTTGAAACTGCGTCGCCGCACAACTGCATAAAAACAGCCCAATCCCTAGGTTGAAATTGAATCAGGGACACCCAGAGCTACGATGAACCATTGAATAGAAAGCTAAATGGCGTGGTTATTCCTGCGATCATGATATCTATGACGCTGAAAAACCGCGCCATTTCCGTTGAAATCACCCATCAAAACTCACATTCTCACAAACACAACATGCAGGAAAACCCTCTGCTCTAAGGGTCGTGGATTGAATCAATCCGTAACTGTACGGGCGGGTTGAGCAGACAATGGGCATCCTGCCATGGATTCGACCGCAAAACCCGCCCCTACCCACGATCGAACGGATTGAATTCCCATTCCTAAGACTGATTCGAGAGCGCAATCAACAAACTCACCACCAATAGACCTGCCAGAATCAACCACCCTTCATTGCCTCGAAGTGCAGGTAGCCTCTGCCACTTTTGAGAGCGTTGAGATACAGTGACAATGGGCTGAAGGTGATCATGATATAAAGTGCATTCTTTAGCGTAAGGACGTTGCGGAAAATTGCAGGTGTTATCCTCGTGATAAGTGCAAGTTTCACACAGGTAAGCTGTTCCTTCAGCCCGATAGAGTGGAATCCCAGGATGACCGTGAGCTTTAAGGGCAGTTCGACAATAAGGGCAGGCAATGGCTTGCGACTCAACTGCTTGATGACAACGTGGGCATGTAGGCATTTTCTCAGCGCGTCTTATCTAGGCTGTTTTGATCCTAACCTAAGCCTTCCCTGAGCGCGTGAATTTTACAGCCGCTACACTTGGAAGCGTTTGCGGACTTGATATTTGCCGCTTTCAACAATTGCATAAGTATCGCCCATTGCTCGCCTAAACTCGGCTTCTATCTGTTCTAAAGCCGCTGCTGGAATAGCTTGCCATTGCTCAAATGATTCCCAATGTATCACCAAAACAACTTCGGCTAAGTTATCAGAACTAATCCAAACCTCCTTGCTCAAGAAACCAGGATATTTTGAAAGAGCAGTCGTCCAAATTGCCGCATCTTTTTGAACATACTGTTCGCGTAATTCTGGCTCAACCCGAACCTTCAGCCATTCAATCACCATAGGTTGTGTTTCCCTCTCATCGGTAAGTTGACAAATCTATAAGTTGCGCACCCCATTCAGACCCTGAACAAGACCCCGGACGGATATCCCACCCCGATGAGTGTAGCAGCCCGCCTTTAATGAATGCCGAATCAGCAGCCAAGTTTGGCAGAATAAGACTGTGGGACAGCAGCGCCCCGCTGTAGGCATGAAAAAATTGAAACGGCTGACTACGCTCTTTAAGCAGATCATTAGGAACTCAACATGGATAGCAACTTGCTCAAACAATTATTGATGATTGGAATCGGGACAACTTCCTTAATGGCTGAGCGCCTACGAGAGGTGAGCGATCAATGGGTTAGGGACGGCAAACTCGATCCAGAACAGGCAAGTTCCTTCGTCAATGATCTTATGCAGCAGTTCAAATCTGAGCAGACCAATTGGGAAGCCCAATTTCAGCGTCAAGTGCGCAATGTTCTACAAGACTTAGGAGTGCCGCGTCAGAATGAAATGGACGAACTACGCGGCCGGTTAGATCGCCTAGAGCGACAGTTACGCGATCTGGAAAATAAACTGTGGCGCTAAGCAAGGACAGGATTGGCAACGGAGTTATGGGCTTGACGTAGGAGTTTTGGCAAAACCTGCCCCAATCCAGTGGTACATTTTTCTCGGAAATCCCCCTAGGATTGTGGATTGAATCAATCCGTAACCTGTACGGACAGTTTTAGCAGATCAATGGGCATCCGGCAATCGATTTGACCGCCAAACCCGCCCCTACCCACGATCGAACGGATTGAATTCCCATTTCTTAGCGGACTCAACACCCCTTTAAAACATTGCGTTACATTGCGTTTAAGAACACCGCGATTAAGGGGACAGTCAAACGCTAAACTGAGGATTGGGTTTCAAATTACCCAATTTTTGAAGGCAACAGGAGGATTGATTTTGCGGGAGATTCTCATTAGCTTTGGCGTCATGGTGGTTTGCGTTTTGGTGCTTGTCGTGGCTCAGTTCACGGGGCGAGGGCAGGAAGCCATTGCCGTACCACAATCCGCAGTTCAGTCTAATTTAGCAGTAGCCAATCTGTCTGAGTCGCTGGCTCAAGCTTCCAACTCCTCTACTACGAATGCAACTGATCTTATGAGCCAAGAAAATCTGAGCGAAGAAAATCCAAACTTAGTGACGACAGAATCAGGGCTGAAGTATATTGACCTTGTTGAAGGCACAGGCGCAACGCCCCAAACCGGACAAACGGTGGTGGTTCACTATACCGGAACTTTAGAAAACGGTCGCAAGTTTGATAGCTCACGCGATCGAAATCAGCCTTTTTCCTTTCCAATTGGGGCAGGTCGAGTAATCAAAGGTTGGGACGAAGGGCTGAGCACCATGAAGGTAGGCGGGCAGCGTCAACTTATCATCCCTCCTGATCTAGGCTACGGTGCGCGTGGAGCAGGGGGCGTGATTCCACCCAATGCCACCCTGATTTTTGATGTAGAACTTTTGGATATTAAGTAGGCTTGTTAGCCTCGCTAATCATTAGTCTCATCAAGCAAGCGTCACAATCTCATGCAGCTTTTGCATCGAAGTTGTGACGCTTCTGATATAGCGTTACGCATTGAGCTTAGGACATAGGGGGTGTAGGGGTGGAACCCCTACACCCCGTCCTAACCTTAGGCAGTACTGCCATATCAATTTAATCTGATCCCGATTTCAACAGAGGACGCGGCAGTTCGCAGACTGAAACTATGACTGCGCGAACGCCAATCCAAAATCCAAAAGTTGATAGCGCAACGCTGCGCGAACACAAATCCAAAATCGCAAATGGTATGACTATTTTGAGCAACTCTCCCAAACTTACCCTAAGTCCGATTTGGCGCAGCTAAATTACGAAAGCGGGTAAACTGCGGCTCAAACAGCAGCTTAATAGTTCCAACTGGGCCGTTGCGGTGTTTGGTAATAATCACTTCAGCAATGCCGCGATCGGGCGTATCGGGATTGTAATATTCGTCGCGGTACAGCATCAAAATCAGGTCAGCGTCTTGCTCGATCGATCCCGATTCCCGTAAGTCTGACATCATCGGGCGTTTGTTGGTGCGCGACTCAACGCCCCGGCTCAACTGAGACAGGGCAATAATTGGGACTTGCAGTTCTCGCGCCAAGCCCTTCAGCGAGCGGGTGACTTTCGACAACTCTTGGACGCGGTTATCGCTGCCGCTGCCTTCCATTAGCTGTAAGTAATCAATCAGAATTAAGCCCAACGCGCCGCCCTGCTCAGCTTGTAATCGTCGTGACTTAGAACGCATTTCGGCAACAGAAATGTTGGGCGTATCGTCAATAAAGATAGGCAGTTGCGAGAGCACGCTAATCGCATGACCCATTGGCTCCCATTCATTTTGGCTAATGCGTCCTGCGCGCAAGCGTCCACTTTCCACCTGAGCCTCACTCGAAAGCAACCGGTAGACCAACTGCTCCTTCGACATTTCTAGGCTAAAGACAGCGATCGGCAATTTGTGGAAAGCAGCAATGTTGCGGGCAATTCCTAAACAAAAGCTCGTTTTGCCCATTGCCGGACGACCCGCAGCAATAATCAAATCAGATCGCTGGAAGCCTTGCGTTAGCGCATCGAGATCGTAAAAACCGCAGGAAATTCCGGGCAGAACCAGCCCTAGCGAACGGCTCTCAATATCGGAAAAGGTCGTCGTTAGAATATCGGACGTGGCAACGAGGCTCTGTTGGGGTCGCGCCTGCGTGATGCTGAAGATCTTTTGCTCCGACTGATCGAGCACTTTCTCAATCGGCGTTGTGGTTTCATAGCCCAGTTGCGTGACTTCTGTGCCAACCTGAATCAGCTTGCGACGCAGGTACTTTTCCATCACAAGCTGAGCATATTGGTCGATGTTCACCGCGCTAATCGTGCGATCGACCAACTCGGCAAGTCGTCCCTGCCCGCCAATTTTGTCTAAAACACCGTGATCGTGGAGCCAACTGGTGACGCTCATCAAATCGGTGGGTCTGCCCTGAGTCTGAAGCGCGATGGCGGCTCGATAAACTTCTTGATGGGCGCTGATGTAAAAAGCTTCTGGACGGAGGATTTCCACCACTCGCCCAATGGCTTCTGGATCGAGCAAAATACCCCCCAAAATCGCTTCCTCAGCATCGACATTTTGAGGGGGCAGGCGATCGTGATAACCGTGAAAACTGAGTTCTTGAACCATGATTGAACGCTGAGGATATATGCCTTCAATTTTAAGTACATTTGTACCCAAAAGGAAAGTTTGGTGCTGTGTATTGTAGCTTGCTCTTCCGCAAAAGTTACAAAGCCAGCCATAAATCCTTAGCCCTCAGCCCTTAGTAGTGCAGAAAAGTGCTGAAAGGGTTGGTAGGAGGGAAGTCTCACCTGAGACAGGAATCGGTTGCAAGGGGCATTTCATGAGATGCTGAAGTTCCCCAACTCACAGCAAAGTTCATGGAAACACCCCTC
>JAAUQT010000234.1 GCA_012033495.1 Cyanobacteria bacterium RM1_2_2 | reverse complement strand
TTAAACCGGCAACAGAACTACCCAACATTAGGATTGGTTTCGGCTGCGCTCAACCCACTGGGTTTCTGAGTGCTGAGCGCATCTGAGTGCTGAGCGCATCTGAGTGCTGAGCGCATCTGAGTGCTGAGCGCAGCCGAAGCACAGCATTGCCTGAATAACAATTGCCATGCCCTTTGCTGCCTGCCTTCTCTGCCCCCCCCCAAAAATTCCAAATGCTCTTGCCACTTTTCAGATTAAGCAGTTAGTATAGAAGACGGTTTGCAAGTCGATTGCAAATGATTCAAGGGTCGCTAGCTCAGCGGTAGAGCACTCGGCTTTTAACCGATTGGTCCTGGGTTCGAATCCCAGGCGACCCATTTTTTGAGGCTTTACGCAACGCTCGTTTTTATTTCAGCCAGGATTTCTTGCGCAGCTCGTTCTGCTGTTTCGCAGGCTCCGTTCATGTAGCCCTGAGAACCCAACGAACAATGCTCTCCAGCGAACCAGATATTGCCAATGCGTTCAGCCTCTGCGCCGCCAAATTTTGTCCACTGACCGGGTAGATAGCAGGCGTAAGAGCCGAGGGCATAGGGTTCGGCTGACCACACTGCTTGGAGGGCTGTGCCGCGTGAGACTTGCTCAATTCCTGGAAAAATTTGCTCTAAATCTTGCGTCAGGGATTGCGCGTGAGCATCGGGATTGCCCCGACCTAATAGAACACCCTGTTTCCCGCCCCGTAGGTCTGTCACCCATCCGCCTGGCCCTGGTGCATAGCGGGCACTTTCCCAAGTATTTTGAAAATCTAGATCGGTGTAGATGCTGATCGTGCAGCCATATTGCGTTCGCCAAATTCTTTCTCGAAAAGGCACTGCCAGCTTAGAAGATGTGCCATAGCCGAGTTGCTGAATTGCTTGTCGCTTGGTTGGAGACATCTCAACGTCTAGGTTTACCTGCCGCAAAATGCCAAAAGGCACCGTCAACAACACTCGATCGTAGATGCGTTCTAGGCTGGTGCGGTCTTGGCGCAAGCTGACCCGGTAGCGCCCGGCGGGAGTGATCCGAATCGACTCTAAGGCTGTCCCTAATTCGAGGGCGTCTTCTACATGCTCGGCTAACTTTTTGGGGATTTGGTCATTACCGCCAATCACGTGATATCGCTCATCGCTGAGTCCGTAGGTGCTCCATTTGCCGACCTCTGCACCAATTAGAAACAGCATATTCAAGCAAGACTGCGACTCAGCATCGCGCCCAAATTCGGTGATGTAAGCCACCCGCACGAGTTGATCAATCAACGGGCTAATCGGCTCTGCTGCCAAATACTCCACCAGCGACATCTGATCTAACTGAATCGCATGAGGGCTAGGATTCCGATAGGTGATGTTGCGCGTGTTCAGCGTTTGCAGATCTTTGTCGATTCGATGGGCGAGGGGGGTGAAGTCTTCAATGACCTGGCTTTCGCTGACCCGTTGACCCTGAAAGTAGAGAATTTCCCGTTCTAGTCCGGCGTCTGCGGCAGTTAGATCAGCCGTCTCTAAGCCCAGTTCGGCAGCAAGTGAGCGGATGTGAGTATGGCGTGAATCAATAAATTCTCCGCCCAGTTCCACGGTGCCCTCACTGCCCGGAACATTGGTTAAACTAACCAGCCGCCCCCCAACTCGATAGCTGGCTTCAACGACATCGACCGGAACGCCCGCCTGCCGCAATCGATAAGCAGCCGTTAAGCCAGCCACCCCCGCTCCGACGATCAATACTTTGTCACTGATAGAGTCCGCGATAGAATCTGCGTCACTGCGTCGGGAAGATAGAAGCCGAGGCGTAAACTGAGATCCTCGGTGAGATCCCATGCCAATTGCGCCTGCTGCTGCCAGTCCATGTAGCACTTGCCGACGCGACACAGCAGCCTGCAAAACGCCCTCTATATCTGGGGTTTGGACAGGGGCAGACCGAGAAACTTGATAGGCTCGGCGGAGGAACCGCATTAGTGGTGTTCGAGACATAAAAAAGTAATTGAAGTGAAGTGAAACTGAGATTCAGCCACGGGTCGCCTGAAATGGTGTTGTCAACTCTCGTAGAGAAAACCTTTTGCTATCTCAATCCACCCAACTTATAGCTTTCTCAACCCCCATTCGCCTAGTTTGAACCAGAACTCATCTGACGAGCGGCTCCTTGCGGCTCTCCCCATTGCTCGCTCCCCCTAGCGGTTTTGAGTTGCGGTATCCTAGAAGTCTGATCAAAAGAGGTCAGTCCATGCCTTGGTTTGTCAAGATTGAGAAGGGAATCGTTGATAAAACAACTTTCGACCAGTTTGTGCCCGCTCATAAAGATTATGTCAAACGTCTGATTGAGCAAGGGTACTGTGCAAAAACAGGCTACTGGAGCGAGCGAGGCGGCGGCATGATGCTATTTCAGGCGGCCAACCTCGAAGAAGCCAGGGCAATCGTGGCGCAAGATCCTTTAATTCAAAATGGTTGCGTTGACTATCACTTGCATGAGTGGCGCATCGTAGTGGAATAGCTTGTAATGGAACGTAATGAGTGAGCAAAATGACGGTTACAAAGTGGTAGCCGACAATCGACAGGCGCGATTTGAGTATGAAATTCTAGAAACTTATGAAGCAGGAGTAGAACTGCTCGGCACAGAAGTGAAGTCAATTCGGAAGGGCAAAGCAAATTTACGCGATGGTTTTGCCTTGATTCGGAACGGAGAGGCTTGGCTGTATAACGTTCACATCTCGCCGCACGAAACCACAAGCCAGGTTTTTAACCACGACCCGCGCCGCACTCGGAAACTGCTGCTGCATGGACAGGAAATTCGGAAGCTAATTGGGCAAGTCGAACAAAAGGGTCTGACGATTGTGCCGTTAAAAATGTATCTGAAACGCGGTTGGGTCAAACTGACCATTGCGTTGGTTCGCGGCAAGAAATTGCACGACAAACGAGAAGACTTGAAGCGTAAGCAAAGCGATCGGGAAATTCAGCGAGCGCTGAAGAATCGTTAAAATTCACAGACGCTCCGCGAACGGTTTCTTATGAAAAAAGAGGGGTTAGAGGGATCTTCAACTAGCAGCCTCTTTTTCAACTAGCAGCCTCTTTTCAAAGAGGGTTGGGGAGGCTCTAGTCACACAGCACGCAATTCAGCACCTTTCTATTCTCTACAAACAACCTCTGAAAACACCTTTCCAGCGCCCAGAAATGTAACGAAATATTGCAGACTTCAGGAGGTTGTGTTACGATTTTGTTACGCGATCCTAGGTTGTCCACCGCAGTTCAGGATAGGGGGTCTGCTCTGAACCGTGAGGGTACGCCATAGGTATCGGGTTATCTCCTCCCAACACAGCGAGTTGAGCCAGCCGATTTTTAGGGCTGGCTTTTGTTAGGAAAGCGTTCTGATGAGGGAGAGGTTTTGCTGGAATTATTTCATCAGCAGAGAAAGCGAGGGGCTTTTCTTTAGCTTGAGTGGAAATCTGTGCGGATCAGGATGGGTTGATGCGGAATGAAGCTTTACAGACTCGGTGACTTATGTATGCCCTATGATTGACTCTTTTCTGGGTTCATCAAAGCTAAAATCTTCAATGAAATTCCTGTTGATGAGCTAGCTCATGATTCAACACCGTGATACCTTAATGAGTGGCGCATATCTGCTTCAGCGGTTTGACCAACATCAGCGTTCTAACTTTGTTATCTTAGTGTTGCAAAAAGTTAGCTCATTCAATCAACGATGCAGGTTTCGCATCCCCTTTTGCAAAGTGTTGGTTAGGAGAACGGCTCAGTTGTTAGGAGAACCTTTTGTAAAAGGTGCATTCATCACTAGTATTGTCGAAAGTGCTTTTATCGGGGTTTTCCATCGTATTCCCAAGGGGTTTGTGCAACAGGTTTCTGAACACCTCAAGTTAGGTTTCAACTTGTATCGATGTAATCCTACCCCTGTGATCTTTTTGACATAGATTTTTATCGAGCCTCTGGAGGTATCTTTTTCCATGTCTATTCGTTTGTATGTAGGCAATTTGCCTAAAGAGTTGGAACGTCAAGAGTTGGAAGCCATTTTTGCAGAGTATGATAGCTCTGTTTCAACCAAGGTAATTACCGATCGCAAGACTGGTAAATGCCGTGGGTTTGGTTTCGTAACGGTTAAGAACGAAGAGCAAGCAAATGAAATCATCGAGAAATTTGATGGTTACATGCTCAAGGACAGCCAATTGAAAATTGAAGTTGCTCAACCTCGCGCTAAAGGCAAGGAAGAGGGTGAACCGGCAACTGCGCCCCCGGCTCAAGGCGGAGCCAACAAGCGCAGCAAAGGCAGCACCAATAGCAAGGCACGCAAGTCAACCGTTGCATCCGAGCCTGAATCTGTGCAGCCCGATCCTCGTTGGGCCCAAGAGTTGGAGAAGCTAAAACAGCTTTTGGCAACTCAGGCTGCTAACCCATAGTCGGCTCACCTTGCTTTCGCTGAAATGTAGCGACAGTTTGGTTGCGCCGTCCAGAGGCTAGGATATTTATAAGGTGGAGCAAGAGAATCTGATTGAAGCCGTTTAAGCTTGCTTAAGTTTAGGTGGTTCAACGAGATCCTCTGCTCCATTTTGTTTGGAGATGACTTTTAGGCAATTTCTAGGCAAGCCTGTTTCTATAGCGTTACGCATTGAACTTAGGCAGTACTGCTATGGAAACAAAGAACTTCAGAAGAATTCGTTCAGCAAGCTCAGTTGCACAAATCCATCGGACTTTTTGGGTTTTCTTGCCTTTGCTGATGATTTTCGAGTCGTGCTGTGGGGCTTGATTTCAACATGCGCCACAAACCAAGTTCTCAGCAGATCAGCTTGCCCTGAGTTTAAGGACTCTAAATCCAGCGCCGTGGGAAACAGGTCTTGAGAGGTGATGGCTTCAGGAACGCCTGAGCCGTCTAGGGCCCAAGCCGTTTCGCTCGGAAACCGCTCGTTACCAAAGGGCACCACCGATGCGGGCAGTCGCGCCAAGTGCGGCAAAATGTTTGCCTGATGACGGAATTGGCGCTGTTGGTCTAACTGTTTCACGCGCCGTTGGCGGGCAGCTTGATAGTTCAAAATGGCAGGCGGGTAGTTCTTTAGCGGCGGCGGCGCACCCAGCACAGCGGCTGGCAGGTGAGCAACTTCGGGAACCCATTGCTTGATAAATGCGCCTTCCGGATCACAGCGGTCTACTGCAACCTGTCCTGGGTTGTAAATGCGCGTCCAGCTTTTGTTAACACAGTGCGTAACGCCCGCCTGCATCGCCCACTGGTAATGATCGATCGGGCAATCTCCGTCGATTAGATGCCGCATAAAGTGCAGCGCTCCGAGCCGCCAGTCGAAGCCAAGCAGATTACTCAGAAAGCTGGCGTAAATGGCACGAGTACGGAAATTTAGCTGCTTCCAGCCACCCGTTGCCTGCAAACAGCGAGCTGCTGCATCCACAATCGGGAAGCCTGTTTGTCCAGTTTGCCAAGCGATGTAGAGATCTTCGTCAAACTGCCAGCCGTCCTGATCAAACACCGAGTAGAGCGATTGAAGCTCCAGTTGCGGCAGGTAACGAAATCGCTGCGCAAAGCCACTCCCCCAACGCAGGCGAGCAATCAACTGCTGGCGGCTGCGTTCAGCTTTAAAGTTTGCTAACTCCCACTGTCGAGCGGTTTGAACGCATTCCCGTGGCGAAATCACTCCAAACTTGAGGTGAGGGCTGAGTCCGGTGGTGGCTTCTGCACCCGGATAGGAGAGTTGCCAGTAATAGCGATCAACTTTTTGCTCTAAAAAATCTGTTAAAAACTGCCGAGCGGCCGCTGTGCCGGCAGTGGGAATGGGCTTAGCGTCAGAAATTAAGCCAAGCTCAGCTAGGGTAGGAATTGCCTCGCTCTCAATCTCAGGTGGCGCTTCAATCCGGCTGGGCGTGGGCGTGAGTTCTGCCTGCATTTCGGCATACCAGAAGCGCCGATATTGGGGATAGGACATTAAATTAGCTGTGCCTGCGGTTGGCTCGAACCAGCGAATTTTCATTTGCCGATCTGCCAAAGCCCGATTTAGCCGCGCATCCCGAACTCGACCATAAATTCTCTCATAGTCGATGTAGGCATAAATTCCTTCTGCTTGAGTCTCTTGTACCAGTTGGGGCAACACTGTCACCGGATCGCCATAGCGAATGATCAAACAACCGCCCCGACTGCGCAACTCTTGATCCAGCGCCTGTAAGCACGCCAACATAAACGCAACTCTCGCCGGAGCCGTTTCAGGATGATGCAACAAAGCCCGATCGAGCACAAACACTGGAATCACTGCTCCTCGTAAAGCAGCCCGATAGAGAGGAGCATGATCGGAAATTCGCAAATCTCGACGAAACCAGACGATGGTGCGATTCATGCGGGTAGCTGACTTAGTCTGTGGTTGGCTTTCTGTCCTACTGTAACGAAATCTAAAGCACTATTTCATCTCAAGCCCTATTTCAGAGGGGACTCTCCACACACCATCTAAAAGCGACCGAATCAGGGCGAACGCCCTATCTGCATCGTTGTCACAGCGATCCTAAATGATTTGTGAACGCAAAATTCCGGGAATCTGAATGGGATAATTTCATGGCTCGCATCGGATCGCCATAGGTGCGTTAAACCACATTCCTGCCCTAGAATAAACCCCTTAATGTCGTTCAGATGTCCCATGACCTCAAAACAGCCAGTCACCGCAAAATCTTGGCAAGGCAAATTAGAACTCGAATTTGCGGATCGATCTGCGAAAACCATTCTTAGCCGCAGTTTGGTGCAGGCTCCGCTGAAGGTGCAGCGTCCCTTTTACCCTGAAGGAGATGCGATTTGCCATAGCGTCATGCTGCATACGGCAGGCGGCATTGTGGGCGGCGATCGGCTTTCAATTGCGGTTCAGGTTGAGCCTAATGCCCAAGCGCTCCTCACCAACGCTGCTGCCACAAAAGTCTATCGCAGCAATGGCCCAGAAGCGCAGCAGTTGATCCATTTACAGGTCGCGTCGGGAGCCTGTTTGGAATGGCTGCCACAAGAAACCATTGTGTTTGACGGGGCGCTGTATCGCCAACACTTGAAAGTAGAGCTAGCAGCAGATGCAACCTGGATCGGCTGGGAGATTACGCGACTAGGGCGCACGGCTCGCAAGGAACGATTTGCCTCCGGTGAGTGGCGTTCTCAGACGGAAGTGTGGCACAACAATCACCTCATTTGGGTCGATCCGCAGTGGATTCAGGGCGGCAGCACTATGATCGACAGCCTGCATGGGCTAGCCGGATGTCCTGTCATTGGCAGCTTGGCGTTGTCGGGCAGTCTGTTTCTAAAGCGCTAGTGGAAAAAGCGCGGCTATGTTGGCTCTCAGCGCAGGAAGCCCTTCCTAGTCCAGCCGCAGAACCACAAACCGATGCTTCTCTTGCTTCCCTGGGGCAAATTGGCGTAACCCGCTTGCCGCTTGGTATGCTGTGTCGCTATCGAGGACACTCAACTGCCGCTGCCCGCCGCTGGTTGATTGCAGTTTGGCAACTGTTAAGACAAGAATATCGAGCACGTCCGATTTGCATTCCGCGAGTGTGGACGCTGTAATTTCAAACAGGCTCGTTATATTATTTTGGATTTTGGATTGGGGAAGCTTCGCGTCGCAGTGGTTTCAGTCTGCAAACTGCGGCGTCCTCTGTCTAAGAGACTGTTTGTAAATGAATTTGAAGAGGCTGAAACAGGCTTCAAGACTTGCTCCCTAACCCTCCTTAGAAAGGAGGGAACCGAGCCAAAAAGTCTGAAGTCCCCCCTTTTGAAGGGGGGATT
>JAAUQT010000233.1 GCA_012033495.1 Cyanobacteria bacterium RM1_2_2 | reverse complement strand
GCAGGCGGCTTTAACGAACAGCTAGCTGTTGCCCTAAATGATATTGACCTTTGCCTCACGATCCTTGAAAAGGCTATCGCAATATCTGCACTCCCCATGCCGTGCTTTACCATCATGAATCGAAAAGTCGCGGACACGAAGATTCTCCTGAGAAGAAAAGCCGGTTCTTAAAGGAATGTGAATATATGAAGCAACGCTGGAAGGAGATTTATGAGAACGATCCTTGCTATAGCCCGCACCTATCTCGGCAACACTGTGATTATCGAATTAGGGAGATAGAGCATGGAAATTCTTGATCAATATACGGCGCTTGCGCCAAGCATCCAAAATACGATTGATATATTTAAAGGGGAATGGTCATCTAAACTGCCTGATGTTTGTGGGCATATCCAGGCGGGAACGGCTCCCCTGTTCGAGGACGGACGCATCTATTGGGCGGCAGAACGTTTGGGTGGATTTACCGGGAAAAAGGTATTGGAGCTTGGCCCCTTGGAAGGTGGACATACCTACGTTTTGGAGCAACTAGGGGCAGATTCAATCACCGCAGTTGAAGCTAATTCTCGCGCCTATCTAAAGTGCTTACTGGTGAAAGAAGTGCTGGGCATGGATCGCTCGCATTTTATCTATGGCGATTGTGTTGAGTTCCTCCAAAATAATCAACAACCCTTTGACGTTTGTATTGCTAGTGGCGTTCTCTATCACATGCGTGATCCGGCTAAGCTCATTGCTTTACTGGCTAAAACTTGTAATCAGCTCTTGGTCTGGACGCACTACTACGATCCTGCCATTATCTCCACAACACCTCACCTTCAGCAGCGTTTTTCTGAAGGTGAACCCTCAGAATTTGATGGATTTTCCCATCACCTCTATCGACAAGAATATCAAACCGCATTGGGCTGGTCAGGGTTTTGTGGCGGCAGTGCACACTACAGCCGTTGGATGAGCCGCGAAGATATTCTTGCCTGCTGTGAGCATTTTGGTCTACAAAACATTCAAATCGGGTTTGATCATCCCGATCATCCCAATGGCTCTTGTTTCGCCTTTGTTGCGACAAAAAATAGGGCTAATGCTGCAAATTTCTTACCGGAAGCGAATGTATCTGAAGGGACTGTACCTGAAGCGCAAAAAAGCCTCGGAGCTTTAATTCAGGTAGACTACCAGCACCAAATTAGCCAATTGCAGCAGCAGAGCCTACAATTCCAGCGCCAAACAGAGGCACTACAACGGGAATTGCAAGCTGCTCAAGCCCGAATTGAAGCAATGGAAACCAGTAAATTTTGGAAACTGCGTAAATCGTGGTTTCAATTCAAAAAAACCTTTGGCTTGCCTTCTAATGAGTGACTTCCGGAGCACTTCATCAGCGCTGATCCTGGTTCAGATGCAATTGCCCTGCCAATCGAGTATGCCAATCAAGAATGAATGCGCATGAACGATATGAACGACTTGCAGACAGCGCTTAGATTCGTTCGCCAGTTGCGGGCGTATCTCGACTCAGTTGCCGTTGATGCAGAGAGGCAAAATTGGCTGACTCAGCTTGATGCCGCCTTAATGCAGGCTCAGACTCAGTTTCAGGCAACCCAGCAGCATCTTCGGCAAACCCAACTTCAGCTTCAACGTCTGCAACTTGAACGGCAGCAACTTCAGTCTGAACAACGGCATCTACGCCAGCAAAACGAACAAGCAACGCAGCAGGTACTCCAGCGAATTGCCCAAAATGAACGTGAGTGGGATCGGCTCAAAGCTCAGCTTCAGCAGCGGATTCGAGAATTGGAAAGTGAATTTCAGTTCACCATTGCCGAACGCGATCAGTATCGGGGCCGACTTTCAGCGATCGAAAGTAGCAAATTCTGGCAGATTCGCACCCAATGGCTGTTGTTGAAGAATCAGATCTCAGGCGGTAGAGAATCTCCTTTCTGGACACCCGACCTGCCCGATCGCGCCACCTTGCTTCTAGAGTCGTCTCTGTCCGAGCCACCGCCAGAACTAGCCGAAAAGCCTGCTCTAACGCACCCGGAAACCAATGACGAGATAGGTTACGACGAGACGGGCTATGACCGCTGGCGCAAACACTACGCTCCTCGGACTGCTGACTACGAGCGGATGGCGGAAACGGTGGCAATTTTCCCCGATAAGCTGCTGATTAGCGTGATCGTGCCCGTCTACAACACCCCAGAGCCGTTTCTGCGAGCTGCAATTGAGTCTGTCCAATCGCAAATTTACCCCAACTGGCAGCTTTGCCTCGCGGACGATGCCTCTACTGAACCTCACGTTCAAGCTGTGTTGAAACAGTACGCCGAGCAGGATGACCGAATTCAGGTGACGTTTCGCTCAGAGCAGGGGCATATTTCGCAATGCTCTAACTCTGCGCTAGAGTTAGCATCCGGCGAATTTGTAGCGCTGCTCGATCACGATGATTTGCTCACCCCCGATGCGCTCTACGAAGTCGCGCTGCTGCTGAACAAGCATCCCGAAGCTGACTTCATCTACTCGGATGAGGACAAAATCGACGCCCAGGGGCGCTTTAGCGATCCTGCCTTCAAACCCGACTGGGCCCCAGATTCCTTTCTGTGCCGCATGTACACCTGCCATTTGTCGGTCTACCGTCGGGCGATGTTAACCCAAATTGGCGGCTGCCGTCTAGGCTATGAAGGCAGTCAGGATTACGATCTGGTGTTGCGGTTCACCGAGCAAACCAACCACATTTTTCATATCCCGAAAATTCTCTACCACTGGCGGATTCACAGTGAATCGATTGCCCAAAGCGCTGCCGCCAAACCCTATGCCTACGAAGCGGGTCAACGGGCGTTAGAGGAAGCGTTAGTCCGACGAGGTGAACCCGGACAGGTGATTCCTGTGCCCAATCATCCAGGACACTATATGATTCGGTATCAAATCCTTGAGTACAAGCGTGTTAGTGTTATCATTCCGACTCGTGATCTGGGTGAAATGCTCGACCATTGCCTCACTTCTATTTTTTTGCAAACCACTTATCCGAACTACGAAGTCATCGTGATCGATAACGGCAGCGTTGAGCCTGAAACTCAAGCCGTTCTAGAAAAATGGCAAGCACAGGAACCTGAGCGATTCTTTTATCATTCGCTGGATATTCCTTTTAATTATTCTAAAGTTAATAACTTTGCCGTTACAAAAGCTCAAGGAGAATATCTTCTCTTTCTGAACAACGATACGGCTGTGATGACGCCAGACTGGATGGCAGCAATGGTAGAACAGGCTCAGCGTCTGTCGATTGGGGCAGTTGGGGCGCAGTTGCTTTATCCTGACGAAACAATTCAACACGCAGGCATTGTTCTGGGCATCGCTGCGGCTACTGGACACAGCCACAAACACTTTGCTGCGAATGCCTTTGGCTACTTGGGGCAAATTGTCAGCATTTGCAACTACGCTGCTGTAACCGGAGCCTGCCTGATGTGTCGCAAAGCTACATTCGATGCGGTGGGCGGCTTCGAGGAAGCGCTGGCGGTCGGCTACAACGATATTGATCTTTGCCTCAAATTTTTGGAAAAAGGTTTTCAGAATGTTTACCTACCGCACGTTAAGCTTTACCACTATGAATCCAAAAGTCGCGGGCAAGACATCAGCGAAGACAAGAAGGCGCGATTCTTTGCAGAAACCAACTGGATGAAACAACGCTGGTCAAGTTGGATGCAGCGCGATCCTTACTACAATCCCAACCTGACCACCAAACACCAAGATTACCGACTGCGCGAGCCGGCAGATTAGCCTACTCTCAGTTCAGGAGCCGTACAGAAACTAAGTTGCGTAACTTTTCCATCTCCCCTTGCATGAAAATGACTGTTAGCGCAGATTGGGTCCTCTACCAAGCAAAATCGAAAGGTCGAAACTGCCTTGCAATTGATACTCTTAAGCTAGAAACCCCTGATCGGCGCTTAGCCTAACCGCAGATGAATGCTGATTGTTCCAGATAGGCTGCCCCAATTTGCAAATCAGTTTGTCCATTGGTTCATAGATTGTGCCAATGACTCGGTTGATCAAACAAGTCACCCAATGATCAGTCACTTAGCACCCACGAATCACCTAGCACCCACGAATCACCTAGCACACCCTATCGATACACCCAACCCAACCCAGCGATTTCAGCGGACTTGCGCAGTGGTGCTAGGACTGCTGTTCCTGTTTCCTGTTGCTTCTGCACAAGCCTTTCAAAATCTGCGTACAACACCCGTGAAGCCAGCGCTTAGGCAATCAATCGAGGCAAATCGCTCTATCTCAACCATCGCTGATGCTAGTGCGCCCATTCGCCCTAAAACTGCCTGCCCTGATCAGCTAGAAGTCTTAATGCCGCTGATGTTGCGCGATCTGCCTAGCTATGCAAATCGGGTTAGCCAACGGGCCTACACCAACTATCGCACCAGTGAAGTTCCGGGCTATGTGTTACTGGCAGGACGACCAGAATATGAACCCCTGACCCTTGCTGCCGGAGAATATACTGCTGCAACTGAAAGTAAAGTTCCGCAAGTATTCTTCACAACATTAGAACGACAATATTTTTCACAAGATGCGTTTCGCTTACAGCACTATCATTGGCTCTTTCTCACTCAAACCGAAAGCGGCTGGCGATTTGTGCTAATGCTCTCTGCGGTTGGCGATTTTGAAGCAGATGAACCGCCAACCCCTCCCCGCGACAGTAGCCAAGGTGTGATTGCGCAGGCGATCCGCCTCTGGCTGAGGGATTGCGCTGCTGGTAGCATTGCTCCATAGTATGGCTCCATAAACTCAAGATACTCAAGGTGCTTAAGATGCTCCGTAAAGGTATTGATACCTTCTAGTGCCAATCCCTAAGTTTTTGGTAGGATGCCAAGAATTCGGCTTTGTTTTTATCCAGTGGGGTGATGAGGAGTATGCAAAGATCGCTAAATTCAGGCTATGTTATTTCCTCATTGGTGATGGCAATCGGAATTACATCACCTTTAACGTTCGCAAAAATAGGTTGGGCCCAAACGATTGATCAATCTACTCAACCCAATCGAGTTTTATATTACGCTTGGCAAGCGCAAACTGCATGGTTGCCGCCCGAACTGCCTAATGCCGAACTGCCTGATGCTGAACTGCCTAATTTTGAATCATCAAAACTAGCGTCAGAGATTCCAGAATTAGAGATGGCAGAGACGACGCCAGATTTGGCTGCTGCTGTTGCTGGCTCTAATACTGGCTCTAATACTGGCTCTAGCGGTGATTTCGCAGATAATCTTGCTGCCCCCATCGGCTCGACCCCCTCATCTGCGGCTCTGTCTATCCCAAATCTGAATCCAACCGTGGTATCACCGCTTGATGCCTTAGGTTCTGCAACTCATCCGCTGCTTCCTACTCGTCCTGCTGCAATCGTGCAGAATCTGCCGCCGGAAGAAGTCGATTTTTCTGACGAGATGGAACCCGTTGAGTCGGAGGCAGAAACAGCAGCGGAGCCAGAACCACTGCTGCTCGATGGCGTTGCTCCGTCGGATACTGGGCAGACCATTGCTGATATTGAAGTGAGATTTTTAGATGAAAACGGAGAAATTGAGGAGGGACATACACGCCCCTCCGTATATTTACGGGAGTTCGATCTTGAGCCAGGCACAGCATATGATGAAGTGGAAGCGCAACATGGGTTAGATCGGATTTCACGGATGCCAATCATTCGTCTTGCGGATGTCGTTTTGGAGCCAGCCGCCGATCCCAGCCAAGTGACGATGGTGGTGCTCGTCAGAGAACGCAGAACTCCGCTGATTATCGGGCTGGAATCTGTTTCGCCTTCGCCTTCTGCATTAGAAGGGCCATTTCAGCAAAATCCGGTGTTAGGACGTGGGCCAAACCAAACCACAGGGCTGTCAGCCGTAGGTTCCGTGCAGTTTTTGAATTTGGGCGGCAACGATCAGTCCTTAGCCATCCAGCTAGAAGGCGGAGAGACGGCTTTTAATACGGAATTGAGTTTTGTTGATCCTTGGATTGGCAATGATCCAACGGGGATTGCCTTCAACCTATTTAACCAACGCTCCGTGCAGCGAGTCTTTGCCGAAGGCAATCGAGATGTTGATTTACCCAACAAGAACACGCCCTGGGTGCATCGGTTTGGTGGCGGTATTCAAGTGTCTCGTCCGGTTGCAGAAGATTGGGGTTTGGCCGTGGGGATCAACTACCAGCAGGTCTCGATTCACAACTCAGCGTTTGAAACGGAGCGATTTGATCGAGATGAACTGGGCGAACGATTGATTGTGAGCGACGATGACTTTGATGATTTGCTCACAGTGCAGTTTTCCGGTGATTTTAACCAGATCGACTATCTAGAAAGTGCAATTATGCCCGCACCTTTGTTCGACTTGCCGCCCGAACCCATTGCAGGGCCGCGATTTCGGTTTGGTGTCGATCAAGCAATTCCAATTGGGGATGCCAGCATCGCCTTCACTCGCTTCAGCGCCAATTATCTCCACTACCTGCCGCTCGACCTTTTTGGGTTCACTGAAGGCCCGCGTACCCTTGTGCTCAATGCCCAAACTGGCGCAATGTTTGGCGATATTCCGCCCTACGAAGCGTTTGGCATCGATGCTGGGCCACTAGACAGCTATGCCAACAGTGGGCTAGCTTCGGGCAGTCGGTTTGCGCTGGCGGTTGCAGAATATCGCTTTCCGATTGCTAACTTTCGATTGATTCGACGGGATGTGGAATTAGGAGGGGTGCTGTTTAGCGGCTTTGCCTCCACCCTAGGTTCCGCCGATGAAGTGATTGGCGATCCCTCAGTAAGCCGACAAAAACCAGAAGATGGGTTGATTGGCGGTGTAGGATTGCGTGCCAGGACTGCCTTTGGGTTGTTTCGAGTTGAAGTCAGCATCAATAACGATGGCAACGCCCAACTCGTGATTACAGGCGGCGGCAAGTTCTAAAGCGGTGCGTTTCGGCTGCGCTCAACGCTCAGTGATTCAGTTGGTTCGGTGATTCAGTTGGTTCAGTGATTTGTTAGTTCAGTGATTCAGGAATGGGAATTCAATCCGTTCGATCGTGGGTAGGGGCGGGTTTTGCGGTCAAATCGATTGCCGGATGCTGATTGATCTACTCAACCCACCCGTCCAGTTTACGGATTGATTAAATCCACGATCCTCAGTCGGTGCGGTGATTCGGTGATTCAGTGATTCAGTGATTCAGTGATTCAGTGATTCGGTGGGTTGAGCGTAGCCGAAACCCAGACTCAGCCTGACTGCTCTGCTCGAATTTCGTCTAGTTTGGCTCTCACTGTTTGAATGTCCTGCCACATTAACCATTTAGGGCTGCCTTTCTCACGGGAAGGGTTCCGCAATAAGTAAGCCGGATGGAAGACGGGCATACACATCCGCCCTTCCCACTCAATCCATTCTCCGCGAATTTTAGTGATCCCCCGCTTATCGCCCACCAAGCCTCGCACCGCAGAAGCGCCCGTTAACAAGATAATGTGGGGATCGACTAACCGAATCTGCTCCAACAAATAGGGGCGGCAGGCATCCATTTCTTCCTGCGTAGGAGTACGGTTGCCGGGTGGACGACACTTTACAATATTGCCGATAAATACATCTGCTTCTGTCAATTTCACCGACTCTAGAATCTTGTCGAGCAGTTGACCCGCTTTTCCGACAAAGGGCAGCCCCGTTTCGTCTTCATTTTGCCCTGGCCCCTCACCCACAATCAGAATCGGGGCTTGCGGATTGCCTCGCCCAACCACCGCATGAGTCCGAGTTGCCCCTAACCCACAGCGGTGACACTGATTGCAGTGGAGCGAAATTTCCTCCATGCCAGAGTAAGTTCCGGATGGAATTGGCACCTTCGCATCCGTGGGGATCAGCGCTGGATCAACGGTTGCGGGCAGTTGGGTCTCGGCAACGCTTGTGAGATTAAACAGATCGATTTGGTCGTCAGTAGCCATGAATCTTCAACAGCAAGAGGGCAGCAATCGTTGCAAGGCAAGGCCATGTATATTAA
>JAAUQT010000232.1 GCA_012033495.1 Cyanobacteria bacterium RM1_2_2 | reverse complement strand
TTGTGGCACCGTCTGAGCGTTCCCATCAGATTCGCAACCAACGCCATAAAACCATGCTGGATCGGGCCCGTCAGATGCTCACTCAAGTCAGACGCTGGATTCCTCATCGTGCGATTGTCCGGGTTGCTGATAGTAGTTTTGCCGCCTTGGAGTTTCTCGATGCGCTGCGCCAATTACCAACTACCATTTCTGTGATTACCCGCTTACGTCTAGACGCCGCCCTCTATGAGCCTGCACCTGAGCGTCAAGCCAAACAAATGGGTCGCCCCCGCAAGGTTGGTCAACGATTAGCGACCCTCAAAGCAAGATTGGATGCGCCTGAAACAACCTGGCAAACTATCACGATTGAGGGTTGGTACGGCGGTCGCACGTATGACCTTCAGATTATTTCTGATACGGCGGTTTGGTATCACACTGGATTACCGGCAGTTCCCATGCGTTGGGTCTTGGTGAAAGACCCCAACCGGCAAACTAGAACCTCAAGCCTTTCTCTCAACCGACATCCAGGCTACGGCTGAGCAAGTGTTGTTATGGTTTCGTCAACGTTGGCAAGTAGAAGTCACCTTTGAAGAAGTTCGTGCCCATTTAGGTGTGGAAACCCAACGACAATGGTCTGATTTAGCGATCCTACGAACGACTCCTGCCTTATTTGCGCTGTTCTCTATAGTTGTATTATGGGCGCATCAACTTCAGGCTCAAGTTGAGTTCTCACTTCCTCAATCTGCTTGGTACAACAAGTCTCTACCCGCCTTCGTCGATGCCTTAGCTTTAGTGCGCCAGCGCTTGTGGCAAGCTCGACTTTTTCATCCTCTCGTTCAACAACCGATGTGGTGAAAATACCAAAAGCCTGGTTAGACTGCTGGTTCAGCCTACTTTGCTATGCTGCCTGAATTGGACAAAGTCGAGCTTAGAGCCTGTTTGAAATTGAAACATTTGCATTCGCCTGTCCGACTCCCAAATCTCTCAAATCTCGGACTCAAAAACTCCTAACTCAAAAACGGGCGGGCTAGGAAAAAGCTGCAAATTGACTTTGCATCGATTGGATCACCGCGCAGAATTGCGGCTTCTAGCTGTTCGGGCGTCATCAACACCGTTTCCATGTCTTCATCTTCGTCCTGCTGGGGCGGCACGGCGAGTTTTTCTAAATCCTGCGCCAAAAATGCGTAGATAACTTCATCGGAATAGCCGGGAGCCAGAAAAAAACTTCCTAATGTTTGCCAGCGGTGAGCGCGGTATCCGGTTTCTTCTTCAATCTCGCGCCGAATGGTTTCTGCCGGATCTTCACTCGGTTCTACGGTGCCCGCCGGAAACTCTAACAAGCGCCCTTGGGCTGCAAAGCGATACTGACGCACTAAGACAAGCTGCCCTTCTGGTGTGACCGGAACCGCCAAAGCCCCGCCCGGATGTCGAACACACTCCCAGTCTCCTTCGGCTCGATTGGGGAGGCGCAGCCGATTCACTTCAAAGTCGAATTTGCGCCCTTTATAGAAAAGTTTTTGTTTGAGCAGTTGGGGAGGTTCAAAACCGTTAGGCATGATGATTGGAGGGTGATGAACAAGGCTTGCAAAATTTTGTGACTCCAGAACAGTCTACCTGTTGCACCAGCGCTGCGATCGACTTTCCCGAAATGGGTTCGACCCAGTCAGGAATAATGTCGTTGAGCGGAACCAGCACAAAAGCGCGATCCCTCATGCGAGGATGGGGAATTTCTAGATGCGGCTGATGCAAAATCAGGTCATCAAACAGCAACAAATCGAGATCCAACAGACGTGCGCCCCATCTTTCGCGCCGAATTCGACCAAACTGAGTCTCGGTTTTCAATAAGATTTGCAAAAACTGATCTGGCTCAAGCGGAGTTGCCAGCAGAGCGCAAGCATTCAGGTAGTCGGGCTGAGGCGGGCCAACCGCAACGGTACGATAAATCGGCGATTGGGCTTGCAGCACCAGTCCGGGGGTTTGGGCTAGCGTTTTCAGCGCAGACTCCAAAATCGTGTAAGAATCGCCCAAATTGCTGCCTAGGGCAATTGCGGCTCGATGCAAATCAGGGTCTACCACGTTGGATCAACAAAAAGATTAATCGTTAACGCTTCACAGCCTGCGGGGATTGAGCTAATGCAAGCACAAATGGCACTGCCGCCCTCAATTTCAACCTCGCAAGCGTGACAGGAACCCATCAGGCAGCCCGTCGGAATCGACAGCCCAGCCCGATCAGCCACCCGCAGAAGAGGCTCGCCAGCCTCAGCCTCGACCGTAACATCATCGGGAAGAAAGCGAACTTGCACACTCATGCGCCCTTTCAACTCAAAACGTCAGACCCCACAAGGAGAGGTTTAGCCGATATGAAATCACTTGTCACACCATGCTTTCAAGCAAAACCTGCCCCAACTTTAGCAAAACTTGTCCAATTCAGGCCCAATTCAGGTAAGGAGATTTCTAGGAAAAAGTTGTTGTCACGTTGGGGCAGGTTTGGACTCAGTCTCGCATCGCCCAGAGGATTGATCTGCAAAACCTGCCCGTACCGGGGTAGAGGGTTTCCCAGAAATCTCCTAAGTTATTCATTTTGACCTTGCCTAACAAGCCGCAAAAGATTTGGTTTTCTGAGCGCAGCCAGAGAAAACCCCTCACTGCTTATCCAAATGGCTCAGAATCGGCGCTAGATCAAGATGCTTCCCAATTGTTTCAGCCAGTCCATCGAGCATGGTTTCGCGCTGTTCACGATAATTAGAAATGCCAGTCGGTAGGGACTTTAAGCCGCGCTGTTGCCGCAGTCGGTTTAGCCAGGCTCGCCGCCAGGGCCCATTATCAAAAATTCCATGCAGATAGGTGCCCCAAATCGATTGGGTGACATCAACCGCCCCCAAGTTGCTGTCATCAAACAACTGTTGAAACAACGGTTTTCCCGTTTCGGGATCAGGTTCCATCGCCAAATGACTGCGCCCTTGATGCAGTTCATAGCCTGCTACTGGCAGCCCCACCTGGGGAAAGTTAGAAGTCACTAACCGCTGACGAGACACCTTCTGTCCGGTAATCACGGTTTTAAGCGGGAACATGCCCAACCCCTTATAGCGCCCTTCCTGCCCTTCGACACCTTCTGGGTCAGCCAACACCTTGCCCATCATTTGGTAGCCGCCGCAAATGCCCAAAATCGTGCCGCCTGCTGCCGCATAGTTTTGAATCGCCTCCGCCATTCCGGTGCGCTGCATCGCCACTAAATCAGCAATGGTGGTTTTAGAGCCAGGCAAAATCACCGCATCCGGGTAGCCCAGCGAGTCTCGTAGCCCTACATATTTAACCGTAACGCTCGGCTCTGACTCCAGCGGGTCAAAGTCGGTGAAGTTAGAGATGCGCGGCAGCCGCACCACAGCAATCGTGATTTCGTTGGTAGCACTCTCGCCCTTGCGCTCCAGCAGAGAGAGCGAATCTTCGGCAGGAAACACATGGTCGAACCAAGGAACCACGCCAATGACGGGAATACCCGTTCGCTCTTCCAACCAATCAATTCCTGGTTGCAAAATTGAGCGCTGCCCGCGAAACTTGTTGATCACGACGCCTTTCACCAGTGCGCGTTCTTCCGGATCCAAGAGTTCCAAAGTGCCGATCACATGAGCAAAGGCGCCGCCTCGATCAATATCAACCACGAGCAACGTGGGAGCATTCAGATATTTCGCAACTCGCATGTTGGTGAGGTCGCGGTGCTTTAAATTCACCTCTGCCGGACTGCCTGCCCCTTCGCAGATCAGCAGATCAAACTCTTCGCCCAAGCGCTGCAACGACTCTTCGATGGCTTGCCAACCTGGTTCAAAAAACTGCTCATAGTACTCTGCCGCGTTGACTTTACCTGCCACTCGCCCTTTCAAAATGACTTGCGAAGTCATATCGCCCTGCGGTTTCAGCAAGATGGGGTTCATCTCAACGCGAGGCGCAATTCCAGCCGCCCACGCCTGCACCGCTTGAGCATGACCAATTTCACCGCCGCTCGCTGTCACGTAGGCATTCAGCGCCATATTTTGCCCCTTAAACGGAGCCACCCGCCAGCCGCGCCGACTCAGAATGCGACAAAGCGCTGTGGTTAGCAGCGATTTTCCAGCATGGGATGTCGTTCCCACAACCATGATGGCTTTCATGCTAGCCCTCCTCCTTCATCCCTTAGTTATTTTGAGGCTGTTTTCAAAACGGCTGCAACCAACTCGGCAACCGAAGCCATCGACTCAGGGAATTATATAAGCGATCCAGCCAAGTCGGGGTAGGCAGTCCATTCCCTTGACATTGCCATCGCTCAACAAGCTGATGCCCTAGCGGAGTGAGGCGAAAACTATCGGTTAGCCCCTGTCCATCCACTTCTCGACGCAATAGCCCAACTTGGATCAGCCACAGCAAGAGGTTTTCTGTAGCGAGTTCAGACAAAGCTCGATCGACATATCCAGCCTGAATCCCCGCTTGTCCAGCAATGGTGCGCAAATCGACGCTTTGCCGCCGCATCGTAGCAAACAGGGCTAACCGAAACGGGGTGCAGCGTACAGCCCGCTCAGCGCGAGCAAGGGTGACGGTATCGTAACGAGAACGAGCTTCATTTGAGACAGTAGAATTCATGGGGCTAGTGTTGAGGAATAGGAGTGGGGCAGAACGAATGGAAATCCAGTTAGCAGATACAGATGATGACTTGACTGCGAGAATTGCCAGAAGTATGAAAAGACCGAAAAGCTCATGGCATCAGAGGTTACACAGATTAGAGTACATCAACCAAAATCTATATCAGCTAATCGCTCTTCTACAATTTCTTCTCTCTTCTACGATTTCCTCTATATTATGACTTTTCTAGCAATATACGGGTAATTCGCTTGAATGCTAGTAAGAATCACTACATCTCAGTTTAGTTGAACAGTTTAGTTGAACAATGCAGTCAGGACACTGACTAAGGTCTCTTGATAGCAGTGATTTGAAGCCACCTGATTTGCAACGCTGATTCAGCTTGTGAGAATTACTCCTTGTTCTACCGTTTCATATTTCTAAAATACTAAAACTAACTGAAAGATATATTGGACATCTAGAACGAATCTTTTTACTGTGGAGACGCAGATAGTTAGGCTTTGGGATGTCAAATTTATCAGAGGCTTGGTCTCCTTTGCTGTTATTCAGCGTGGCGCTAGTAGCAGGCGTTGTCAATGGCGTGGCGGGTGGCGGCGGTCTCATCCTGTTTCCCACCTTGATTCTGACGGGAATGCCGCCGATTCAAGCAAATGCAACCAACACAGCCTCTCTTTGGGTGGGCACCGTTGCCAGCACCATTGCCTACCGACAGGAGCTAGCAGGCTTGCGGCAAGAACTGCTGTTGCTGACTTCAACCAGCATCACGGGAGGAATTCTAGGAGCCTACCTGCTATTGCAGACACCAACAGATACCTTTACGGTGTTGATTCCCTACCTAATGCTGACTGCCACGCTGATCTTTGCCTTTGGTCAGCCTACAATTCGGTGGATGCGGGCTCGCACTCCGGCTCAAGCTCAGTATCGACTGCCTTTGGCGATTGGGTTGCCTTTGCAGTTTGCGATTGCGATTTACATCGGCTTTTTTGGGGGCGGTGCCGGAATTGTGATTCTTGCCCTACTTGACCTGATGGGGCTGAAAAATGTTCATGCCATGAATGCAGCGAAAACCTGGTTAGCCGCCTGCACGAACGGGATTGCTATGCTCGCCTTTATCCTGGCTCACGCGGTTTTGTGGTCACAAGCGCTGCTGATGGCAGTCGGCGCATCAATTGGTGGGTATGCTAGCGCCTATTTCGCCCGTCAACTGCATCCGGCTTGGGTGCGAGGCATTGTAATCAGCGCAGGCTGTGCGATCACAACTTATTTTTTCGTGAAATAATTTTCGTTGAAAGAGAGCATTTAATCCAAAAATAGCTTCTGCTGCTGAAAACACTTAAAGCAAAAGCTATCATGACGTATTTGAGTAAAGCAGCAAATAAGGGCTTTACTAGAACGGGACCGACGGGGCTCGAACCCGCAACTTCCGCCGTGACAGGGCGGTGCTCTAACCAATTGAACTACGGTCCCTTAATTGGCGCAGTCTCTATTATGCTCATGAGAAGATAGATTTGTCAAATCCCTTACCCTGATTTTTTGCTAAGGAATGGGAATTCAATCAGTTCAATAGTGGGAGGGGCAGGTTTTGCGGTCAAATCGATTGCCGGATGCCCATTGATCTGCAAAACCCTCCCATCCAGTTTACGGATTGATTCAATCCACGATCCCACAGTCCACGATCCTACAGTCCACGATCCTACAGTCCACGATCCCACAGTCCACGATCCTACAGTGCTGGAGTCACGCTCCAATGATTAGTTTGCGGTTTTCCTGTACTAGGTTTTGCCCATGAAGAGGTTTTGCCAAACCCAAGCTCCTTTACTAGAGGCTTTAGGCACACTCGCAAAGCGCGATCGGGCAGCTTTTCACACTCCCGGACACAAACAGGGGCGAAGCATTCCTCCCCGGTTAGCTCAGCTATTGGGGGCAGAGGCTTTCCGAGCCGACCTACCCGAATTGCCCGAACTCGATAATTTGTTTGCGCCAGAAGGGGTAATTCAACACGCTCAATGGCTGGCAGCGGAAGCGTTTGGGGCAGAGCAAACTTGGTTTCTGGTCAACGGCTCCACCAGCGGCATTGAAGCAGCCGTGTTGGCAACCTGCGGGCCCGGCGACAAACTCATCCTGCCGCGTAACGCCCATCAGTCTGCCATTGCTGCATTGATTCTTTCCGGTGCAATGCCGATTTGGGTAGAACCCGCCTACGACGCCCACTGGCAGCTTGCCCACTGCCCAACCCCTGACACCCTCGCAGACACGTTAGCCGCTCACCCCGATGCCAAAGCCGTTCTGATCATTTCGCCTACCTACTACGGCGTTTGTGGCGACATTGCCGCGATTGCCCACCTTACCCATGCCCGCAATCTGCCCTTGCTCATCGACGAAGCCCACGGAGCGCACTTTGCCTTTCACCCCAACTTGCCGACACCTGCGCTGATCGCGGGTGCAGATTTGGTCGTGCAATCGATTCACAAAACCCTATCTGCCTTCACTCAATCCGCAATGCTGCATGTGCAAGGTGAGCGAATTGACCGTGACCGCCTCCGCAAAGCCTTGCAGTTGGTACAGTCTAGCAGCCCTAACTATTTGCTGTTAGCCTCACTCGATGCCGCCCGACAGCAAATGGCAACGCAAGGTGAATTCCTGATGGCTCAAACCCTCCAGCTTGCCGAACAAGCAAGACAGCAACTCAGTCAGATTCCTGGTCTTGCCGTTCTATCTACTGAACATGCCAACCAAACACGCGGATTTTCTAGCCTCGATTTAACTCGCCTCACCGTAGATGTGACTGGATTAGGGCTAACCGGATTTGCAGCCGACGACATTCTCCATCCTGAATTGGGCGTCACCGCCGAACTGCCCACCCTCAACCATCTCACTTTTATTATTAGCCTTGGCAATACGCCAGCAGATATTGAGCGACTGGTAGAGGCATTTCAGCAGCTTGCCACTCGACAGACAAAAAATCCCGTAGCTAATCAACCTGTAGCTAATCAAGATGCTGAAACTCCGCCCAACCCAAGCTTTGTAATTCCTCCACGGTCTGCCTGCTCTCCCCGCGAAGCCTTTTTTGCCCCGACCCAAACCCTGCCGATTGAAGCCGCAATACACCGCATCAGCGCTGAGCTAGTCTGCCCATACCCGCCCGGAATTCCGATACTATTTCCAGGCGAAGCCGTTACCTTAGAAGCAGTCCACTATCTACAACAGGTTGTCATCAGCGGCGGCATTTTGACGGGCTGCGCTGATCCAACTTTGACGACATCAAAGTCGTTAATGGGGAAGGCAGGAGGCAAGAGGCGGGAGGCAGAAGCTTGAGGTTAATAACAAGCTTGCCCTTCTATCCTTCCTCTGCTGCCCCCCTTTCTGCCTCTCGCCCCCTC
>JAAUQT010000231.1 GCA_012033495.1 Cyanobacteria bacterium RM1_2_2 | reverse complement strand
TCACCATTGAGTCTCTGAGTCCTCACTAGGTTTCTGAGTGCTCACCATTGAGTCTCTGAGTCCTCACTAGGTTTCTGAGTGCTCACTGAATCTCTGAGTGCTCACTAGGTTTCTGAGTGCTGAGCGCAGTCGAAGCACGGTATGGCCTGAACAACGATTGTCAGCCAAATCGTCTTGTCAGAGAGTGGAGTAGAGAGTGGGGTGTGATCACTCATGCTTTGCTTTACTTGCAAGGAAGTTGGACTGTGAAAATGCTGCCTTTGTCTCGTTCACTTTCCACCTGAATTGTTCCGTGATGAGCTTGTACAATCGCCTGTGCGATGGCTAATCCGAGACCAGCCCCTCCCGTATGACGCGAGCGGTCGCTGTTGACTCGATAAAATCGATCAAAAATGCGCGATTGTTCTGAAGGGGCAATTCCGATTCCGGTATCGTGAACCTGGATGAGTGCACAATGATCTTCTCGCTTGAGGTGAACAGTAATTTTGCCTCCAACAGGTGTGTATTGAATCGAATTGGTGATGAGATTGGCGACTAAACGATAGAGTTGTTCTTCATTCCCAAATAAAACTATTGGAACAGTACTGGAAGCACCGGCAGTGAAAGAAACATTGGCAGCAATTGCTAATGCTGAGAACTCTTCGACCAGATCATTAACTAAATCATTGAGATTGCAAAGTTGACGTTTAGCAGAAAGCTCTTGCGAATCCATCCGAGAGAGAATAAGTAAATCATGCACAAGCTGAGATAGTCGAGTGTTTTGGCGTTCGACGGTACGCAGGATATCCCAAGCATCAGCATCACTAGCATCCGCTGTCAGGGCTGATTCTAAATTTGCCTGAATTGCTGCTAAAGGCGTTCGGAGTTCATGGGCGGCATCCGCGGTAAACTGCTGCATCTGACGATACGACTTGTACACGGGTTGTACTGCTTGTCCGGCGAGCCACCAACTGGCAGCCACAACGAGCAACATGGCGCTGGGTAAGCCAACTAGCAAAATCAACCTGACCCAAACCATGTGTTTATCGAGTTCAGAAAGCGATCGTCCTACCTGCATGTATCCCCAAGACGTTTGATTGGCAGTCTTGAGCAGTAAGGAAAGCTGCCGATAACGAGTTCCATCTGAGGCTTCTAGCGTCTGCCAGGGTTCGGTTTCAATTTGGACTGGTAAGTCACTTGGCACTTGCCCCCCACTAGCTAATAACTGTCCAGATAAATCAAGAAAGCGAATATAATAGCCATCCTCTTGAAAGACGCCTAAGTAATGTAACGCTGTAGAGTTATGGGAATGGGTTACGCCAGAAATTGACAAAGTTGGAACAAATTTCTGCACAACAGGTTCTAGTTTGCCTGGCTGTTGCAAAGAAGCTTCTAACCCGTCGTGTAGCGTTCCAGCAACCGATTCAATCCGATGATTTAACTCAGAGACATGACTGTGAGCCATCGCTTCATAAAAGCCCACAGCGCAAATTGTGAGAATCACTCCCATTGTTCCGGCATACAGCCCTGCTAACCGCAGTCGAGTAATATGGAAAACTTGACTATGTTTCATGGGCTTTCACAGGCTATGTTTCATCAGCATTCAGCTTATATCCCATACCATACACCGTTTCAATCAGATGCTCATATCCATATTCAGTGAGCTTTCGCCGCAATAACCGCATTTGAGCCGCGACCACATTGCTGTTAAAATCTGCTTCTGCCTGCCAGATACGACCAATGATTTGGTCACGAGAAAGAATTTGATTCGGGTGCTGCATAAAGTATTCCAGCAGTTGAAATTCCTTAGTCGTGAGGGGAATATTTTGCAATGCTCCTGATGGCACAGCAATCGAAACGGTTGAAGTGCCGTAGTCAAGGATGAGATGACCGACTTGCAGTTGGGGTGGCTGGATCTGAAGCGATCGTCGCTGTAAGGCTCGCAGTCGTGCTAATAACTCTGCCATGCCAAAGGGTTTGATCAAATAATCATCGGCTCCAGCATCCAGACCCAGCACGCGATCCTCCATCCGATCTTTTGCAGTCAGCATCAACACCGGAAGAGGATTGTGCATTGCTCTCAGGCGTTGGCATAGTTCGATGCCAGAAATTCCTGGAAGCAACCAGTCGAAAACTGCAACCGTATATTGATTCTGATCATTTCTAGAAACTGCCAAGCTTCTATCCCATTTTTAACCCAATCGACAACATACTTTTCACGCTTGAGTGTACGCTCTAGTGCAGCACCCAAGTCTGGTTCATCCTCAACAAGCAAAATTCTCATTATCGTTAGCTTACCTATTTGGTAAAACTAAAGCGTCCATTTACCTTCTCGCCATTGATATTCGTTAGAATCACAACCTTGTGTTCTCCAGATGCAGTTTCCGGCAACAGTGCAGCATAGTGTTTGCCTTCAGCATCATATTCAAAGCTAACTTCTTGTTGAGAGCCATCCGGTAGCTGAATTTGTCCTATCACGGTTGCTCCTTCCACTGCCTCATGCATATCACCCGTTTGCAGGAAAAGATCTAGGTGAGTGCTGCTTGCTTCGGGCAAAGCCACTAGCTCCAAATGATAGGCTCCCGTTTCGACCACCTGCCCGCCTTGAGTAGGAGCAGAATGGTCTGTTTGAGGGGATGCAGCAGGAGATTCGACAATCGGTGAACTGGCAACAGACGGGCTGATCACTGGATCAGAACTCGCGGTTTGGTCTCCACGATTGGCACAGCCCCCCAGCAGCGCTAAGCTAGCAATGAATGCAGCGAATGACTTGTTAGGAAATGCCTTGTTGAATTTCATAGGTTTGACCTCATCTATCAGTAAGATATCAAAGTTGAGCAAGGACAGAGCTTTTGATCAGGAGCATTGTTATTCTCTAGAATCCATCCAAAAAATATTTGCGCCTACGCAATCGGAACATTATCAGGGACGACCTCCTCAAATATATCGGCTTGAAACGCTGTCTTTGCCTCTGGAATTAGAAATCGCCCAACCAAGGTGTAAAGGGCAGGCAGCACCAGCAGGGTGAGAGCCGTCGAGGTAAACAGACCTCCCAGCACGACGATCGCCAACGGTTGCAGAATTTCTTTTCCGGCTCCAGTGCCGATCACCAGCGGCACCATCCCTAATGCCGAGGTTAATGCTGTCATCAGAATTGCCACCAGTCGTTCCATTGACCCCTCGACGATCACCTGCTGAAGCGGCATTCCTTGCATCAGTTTTGTATTGTAATTGTCCACTAAAAGTAAACCGTTGCGAGTTGCCACGCCAAACAGAGTAATAAACCCGACCAACGAGGCAATAGAAACAATACTGCCGCCTAGCGCGATTGCAAAGATGCCTCCCACCAAGGCAAGGGGTAGGTTGATCATAATCATCAGCATCCCAGCAACGGATTTAACCGCAAAGTACATGAGAATAGAAATGAGGACAATCGCCAACCCACCAAATACCAAGAGATGATGGCGTGCCTGCTGTTCTGACTCAAATTGCCCGCCATATTGAATAAAGTATTCAGCGGGCATCTGTACAACGTTCTTAATTTTGTCTTGAATTTCTTCAACAACAGAACCTAGATCTCGTTCAGCCACGTTTGCAGATACAACAATTAAGCGGGATACATTTTCCCGATTAATCGTGTTTGGCCCTGTTCCATTATCAATTTGAGCAACTTGGGCGAGGGGAATTTTTTGACCTGTGGGTGTGTCAATCAGGAGGTTACGAATCGTATCGAGATCATTTCGCGCCTCATCTTTTAGCCAAACCAATAAATCAAATAGCTGCTGTTGCTCCAGCACTTGAGAGACGACACGACCGTTGAATGCTGTTTCAACAATCTCAGAAATTTGTCCAACCGTCAGACCATAACGGGCAGCGGCCGACCGATCAAATTGAATCTGCACTTGCCGAATCGGAACTTGGGGTTCCAGTTGCAGATCGACTAATCCATTCACATCACGGATAGCCGCTTCCACTTGGCTGCCAAGGTCACGGAGTTCATCCAAATCGGGCCCAAAGATTTTGATGGCGATCGCACTCCGCACCCCCGATAACACTTCATCCATGCGATGGGTAATAAAACCACCGACGCTCGGTGCAACCCCTGGAATTCGGGCAAATTCCGCACGAATCTTTTCTAGTGAGGCTTCTCGATCGTTTAATCCTTCCTGACTTAATTCCACATCTAAGTGTCCCAGGTTAACGCCACCCGCATCGGCATCTCCGGGAGCACGGCCGGCGCGTAACTGCACGGTGGCAAAACGCGGATCGTCTTTGAGGGCTTCCTGCATCGCCAAGCCAGATTGATGGGTTGCCTCCAGAGAAACCCCTGGATAGAGCAGCATAGCATTCACTAAAGAAGGCTCTTGGAATTCTGGCAAGAACACTCGCCCCAAACTGGAAAACACAATTAAAGAGGCAACGAGCAAAGCGCTTGCAATCATCAGTACGACCTTAGCGCGACGCATCGCAAAATTGAGGGCAGGGCGATAAATTCGCTGCGAGAAAGCCGTCACCCAAGTTTCATCACTGGGCAACGGACGATTTGCCAGCAAGATGGCACAAAGCGCTGGAGAGAGGGTCATAGCCACAACAGTTGAAGCAAAAATGGACACCAGATAGGCAATCCCCATTGGGGCAAAAATCCGCCCTTCCACACCTGTGAGGCTAAAAATTGGGGCAAAGATGACCGCAATAATCACGGTTGAGAAAATGACGCTGACCCGCACTTCGACTGACGTATCGTAAACCACCTTAAGCGGATGCTCTGGCGTGCCGGCTAACTGATTCTTGCACAATCCCCGATAGGCATTTTCCATATCCACAATCGAGTCATCCACCACTGACCCAATCGCTACGGCTAAGCCACCCAGCGTCATGGTATTAATGCCCTGCCCAAAAGCGCTTAAAATCAGCATTCCTACTAAAATTGACAATGGAATAGCGCTGAGGGTAATTAGTGCGGTTCGCCAGTTCATCAAAAATAGCAGCAAAATTATCGACACAATGATCGTGCCGTCTCGCAATGAACCGATGACGTTCTCGATTGAGGCTTCAATAAAGTTTTCTTGCCGAAACGTTTCCGTCACCGTCACATCTTCGGGAAGTCTGGCTTTCACGTCTGCCATAGCCTGCTCGATCGCCCGTGTAACCGTGGGGGTGTCATTCATCGGCTGCTTATTCACCACCACAATAATGGCAGGCTGACCGTTAAAGCTACCATCTCCCCGTTTTAAGGCGGCTCCCACTTCCACTTGTGCCACATCCCGCAGCAAAATGGGCTTGCCATCACGAGCCGTTACAACCGAGTCTCCTAGTTGATCGATTGATTCTAGTCGTCCCACTCCCCGAATGATCATTTCCTGATCCGGTGTTGTGAGAAAACCTCCAGCAGCATTGACATTGGCAGCTTCAGCGGCTTCCGTCACCTCTTGGAGGGATACGTTTAAGGCAACAAGTTTTGCCGGATCGACCAGCACCTGATACTGCCGCACTTCTCCACCGTAAGCAATCACTTGAGAGACACCCGGAACCGCCAGCAGCCGATTGGCAACATCCTGATCCACTAGCCGTCGCACGTCCATTTGTGAAGTTGTCTGTGCCGTAAAGGCATACATCAGAACGGTTCCAACTGGAGAAGAAACGGGGGAAATCTGCGGCGTTCCGATCCCTTCTGGAAGCTTTTCCTGCACTTGCTGCAACCGTTCTGCCACCAATTGTCTAGCTTGATAAACATCGGTGCCCCAGTTGAAAATCACCCTCACCACAGAAATACTAACCGCAGAAGACGATCGCACCGTTTCCACACCCGGCGTCCCGTTCACCGCACTTTCGATCGGCAGCGTAATCAGTGACTCCACTTCTTCGGGCGCTAACCCTGGTGCCTCGGTTTGGATCTCGACTTGGGGCGGAGCAAAATCGGGGAACACATCCAGCGGCATTTGCGTGAGGTTGTAAATCCCCAAAACAGTGACGAGCACTGCTCCAATCACCACCAGCCAACGTTGGACAATCGACCACTTCAAAATTGCGTTTAGCATATCTATCTAATTTTGTGTCTCGTCATTCGGCTGGCAATTGCATCCACCCAACGGTTTCATCTCCACCCCTCGTCCTAACCAACCCTCCTGCTATTGGTTTAATCTCTTGGCTGATTCGACAACGGTTCAGCTAACTGATGGGATGGTTCTACTGAGCGGCGATTCATCGGCTCTTCTGCTGGATAGTCAACACGATTCGACCTGGAAGCAAGTTGGCGATTGCGCCGATTGACCAAAAAGCTCCTGCTGCAAAAGTGCCGACCGCCAGCAGCCCACTTGCCGGAATCACCACCCACCAAGGCAATGGCTTGATCGGGGGACGAGCTACCGTAACTTCAGGTGCTTCTGCCTCCTCCGGTTGGGTAGATTCGCCGCGCAACGATTGAGCATAGAGTTGGTTAGCCCGTTGCGTAACAATGCGATCACCATCAAATAACCCGTTTTCGACTTCAACCCAATTTCCGGCTTGCCGACCCAACGTTATCTCGACAGGTTGAAACCGGTTGCCATTTTCAACAAACACGACTGGCTGACCGTTGGCTTCAACGATTGCCGATTGAGGCACCGTTAAAACAGTCTCCGGTGTGCGATTGGTCAGCACTTCCAATTCGGCAAACATGCCCGGTTTAAGTCTCCCCGCCCCATTGTCTAACGCTGCTTTCACCGGCACAACTCGGCTCTCTCCTTCGACCACCGATCCGATCGTGGCAATTTGCCCTAAAAATATTTGATCTGGCAAACTCGCTACTACAACGCGCACTCGCTGACCTTGAGCAACCTGATTCAAGTCTTTCTCGTAAAGATTAGCAGTTGCTATCACAGTGCGATTGTCCACTAGGGTCATCAAGATTTCACCCGCATCTTCAGCCGATTGTCCTAAGGTGACTTCACGATCGGCAACCGTGCCTGAAATGGGAGCTTTAATCGTAATTGTGCCGTCTGGATTCGCTTCTGCACCAAGCTGTTGTAAGCGAGTTTTGTAGGTTCCTGCACTCAATTGAGCGCGAGACTGAGCCACTTGAAGCGCAGTTTGGGCACGCTCGACATCGGTTTGGGCGGCTAATACCTCCAACCGACTTTCGGCTTCAGTTAGTGCTTTTTGCGCAGATGCCAAATGCGCTTCCGACTCTAAAAATTCCCGTCTAGGAATAGCTCCTTGCCCTGCCAGTTCTTGATCCCGATCATATTGCTCTTGTGCAACTCTAAGTTCCGTTTTTGCTTGTTCAATAGCAGTCACAGCAATGTGCTGCTGTCGTTCATAGCGCTGTTGTGCCAGCCGTAAGTTCGCTTGAGCCTGCTGCACATCTCCCTGTCGTTCTGCGGAATTTTCCAAGGCGGTAACGCGCAGTTCTGCTAGTTCTCCGCTAGTCATGACTGCTAGTGGCTGCCCTGCCTGAACCGTGTCTCCTGGCTCCACCCACAGTTTGACCACCGTTCCCCCTACCGGATTTGTCACCTCAACTTTGCGATTAGGAGAGGCTTCAATCTGCCCGGTTGCCTGTACGCCGAATGTCAGAGACTGACGGGTAACAGCTTCCACTTTCAGCCCAATCCGTTCTGCCGTTGCATCATCGACCTCAATTTCACCTACGGGTTGAGTAGATTGATTCTGGTGAAACTCATCGCCGTGTCCACCATGAGCCAGCACCCTAGCTGAAGTTAGCAACAACAGCAGGCTAAGGCATGTTCCTGCTACACCATTTCTCGTCTGCAAAGTGGAGCGTTTCAGAGTAAGAGACATGGGCATTTCCTGGGGCAGGGATAACGGAGCAAATCTTTTCGCAAATTCAACAGGAGTATCCCACAGAAATATAAAATCAGGATGAAATTTCAGTACAAAAAACTTCCGGCAGCAGCTATCAACCTGGCAATCGTTGTTCAGTCCATGCCGTGCTTCGACTGCGCTCAGCACTCAGAGACCCAGTGGGCACTCAGAGACCCAGTGGGCAATCAGAGACCCAGTGAGCAATCAGAGATCCAGTGAGCACTCAGAGACC
>JAAUQT010000016.1 GCA_012033495.1 Cyanobacteria bacterium RM1_2_2 | reverse complement strand
GAGCTGGATGTCCATCGTTCAAAAGATGGCTACGCCGTGATTGTTCATGATTTCACGGTTGATAACACGACAGATGGTCAGGGTGTCATCACCGAGATGACCCTGTCGCAGATCAAAAGCGCTGGATGCCGGCAGTTGGTTCGGTGAAGGCTTCAATGGGGTGCGCGTCCCCACACTGGATGAAGTTTTCGAGGCGGTTGGTCAAAAGCTGTATATCAATGTCGAGATCAAATCCATTTCGCCCACAACCGATGGGGTGGAGCAGGTGGTGGCGGACGTGATCGCGAAGTTTAACCTGCAAAATCGGGTGATTGTCTCGTCATTTAATCCACTGACCTTAAAGCGCTTCCGTGAGATTCTGCCCGAAGTCGCTATCGGCTTTTTGTATGCGATGGATATGACAGTCGATACCCAGAAAATCATGTACGATTTAAATTTGCCATATGAAGCGGTGCATCCCTATCACAGTATGATCGATGCGGTCTATATGCAGTCTGCCAAAAGCGCGGGCTACCGGGTAAATACCTGGACGGTGAATGACCCCGAACAAGCCGTAAAACTGCGTGACCTGGGTGTAGACTGCTGATTACCGATTACCCGGATGTTATACTGAAAGCGCTGCGGGGCGAGTAACGGTGATCGCGCTGTGGTGGGGGTTGGTTCGTTTTGGGTTTCGCCTGCTCTATAACGAACTGGCCTTCACCTATGACACCGTGAGCTCTGTGGTTTCGCTGGGGGAGTGGCGCTGCTGGCAGCGCTCCACCATAGGTTATTTGCCCCAACAGGGTTTGATCCTCGAACTAGCACACGGAACCGGCAATTTACAGCTCGATCTACATGCCGCCGGATTTAAGCCCGTTGGGTACGATTTGTCGCCCTATATGGGGCGCATCGCCCAACGCAAGCTTCGCAAAGCGGGTTATCCGGTGCGGTTGGCACGCGGTAAGGCACAGCAGCTTCCTTATGGCCGCGAAGCATTCAGTGGGGTGGTGAGCACATTCCCCACCGATTTCATCCTCGCGCCAGAAACGCTGCACGAAATTCACCGCGTACTACAGGCAGATGGCGTGCTGGTGATTGTCCCCAACGGCGTGCTGAATGGCGGCGGCGGCAATGACATTCTCAAGGGTGGCGCGGGCGACGATCTGTTAAATGGCGGCGTGGGTGACGACACCATGCTCGGCGGTTCTGGCAACGATGTGCTGGACGGCGGCGAAGGGAACGACACCCTCGACGGTGGCGCAGACGATGACCAAATGACGGGCGGTAACGGCGATGATACTTACATCGTAGACAGTGCTGGAGATGCGGTGATTGAACTGGCAGGCGGCGGCAACGATACGGTGAGGTCTTCGCTGAGCTATATTTTGGGCGCAAATGTTGAAAACTTAGTACTGACCGGCTTCAGCGCCATCAACGGTACAGGCAATGCGTTGAATAACTCCATCACTGGGAACGATGCTGATAACGTCCTGAATGGTGGGGCAGGTGATGATCAAATGATCGGTGGTGCGGGCAACGACACTTATATTGTGGATAGCATTGGAGATGCAGTGATAGAAGCGGCTGGAGGAGGTACGGATGAAGTGCAAGCATCTGTCAGCCATACGCTATCCGCCAACGTTGAGAATCTGACTTTAACAGGCGCAGGTGTGATTAACGGCACAGGCAATGATCTTGATAACATCATTAATGGAAACGCTGCTAATAACGCTTTGTCGGGTAACGCAGGTAACGACACACTGAACGGTGGCGCAGGCGATGACAGCTTAGACGGTGGCACAGGAACGGATACAATGAGCGGCGGCTTGGGCAACGATACTTACTTTGTAGATGCGTTGGCTGACGTCGTGAATGAAGCCGCAGATGCCGGAATTGATACAGTGCAGACATCGCTGAGCTATGTGCTAGGAGATAACCTAGAGCACCTGACTCTGACTGGCACAGATGCAGTAAACGGCACAGGTAATAATCTTGATAACGTGATCATCGGCAACAGTGCGAATAACACGCTCACTGGTGATTCGGGCAACGACACGCTGGATGGCGGCTTGGGAGCCGACACGATGATTGGCGGTTTCGGTAATGACACCTATGTTGTAAATGAAGCGGGTGACGTGGTGACTGAAAGCTCGCTGTTTGGCGGCACCGATACGGTACAGTCATCCGTTTTCTTTAATCTGTCTACAACGTCTTTTGTAGAAAACCTCACCTTAACGGGAGCCGACGCGATCGATGGTTATGGCAACAGCCTTAATAATACCCTAATCGGTAACGCTGCTGAGAACTACTTATATGGCGATGATGGCAACGACACAATCTACGGTGGCGATGGCAATGATGAACTATCTGGATGGGACGGAACCGACACCGTTTATGGTGAAGCAGGTAACGATGAAATGCGAGGCGGTGAAGGCAATGATGAACTGTTTGGTGGCGACGGCAATGACGAGCTAACAGGCGTTAATCCTTTTGAAGCGAATCCTGGAGTTGGCGAAATCGATGCCCTCACAGGCGGTAGCAGTATTGATACCTTCGTTCTCGGCTCTAGCACAAAGCAATACTATGACGATGGCTGGAGTGGTTCAGGCAAAGGTGGATTTGATGGATACGCTCGCATTACTGACTTCGTAGTGGGTGAAGACAAAATCCAGCTTCGTGATGTGGGTACAGGCTTCTTCAGCAAATACTCGATTGAAAATGACACCGTTAGTGGGCAAAATGGCGTAGCAATTTATCATCAGACTGTCAGTTTTGGTGGTTTCCCGCCTGTGCTCTCGGTCAGCAAAGAACTGATTGGCTTTGTGCAAGGGGTTGATCAAAGTGCGCTGTCATTGGGCACGGCAAGTGGCGGCATTGTCACCCTCAGCTAGATAACGTTGCTCTAACTGAGCCAATTTGAAGGTGCCAATTTGAAGGTGTTGCATCTACCAAAATTCGTTGGGTGGACGAGCCAAGTTTGCTTCAACTCTTACCCTAACTCACCGAGGCTAAATTTCAACTTGCGATCGATCACATCTGCCCCCTGATCGGTCGCATTTCTGGCTCTAGTCAAGCTTGATACAACCCGCTAAAGGCGCTCGGTTTAATATATCTAGGCTTAATCTCTGCATTCTCTTTCTCATAGATTAACCTGTCTTTTTTTACTTCGATAGCTATAATTTTCGGAACGTTAAAATAATCCCATTGAATGAACCTTTTTTATAGGTTTCGGATTAATCTTGAATGTAATGCTGATTAGAGGAAATTTTAGGGTGTATGAATCCTTTAAAACTACTGGCACTAACGACTCTATTGACTTTTGCCATCGCAACGCCCGCACAAACACAAGCCGAATCGTCTCAGCCGGAAGAATTGATAGGTGATCCGGCTCAAGCTCCTGCTCAAACTGACTTGTCTCAAACGGTAGAGCCGTTGCCGCCTGATCTGGCTGAACCGCTAGAAGTGGGACAACCCGAAGCAGACGAGTTCTTTGCACCGCCTCGAAATCCGCTGCCTGTAGAAACTCAGCCCGACTCGGCTGTCGATCCAGAGCGCCTGATCGAACCTCCGCCCGGTACACAAACTCCAGGGCAGCTTACCCCAGAGAACCGTCTCAGCATTCCGATTCAGTAACGGCTTCAGTGACATTTCCAGTAGCGTTTTTCAGGAGCGAGCAATGCCCATACAGGATTGGCTACCTGGCGTTGGGCTGTTTTGCGCTAGGTCTGTGGTCGGTGCTGCTTGGCTCAAATCGACTAAAAGTTGCAGTTAACTTTAAAGAACCATACTATTTAGGCAGGGTGCTGAAAGGATGGATTGATGTAAGCGTCTTAACCCTAATCGCTGCCTATGGATGGTCAAGAAGACTACGAAGACTACTATCAGGTGGGAGGCTCGCTAGAGTACCAACATCCAACCTACGTGGAACGACAGGCAGACCACGATCTTTATCACGGGCTTAAAAACGGCAATTATTGCTATGTGCTCAACTCCCGGCAGATGGGAAAGTCGAGCTTGCGGGTTCAGGTAATGAAACGATTGAGGCAAGAAGGAACGAAATGTGCCTCTATTGATATCACTGGAATCGGTAGTAATGTAATTGCAACAGAATGGTACGGTGCATTTGTCTCTGAACTGCTGCGTGGATTTGGACTCACACGCAAAATAGACTTTAAAAGCTGGTGGCATCAACACAAAGATTTGTCACCAACGCAACGGCTAAAGGAATTCATTGAAGATGTTCTCTTCAAACAATTTTCGCAGAATATTGTCATCTTCATTGACGAAATCGATAGCATCTTACGCACGAGCTTCAAGGATGACTTTTTTGCTTTTATTCGCGCCTGCTACAACTGTCGCGTAGATGATTCTGAATACAAGCGGCTAACGTTCTGTTTATTAGGGGTGGCAACGCCTTCAACGCTAATCCAAAACAAAGATCGAACGTCTTTCAACATCGGTCAGGCGATTGAACTAACGGGCTTTGAGCTAGAAGCCGCTCAGCGAGCTTTAATTCCTGGACTGGTGGAAAACGCAGAAAAACCAACTCAAGTGTTGGTCGAAATTCTGTACTGGACAGGCGGGCAACCTTTCTGACGCAGAAAATCTGTCGGTTCGTTCACGCTCTCAAACTGCGAATCGTCAATGGCACAGAAGCCGACCGGATCGCGCAATTAATTCACGCTCGGATTCTGGAAAACTGGGAAGCACAAGACGAGCCGGAACACCTGAGAACTATCCGGGATCGCATTCTTAGAAATCAGAAGCAAGCAGGGCAGTTGCTAGGGCTATATCAGCAGATTTTAAGCGCGCCATCGAGTGCAGAATTTCAACAAGCTGGACTGCTCGCTTCTGGCGTGGATGCCGACAGTAGCCCCGAACAAATGGAACTGCGGCTGACCGGGCTAGTAACGCAGCGGCAGGGGCGGCTTCAGGTGCACAATCGCATCTATGCAGAGGTGTTTAATCAGCGCTGGATTGAGCAGGTTCTAGCCGATCTACGACCTTACGCAACAGCATTGACGGCTTGGCTGGAATCGGGTGAAGAGGAAGCCTATTTACTGCGGGGGCAAATGCTGCTGGATTCGCAAAACTGGGCGGCGAACAAGCACTTAAGCGCTCAAGACTACCGTTTTTTGGCGGCGAGTCAGGAGTTGGCTAAGCGGGAAATGCAGGCGATTTTGGCTCAAGAGCAGCAGGCATCGCTAATTTTGGCAGAAGCGAACCGCAAGGCAACGCAACGCATCCGCACAGGTTCTACAATTCTGTCGCTGTGTTTGGGGCTGGCGGCTATTGCAAGTGTGCTGGCGGGTAGTGCTTTTTACCAGCAACGGCTGGCTCGGTTAGGAACTCGCTTAGAGCAGGCGGGCGTGAGCGCCTTACAGCAGTTTGAGTTTCGCCAAATTGAAGCGCTGTTGTCGGCAATGCAAACCGGGCAAGAGTTGCAAGAGTTGGTAGGCAGCCAGCGCTCGTTGCAGCATTATCCAGCGACTAGCCCTTTGTTTGCCCTTCAGCGAATTTTGGATCAAATCCGCGAGAAAAACCAACTACCGGGGCATCAGGGCAAGATTTTGAGCGTCAGCTTTAGCCCGGATGGTCGGCTGTTTGCCAGCGCTGGGCAGGATCAAACCGTGCAGTTGTGGAATGCCAATCGCCAACCGATTGCGGCGCTGAAGGGGCACACAGGCTGGATTCGGCAGATTCGCTTTAGTCCAGATGGGCAACACTTAGCAACCGCAGGGTTTGATGGCGTGCGGGTGTGGCAGCGATCGGGCGAGCAAATTGCTTACCTCACCGGGCATCAGGGCAGCGTTATGGCGGTGGCTTTTAGCCCCAATGGGCAAACCTTGGCAACGGCTGGGCAAGATCGCTCCATTCGGCTGTGGAATCTGCGCGGTCAGCCCATGAAATCTTGGCAGGGGCATCGCAGCGAAGTGCACACGATTAGCTTCAGTCCAGACGGAAAGCTGATTGCCACAGGCGGACTGGATGGGGTGCGCCTGTGGAGTCGGGATGGCAAAGCAGTGAAGGCATTCGCTCAACCGCAAGGCTGGACGACGAGCGTGAGTTTCAGACCGGATGGCGAACTGTTGGCAACGGCGGGGGTGAATGGGGCGTTTTTATGGAATCGAGCCGGAGAAAAAGTGGCTGAATTTACGCGGCATCAGGGCAAGGTGAATCAGATTAGCTTCAGCCCCGATGGATTAGTGGTGGCAACGGTCGGCAATGATGGCGTTTTGCGGCTGTGGAACGAAAAAGCAGAAATTGCTGAATTTAAGGGACATCAGGGCAAAGTCAATAGCGTTAGCTTTAGCTCGGATGGCTTGATGCTGGCAACAGCAGGCAACGACGGAACGCTACGAATGTGGGAACGGTTTCGGCTACCGCTGCGCGAATTTGGCGGGCAGCAAAGTGAAATTTACAGCATCCGGTTTAATCCAGATGGCAATACGCTGGCGACGGCTGGGCAAAACCGCACGGTGCGTCTGTGGAACCAACGCGGTAAACCGATTGCGGTATTCAGCGGTTTGCAAGGTAGGGTTCTCAGCCTTGATTTCAGTCCCAATGGGCAACTGCTCGCGGCCGGGGGCTTTGAAGAAACTGTCCGGATTTGGCGGCTGAATGGTCGTTTGCTCCAAGAATTGAAAGGGCACGACGGGGGGGCGTTCAGCGTCAGCTTTAGTCCCAATGGGCGGCGGTTGGCAGTGGGTGGAGATGGCGTGGCGCGGATTTGGAGCATCAATGGTAAACTGCTGCTCGAACTGAAAGGGCACGAAGGGCGGGTGAAAAGCCTCAGCTTTAGCCCAGATGGACAACTTTTAGCAACCGCTAGCTCTGAGGGAATTGTGCGTCTCTGGGATCATCGAGGCAAGCAAATGAGGGAACTAAAGCAACAGGTGGGAACGGTTCACAGCGTTCGGTTTAGCCCGGATGGGCAACTGCTAGCCACCAGCGGCTCTGAAGGCACAATTTACCTATGGGATCGGAAGGGCAACCTGCTGCGAGAACTGAAAGGACACGCCGGATCAGTCTATCAAGTTGACTTCAGCCCCGATGGACAGATGATTGCAACGTCGGGTTCCGAGGGCAAGGTGCGATTGTGGAGCCGAACGGGCACTTTGCTGGCAGAATATGAAAGTGAGGCAGGTGAAATTTATGGCATCAGCTTTAACCCAAACGGACAAGTTTTGGCAACAGCAGGCGCAGACGGCAAGGTGCAATTGTGGGCAGTTAAAGATTTAGATCAATTGTTGCAGCAGGGTTGCAGTTGGCTCAGAGATTATCTCGCTTCCCATCCTGATGCTGCGCAAGTATGCAGCGCCCGACGGTAGGAGGCAATCGTTAGGAGGCAATCATGAAACGTTGGTTTTCCTTGCTCGTTCTGCTCTTCACGGTTGCTGTTTTGCCCATCGGATGGCAGCAGGTTCAGGTTCGGCAAGTTCAGGCTCAGCAAGCTCAGGCTCAGCCAAACGCTGTGGATGAACTGAACATCTACAACTGGGATACTTATATTGCTCCCGATGTGTTGGAAGAATTTCAGCAGCAGCATCGCGTCAAAATTAACTACAGCACGTATGGCAGCAACGAAGAGATGCACGCCAGACTGAAGGCAGGGAATCCAGGCTATGATCTGATTTTCCCCACCGACTACATGGTACAAATCATGGCGCGGGAAGGCTTGCTAGCAGAGCTTAAACCTCAAAATATTCCCAATCTCAAGCATGTTGATCCTAACTTTCTCAATCCAGAATACGATACAGCGAATCGCTATAGCCTGCCTTACCAGTGGGGAACGCTAGGAATCGGCTATAACTTAGAAGTCACAGGTCAGGAGATTGATAGCTGGGCTGCGATGTTCATGCCGCAATATGCTGGAAAGATCGCCTGGATGGATGACACGCGCTACACGATTGGAGTCGTGCTGATGTTTCTAGGGAAAGACCCTAATACGCAGAATGTGAATGAGATTAATCAAGCCAGAGACTTTTTAATTCAACAGAAAAGTACAATCGCAGCCTTCGCGCCAGATACAGGTCAAGCGTTGTTGAATCAAGGAGAAGTAGATCTAGCGTTTGAATGGAACGGTGATATTCAGCAAGTGATGAAGGAAAACCCGGATCTGCGCTACGCGATTCCGAAGGAAGGCAGCATTATTTGGATTGACAATATGGCAATTCCACAGGATGCCCCCCATCCTGAAACTGCCGTACAGTTCATTAATTTTCTGCTAGAACCTCACATTGCTGCCCGCATTTCTAATTTCACGCAGTATGGATCGCCCAATCAAACTGCTCGTGATACAGGCTTGATCAATCAGGCAGACCTGAATAATCCTGGAATTTACCCATCAGAGCAGATTTTCCAGAAACTTAAAGCGCTTGAAGATGTGGGTGAAGCAGCCCCGTCCTATGAGGCGGCTTGGAGTGCCATTAAATCAGAAGTCTCCAACTACACTAATTCGGACAGAATTAGGCAGCGATGATGCCGTGAGCGTAAGTTTTGATAGGTTGGAGGGGATTTAATCAAAGTTGAGTTCAACTCTAACATTGAAATAAATCGCGCTAGCAGATGGTTATTGCAGGCAATGCGCTCATAACTTGCCATCGAAAAGGCAGACAAAGACTGCTTTAGGAAGTAGGTGAAGTCGTGAATCCTCTGACTAGAATGCTGATAAAGGCAAAGCAGCCAATGCCGATCAGGGCAACTGCAACGGTCAACCCCAGAGAGCGACGAGGTTTATAGAAATAGGCAGCACTCCGCTGAATGTGCTGTAGTTCTTGGTGATGTTCGATTGCAGCAACAATCATGGCGTAGATGCCTAAAGCGATAAATGCTAATCCAAAGATGCGGGAGAACCGGACTGGGTTAATGTCTTCAGTGGGTTGAAAGTTGCGAATGGCAGTCACAATGCTGTCGATTCCAAACCCAAAGCTAATCAAAGAAAGGTTGGTACGAATCCAAGCCATCAGTGTTCGTTCAGCAGCGGCTCGATTGCGCTCTTTCGCTAGTTCCGCTTGAATGTTAGGAGGCTGAGGGGTGGCATCAGTCATAGCTTGTTGATTCAACTCGCTCCAGCGCTAAAATAAACCCGTTTACCAAATTCATCAGCTATGGGCATCCAAATTATTAGCATAACGAGCTTAGTGGCGGATAAGTAGAAAAACCCAATTCGACTGCGCTCAACCCCCTGTTCGACTGCGCTCAACCCCCTGTTCGGGTGAAATCAATGCCAGGATAAATAAACATGCTTGAGGAGACATGGATTGGATTTTGAGATTGGCAATCATGGCAGTTGTTCGAGCGTTTGTTGGAGCGCTGATTTGAAGTAAAACTTTCTTTTGAGTGTACTCGCTCTCCCTTCCAAAATCTTGGTGCTGCTGAGCTTCCACAATTGAACCGTACTTATGATGACCGTCATAAAGTCTGATGCCGTCAAATATATAGCCCTCACGGTTTTAGCGACGATCCATCCTTATAATGAAAGAGGCATTGTCAAGAAGCTGCAACCGAGACCTAATCCTGAAATAGACTCAAGTTGACAGTTAGTTTGCTACAACACCACCTGCCGAAAACGCGATCGAACGGGGAGACAGAACACCTATGACCATGATCGAAACCAAGACCGAACCTATGGTGATCAATATGGGGCCACACCATCCCTCGATGCATGGGGTGTTACGCCTGATTGTCACCCTTGATGGAGAGGATGTAGTTGACTGCGAGCCAGTCATTGGCTACCTGCACCGAGGGATGGAGAAAATTGCGGAAAACCGCACGCCAGTCATGTACATTCCCTATGTCAGTCGGTGGGACTACGCAGAAGGCATGTTCAACGAAGCGGTGGTGGTCAACGCCATTGAGCAATTGGCGGATGTGCCTGTTCCCAAGCGAGCCAGCTATATTCGCGTATTGATGTTGGAACTCAACCGGATTGCCAACCATCTGCTGTGGTTAGGGCCCTTCCTTGCAGACTGTGGCGCTCAAACTCCCTTCTTCTATATCTTTCGCGAACGCGAGCTGATCTATGACCTTTGGGAAGCGGCGACTGGCTACCGGATGGTCAACAACAACTATTGGCGGATTGGCGGCGTTGCTGTTGATTTACCCTATGGTTGGGTTGATAAATGCGCCGATTTCTGTGATTACTTTCTGCCCAAAGTGGATGAATACGAGAAGCTCATTACCAACAACCCGATCTTCCGTCGCCGGATTGAAGGCGTTGGCACCATTCCCCACGACGATGCGATCAACTGGGGTCTGTCGGGACCGATGCTGCGAGCTTCTGGCGTCAAGTGGGATCTCCGCAAAGTTGATCACTACGAATGCTATGACGACTTTGATTGGGATGTGCAGTGGGAAACCGCCGGAGATTGTTTTGCCCGCTATCTAGTCCGAATTCGGGAGATGCGCGAGTCTGTGAAGATTCTGCGCCAAGCGTTGGCGGGTTTGCCAGGCGGGCCTTACGAAAATCTGGAAGCCAAGCGGATTGCAGAAGGTCCAAAGTCGGATTGGGCAAAGAACCCAGACTATCAGTTCATTAGCAAAAAGCTTGCCCCGACGTTCAAAATTCCGAAGGGCGAGAATTATGTCCGGGTCGAAACGGGTAAAGGCGAGTTTGGTATTTATGTGATTGGGGATGACAACGTGTTCCCCTGGCGCTTCAAAATCCGCACAGCCGATTTCAACAACCTGCAAATTTTGCCTCACCTTTTGAAGGGCGTGAAGGTGGCAGATTTGATTGTGATTCTGGGCAGCATCGACATCATTATGGGATCGGTCGATCGCTAATTTAGCAATGGCTAGGTAGCCGAGCAGTTCAACTGATTCAGAAGTCATTAAGAAGGGCAGTTTTCCGTACTGTCCTTTTTTTTGTTGCTCATCGTTTTCTGATCATGAAGCGATGTTTTTGAAGCAGCAACTATGACATGAACTTTCTAAAAAAAATTCAGTGGGATTACATACACGCATTTAGCTGCTCAGCGAAAATACCCGTATACCTAGTGTATGCGATAAACTTTTTTACCTCTACCTTGGAAGCATAAGGGAGCTTACTGACGCAGCAGCATGGGTAGGTTTGACCAGTTTGCTCTCTTGTCTACTGTGAATGCACAAAACCTACTCATCAGTAAGGGGAATTTCTACTTTAAGGATTAATTACTATGGACGCTAACTTTGCAGATTTAGAACTCTTAGCTCAGCAACCGCTCGTGTTTGATACCGCAGCTCTGCTATCTGCGGCTAAACCTATCTACGAAAATGCTTCGCTTCATGAACTCTTTGATCTGCTGGAAAGTGCCATCGAATCCTATACGCTGGTTCAAGATCATTTGGCGGTTGCATTGCGAGAAAGTGCGGAGAAGGAAATTGAATTTTTCTCCCTTTTATTGCAAGAACGGCTGAACTCGCTGTTAGAGCAACCAAAGTCAAGCAAATTGCCGTTGAAAATTTCCTCTATCTGATGAGATTTGACTTGAGTTAGGGAATTCTTCATAAATATTGCATAAACCCAAATTTTGAAGGGCATGAGGTAAAGCCATGAATTCCCTATACCGGGTCATCACCACGCTGGGTGTTGGCATCACGCTGTCTGGTTTATCGGTTCTGTCTAATCTAAAGCCGCTGTTGGCGCAATCTCAGCCAGCGCCACAGGTCGATCAGGCGAGCATCAAAAGCGCAGAAAAGGCATATGACGCAGGACTGGATTATCTAGAACAGCGAGATTACCCCAGCGCACTTGCTAGTTTTGATCAGGCAATTCGGGCGAATCCTAGCTTTGCATCTGCCTACTTGCAGCGAGGGTTAACCCATGCGGCGATGGAAAACTATTCAGCAGCCATCGCTGACTATAATCGGGCCCTTGCGATCGCTGACAGAGCCGCCGAACCCACCGAACCCACGCCTTATGTTGCGGATGTTTACCTGAATCGCGGTGTTGCCAAATTCTATTTAGACGACAACCGTGGCGCGATCACCGACTTCGATCGGGCCCTTGCGCTGAATCCAGAACTACCCCCGGCCTACTTCTATCGCGCCTTGGTTTACGAGAAGCAAGGCAGTCCTGAGATGGCCATCGCCGATTTTACTCAAGCCATCGAACTGGATGATGAGTACGGAGATGCCTACCTTAACCGAGGCGGTTTGTTCTATCAGACAGGCAATTTGCCTGCTGCGCTGGCTGATTTGAATCAAGCGGTCAAGCTTCAACCGTCCGTAGCAGCCTACTATAACCGGGGTTTTGTCTACTCAGCGCTCGGCGCAGCAGAACCTGCTTTAGACGACTTTAACCAAGCAATTCAGCTTGATCCAAATTACTCAGATGCCTATCTTGGGCGAGGGTTGGCCCTCTGGAAATTGGATGATCAGCCTGCCGCCTTGAATGATTTAGAAACCGCGATGCGGCTCAGTCCAGACAAGGCAGAACTGTATAAAGTGCGGGGCGATCTGCGGCTAGAAACTGGTGATATGGAAGGGGCAGTGGCAGACTATGACCGAGCTTTGGCGGTGCGTCCGAACTATGCCGCAGTCTACAAAGGTCGAGGCGATGCCTACTATGAACTGGGCGAAATGATTGCTGCAATTGACGACTACAGCAGCTTTTTGGCTGAAAACCCTGATGATGTGGACGCTCTGACCCGGCGAGGCGAAATGCTCGCTGAAATGGGTGACTTCAACGGAGCCATGACAGACTTAACCCAGGCAATCCGCGCGAATCCGCGTAGCGCAGATGCCTACTACAACCGGGGCCGATTGCAAGCGTCGGTTGGCGAACCAGAGTCGGCAATGGCAGATTTTCAAAGAGCCGCAAACCTCTACCTGCAACAAGGAACCGCCGAAGGCTATCGACAAACGTTGGTTGAAATGCAGAGCCTGTAGCAGCAAGTGAATGGGTTTGAGCATCTTCTCGTAGCTGCCTCGTTACGAGAAGATGTTCATCAGCAAGTGCGCTATAAACAAGTGCGAAGACCAACGGGCAGGGGAGTGATCAAGCAATCAACTCTCCCGTTTCTTGCAGCATGTGCAGACGGTGATAAATGCCGCCATGATTGAGCAACTCAGCGTGACTGCCCACCTCGACAATTTGCCCTTGATCGAGCACAACAATTTTGTCGGCTTCACGGACGGTGCTGAGACGGTGCGCAATGATGAGGGTAGTGCGGGTTCCTAGGATGCTCCGCATGGCAAGTTGAATCGCCCGCTCTGACTCGTAGTCCAAACTAGAAGTTGCTTCATCAAACACCAGCACATCCGGGTTCATCAGCAGAGCGCGAGCAATACCAAGCCGTTGTCGTTGACCTCCAGAGAGCCTCATCCCGCGTTCGCCCACGATCGTGTAATAACCATTGGGCAACGCCCGCAGAAACTCATCCACACGAGCCACCTGACAAGCCGCCTGCACTTCTGCGAATGTGGCATTTGGATTGCCGTAGGTGAGATTTTCCAGCAGCGTGCCGTTAAAGACATCCACTTCTTGGTGAACGATAGCTAACCGTTTGCGATAGCCCGTAATGTCGAGCGTGCGCGTGTCTTGCCCATCGATTAAAATCCGTCCCGATTGTGGATCAAAATAACGAAATAGCAGCTTCACAAGCGTTGATTTTCCTGAACCCGACCGCCCCACTAAAGCCACAGTTTGCCGAGGTTCAATCAGCAAGCTGATGTTTTGCAACACCGGACGCTCAGGGCTGTAGCTAAACGAAACCTGATCGAGATGCAGCTTGCCAGTGAACTGATACTGCCGCACGGCTTCAGGCACATCGGCAAGTGTAGCCGCATCCTGCCCCACGGGTAGCTGCATAAACTCATGAAATCGAGTCATTGAGGCATAGCGGCGGGTGAACACTTCGACCATGTGGCTAATCGGCTCTAGTTCAGAATAAGCCATGCTAGAAACCGTCAAAGTGGTGACAAAATGACCGAGCGACATTTGCCCGCGCAGCGTTGCCCACAGCGTTGTTGCTAACACGATAAAGACAGACGATTCAATCACCAATCGCTGCCAAGAGAACAGCGTGACATAGCCTCTGTGAATACGATAGTCTACAAACAAAAACTCTCGCCGCAAACGCTTTTGCTGTCGTTTCAATTCCTTTGCTTCAGTTGCGAAAGCCTTCACTGTTTTGATGTTGGTAATAATCTCAGAAGTACGGCTTTCGGTATTCTCCATATGCTGATCAAGAAATTTTTCTTTGTCTACCAACCGTCTCAAATTTTTCAGCGTCAAGCCGAGAATGAGCACAAAGGAGAACAAAAACAGCAAAGCAATTCGCCAATCGATCAACAGAATCAGCACAAAAATGCCAATCACGCGAAAGATTTTAGGAATCATTTGCCCAGCAATTTCTGGATATGTCCACGTGTGATTTGACAATCCGCGTGCAATCCGCCCAGAAACCCGCCCAGCGTTGTTTTCATCGTAGAACTCTAGCGGCAAAGTGAGCACCTTCTTAATGGCTTTGCCAGTGTGATCTCGGCGGCTACGCAAAGCAATGTCCCAGTGAAACCAAGTGCCTATCCAGGGTTGAATGGGTGCTCGTACTACAGTTACGACAAAGATAATTGCTAAGAGTACATTAACAGAAAAGGTAGGATCAACAGGACGCTGAAGCCAACGAGCAGATTGATGAACCAAACCCTGTAACGGTAGGTCTAACGATTGCTGTGAGAGCAGGTTGAGAAGCTGACCAATAATATAGGGAACCGTGAGATCAATCATCTCAAACACACTGCTAGCAGCAATACTGAAGAGCGCAACCGCCCAATAGGAGCGGTAATATCGCAGAATATTTTGCAGATTGATCATGCGTGCCTTCCTCGCAAAAGAGAACTTGGGTTGACAGAATTTGATACGATTGCAGCGATACAGTCTCAATTTTGAGCAGATCGCAGGATGAAGTACCCACAACAAAACGGCTTGCCGAAGTAATTAAACGAGCAAGGCTCAGTGAGTCAGGTTGGGGAAGAAAATTTTGACAGGCGAGTAAAAGCACAAGCGCTCTGATGAAAAAAAGTTTTTCGAGCGGATGCAGCAGTAATTTCTAGATTGCGGGCAACTCAACAAAAGCTGAGTGTAGACATAGAATTTAAGATTACATCCAAGCATTGTAACACACGTGTAGTATGCTGCAATAGCGTTATCTAGAGGCTGTTTGTAGATCCTTCTGCAATCTCTCTAGATTCCCACTCTGCGGAAAGCCATTGTGCGTCTAGAAGAAAGGGAGACTTCAGACATTTGGCTCGGCTCCTTCCTCAAGAAGCAGGGTTAGGGAGGATCGAGTTACAGAGCGAACTCTAGAACTTCATGTTCATTTACAAACAGTCTCTAAGGAATGAGGATTAAATCAGTTCGATCGTGGGCAGGGGCAGGTTTTGCGGTCAAATCGATTGCCGGATGCCCATTGATCTGCTATACCTACCCGTACAGTTGACGGATTGATTCAATCCACGATCCGAAGTTAAAACTTGCAGTGATGCAGAGTTTGAATGTAGTTAAAATGATTAGAATTGCGCTAGTTCAACAATAAGTGGCAGATGATCAGAGCCAAGATTTTTGCCTGTTTTGATGTCGAGTACCGTGAAATTTGAGCCTATTAGAATATGATCGATGGGAATAAATAATAGCGGCAGGCGAGTTGTCCAAGTCGGCAAAATACCAAAACCTTTCCGCGCATTTTTGAGGTTGGTGTGCTGCTCAAACTGTCGATAAGCAGTCGTCCACATGGTTGTATTAAGGTCTCCTAAAATAACAGTTGCAGACGGATTTTTCTCAACAAAATCACCAACAATTTGTAACTCTTGATTGCGCAAATTCGTTAAAACTGCGGTGATAGGTGGGGGCGGATGGATGGCGATGAAAGTAACCGATGTTTGATCGATCTCCACAGTTGCGGCAACGTGATAATCTTGCACTCTACTGACCGTTGAAGCCGGAAGGGTTGGGACATTGACTGGCTTGAGCGGAAATTTGCTGTAGAGGGCGACGCCAAAGTTGCCCGCATTAGGTGACTGAATTGAGTAAGGAAAAACCCCGCTCATTGCAACTTGATCTAACCAATTTTGATTTGTCTCAACAATTGCAAAAAGATCAGGGTTGGTAGATTGAATTAAATCAAGGGTGTCTGCATAATTTTGGTTGGCAATATTCACATTTGCAAGCAGAATTTTAAGCGGATTGCTATTTGTATTTGTGCTTCTAGCAAGCTGAGAAAACCCGTTAGCTGGCAAATACCACGGCAAGACAAAGCTGAGATTAAGTAACACAATGCAGAGGCTGAATATTAACCAAACGGGCTGTCCTCTTACTAAGAAAAATAGAGAGATTAGACAGCCTATCGCCAAATATTGCCACTTGAAATGAACGGTAATTTCTAGCAGGTAAGAAAGCTCACCCCAAAAACCTGCAATTGACAGCAGAAATGTAACTATTGCACTGAATTGAAAAAGCTTGAGCAGCCATTGTTTCATAGGAAAAGTACTCAATCTACTGCTGTGTTACCTATGGTTCAATGAATGCTAATGAATGCTACAAACAAAGAGCAGACGTTCCAGTTCTGCCCTTTAAGAGCGATTATTAACGTTTTTGATGAGCCACTCCTTTGCTCACGCTAACGCATAAGCGGATTGGAGTGCCCACAGAATCAGAAAAGCAATTGCCCCTAGAATGAGCAATCCTGAAATTGCAACGCTAGGGAAGCTGTCTGCGCCTTTGAATTTCATAATTCCACGATTTAAGTCGGTCATGGGTGCTCTCTCCCTCTTATCAACAAGGTTGGCATCTGCCAGATTGACATGAATCGGGCTAATTTTAGCCGCTAGAAAAATGCGCATCGTGGGAATTCACCCACCATCACATCTTCCTCCCCAATTCTAGCCGCGGACTTAACAAATCGAGGATAAGAGAGAAGACTTTAAGGTTTTTTTCCAAAAGGTGTATTATCCGAGAGGGCGGAGGACGGTTTCAGGCGGCAATTCTGCCAGTTGCCCATTTGCCCAAACTGTTGCCCAAACCGTCGCCCAAGCCGTCGCCTCAGTTGCTTCAACCCTTGGTTGGCGAAATCAGGAGTATCCTTTCATGTATGTTTTCTGGGTTACAACAGCAGCCCTCATCGCCCTATTGCTTTTGATAGAACTAGGATTACGCTTCTTCTTCGGCTTTGGCAATCCCCTGCTGTATGTTGCCGATCCACAAATTGGTTATCTCTTAGCGCCCAGTCAACAAACCCGACGCTTTGGCAATACAATTGCGATTAATCAATACTCAATGCGCAGCCCTCAGATCAGCCCAACTCTTACAGAAGATCAGTTTCGGGTGCTGCTGTTAGGAGATTCGATCATCAACGGCGGTTGGTGGACTGACCAAGCCAATACCATTTCTGCCTTGCTGCAACAGCAGTTTCAGTCTCAATCTACTACTAACAGTTCTAACATTGAAGTGCTCAACGCTTCTGCTAATTCTTGGGGCCCACGCAATGAGCTAGCCTATTTGCAACGGTTTGGCAGTTTTCAAGCTCAGGTTATTGTGCTAGTGATCAATACTGACGATCTATTCGCAACAGTGCCTAGTTCAAAGGTGGTCGGGCGCGATCGCAATTATCCAGACCGTAAGCCGCCGTTAGCCGTGATTGAAGTGTGGCAACGCTACCTCGTTCCAACTCAGCCTGTGCCAGAAGCAGTAAGCCACGCTGAAGAGAAAGATCGAGTTGGAGCAAATTTGGCAGCAATTCAACAGATACAGCAAATTGCCCAACAAAATAACGCTGAATTTATTTGTTGATGACACCATTACTGCGAGAATTGGGCAGTCCTGGCCCACGCAATTACGAACAGGAGGCACGTCAACAACTACAGGTAATGGCTCAAGCTGAGAACATCACGCTGATTGACTTTCTGTCCATTTTCAACGCCCTGCCAAAACCCTCAAAACTCTATCACGACCATATTCATTTTAACCTAGCTGGAAACCAGCAGATTGCAGAACAAACCAAGGCTCAAATTCAAAATTTACTGAGCCGGAAGGAATGAAATCAGTGGAGCCGCAGAATTGGCACCTTCTGGTTGAGTCCGCGACTGCATGACTGGAATGGTGATGAAAAACGTTGTGCCTTGATTGAGTTGGGAAACACATTCTAACTTTCCGCCATGCTTTTCTACAATAATTCGTTGGCTGATAGATAGCCCCAGTCCAGTTCCGCGCCCGGCAGGTTTAGTCGTAAAAAACGGGCTGAACAGCCGCTTTTGCGTTGCTTCACTCATACCACTACCATTGTCAGCAATTTTGATTAAAATCCACTGTCGATCAACCAGTTCAGTTGAGATCCTGATTTTGGCGTTTTCTCTAATTCCTACATTTTTACTCTCATCATTTTTCTGACGCTGATTTCCTAAAGCATCAATTGCATTACTCAACAGATTCATGAAAACCTGATTGAGTTGTCCGGCATAACATTCTACCAGCGGTAATTTGCCGTATTCTTTCTCAACTAGAATTGCTGATCGTCCGGTCACTGCTTTAAGTTGGTGTTGCAAAATCAGCAGCGTGCTATCAATTCCTTCGTGAACGTTGACTGGCTTAACCTCTGCTTCATCCAACCGGGAAAAGTTACGCAGCGACAGCACAATTTGACAAATACGCTCAGCCCCAATCTTCATGGATGACAGAATTTTAGGAAAATCTTCTGCAATGAAGTCTAGGTCGCGTTCTTCAGCAAAGTGCTGGATGGCAGGAGCAGGTTGAGGATAGGCGGCTTGATAGAGGCGCAACACTTCTAGCAAATCTTGTGCATAGATATCAGCATGGTTCAAATTTCCGTGGATAAAGTTGATGGGATTGTTGATTTCGTGGGCGATTCCGGCAACCAACTGCCCCAAACTTGACATTTTCTCGGTGTGGACTAACTGCGCTTGGGTTTGCTGTAATTTAAGTAGCGCAAGTTCTAGTTCTCTGTTGGCTTGCTCTAACTGCTCTGAACTCGGCAATGATAAAGCTTGCGGAATAAGCGAAATCAGAGCAAAAGCCGTGTAGATCGAAATGATCGCCGTCGATGCCTTTACAACACCTGACAGCCAATAAGCCGGATACCAAAGCGTCCAAATGTCCATCAAATGTCCTGTACCACAGGAAACGATGAACAAGCCGAATAACCCAAAGACCTGATGAAACGGAAAATCTTGCCGTTTCCAGATGAAATAAGCCAACAAAATTGGGATTGAAAGTAGGCTAGTGCAGTCAACCCATCAGAAAGAACGTGTAGCCAGACTAACCCTGGTTTCCAGAGGTAGCAGTGCCCATGAGGAATAAACCCTTGAGCACTTAGAAGTGTGTCAAGCATGTTGAAATTGTTGAAAAGACGGTTGTTTCTTCTGACCCAGCAGATCCAGAACTGACAGCACTATAGCCAGGCAATTTAGCAACGACAACGCAGAATTCACGTAGATGCTGTATGAACTTATGGAATACGACCCGACAGGCTCCGGCAGGCAAGCTGATGAAACCGCTAAGAATGCACCTCACCTTGAGGCAAGCTCGCACCAATTGCCGCTAAAGAATCAGATAAGTGATTCCGAAAATAGAGCCGATAAAGCTCACAGCTAATTCGAGATAATGCCCCCTCTAGCTGAATTAAACCCATGCCTTCCAACTCATAAGCAATCGCCGGATCAAGCCGAACACCGCTAGAAACATGAATGACTTGATGCAATGCCGAAGTGAGTGACAGGCTATTTTGAATAACCGTGAGTTGATTCCGCAAGAACTGCCCATAAATGCCATTAGGCTGAGGCGCCGTTTCGAGTAGCCGTTCCAGCGATAGCGTTTCCCGATAGAGATGGTAGAACGCCAAGTTAACCAAGTAGGGGTATCCACCTGTCAACTTTTGTAATGGCAGTAACCGTTGCTGTCCCATCTCGCCTTCTGCCCAAGTTAACCCATATCGCAGCGCTAGGGATTGCATTTGCTCAATCAGAAAAGGTGGCAACGTTAGCGATAAACCAACATCGAAAGAAAATGGCTTGAGGTTCAACGGGGTGTAAAACTCTGTGCTTTGAAGCATGACAAAGCGCAACTTCCGCCAACTGCTGTTTTGCCTTGCCTGCTCATACCATAGCCGCAGCATCGATAAAAAGTCGTGAGCAATGCTGGGATGCTCAAAAATTCGATTCACTTCATTCAAAGCCAGCACAATGGGAACATGAATCTGGCTCAGCAAATAGGATTCAAAGTAGATCTTGCAGCTTACTTTGCTGCCCATGCTCTCATCCCAGTGATCTGCAAGCGATGGCTCTAGATCAAGCTGCCGACTGACGTTGATGCAAAACCACCGCAACAGCCGATCCAGCGACTTGACCACATCCCCGTCGGCTTCTTGAAAATCAATGAAAACGGTTTTACAGCCCTGAACACTGGCATTGGCGAGAATGCGCACCAGCAGAGAACTTTTTCCCATGTTCTTAGGCGCTCTAATCCGCAATGCAGAACCAGGCTGTTGAATTTCAGCAAAAACTAACTCTTCAACGGGTGGACGCTCGATATATAGCGGAGAATCAAGCGGAACACATCCCGATGGAAACTCTAGCGGGGTTAAGTTACTAATCTTGTGATGAAAGCTGAGATGGTTGAAGCCTGTCCGCTTAGCGACACCATTGTTGACACCACTGATGCCATTGTTGACATTGCCGTTTGCATCAGTGCCTAGAGGGTGATAAGTACTGTCACCTGCGTTGACAGGATCGCTGAGAGTTTGGTCAACACTCGTGAAGGCTTTACGGTGGGCGTGCTCGGCTAAATGACGCTTGTATTGTCCTAGAACAAGATGCAGATTTTTCTTAGAAACTCGTTCGCCAACTGCTTTTGACAAGTCTTGCCAAAGTTGAGAACCAATCTCCTTGATGTAGGTTGTGCCATAGCTGCACTCTTGAGCCATGTCATGGTAGTTACGCCCAAGCCAAGACTGCTGGAAAACAAATCGCTCGATTGGGCTAAGCTGTCTCAGTAGCAAAATTTGCTCTACTGCTTCTAGAGCTTCATCAATACTCATGGGTGGCTTCACTACTCGTTATAAAGTTTAGGGGGCTAAAGTTCGAGAAACCGGTTGGTAAGGTGAGTTCAATCTAATATACTCTTTGCAATCAGTTCAAGCTGGTACATTAAGTTCAGCCTTGCAACAAAAACACGTAAAAGCACTTAAGCAAAGACGACTCTTATTACTGTTTTTGGGTAATTTCATCATTTCCCTACGTATTTTTACGGCAAAACTTGACCGAACAATACGATACAACATCTTCGACTGAGGGTATTTACTAGGTAGCAAATTTTTTTTCAAATTTAAGTGATTACACTGGGGTTTGATGGAGTTCCTCTGAGAATTTATTTAAGACCTGGATATCAAACAGTATTTCCCCGTAAAATTCGATAAATTTTATAGAAAAATCACTACATTTTTTGTCGAAATTACTGATCTAGTTTCAACCGTTCAGCCAGGACTGACATCCAACTGACTCGCGTTTCGCTAGCAAAATATGCGCTTATCGGTTCAAATTTAAGGAAGTTCCCGCAAACTCAGCAAGAATTCGTAGTTTAAGTTAACTAAACTACACCAAATCTATCAAATTGAGTAAAGAAAGGTTAAGTGAAGCCAAGCTGTTTTCAAGAGCCAGGGCATATCAGCCTAGGGCACATCCACTGAGATCAGCGAATCTAGCAAGTAGCCAACGTAACGCCCTTCTTCTGCCAAAACCAGTATGAGGCGAAGATTCCAGTCAGGCTCAACTTCTTGTAAATCTGCCCAAGGCACAGCAATTTCCAAACATGATCGAAGCGCCACCTGAGCACGGCTATGTTTTGTGCTCCACCGACTCCAAGTTTCTGCTTCCTGAAACCACCGTGACTGGCTGATCAGGTTGATCCCAAGGTGATGGTGAAACTGATAGTTAAACGGGGCTTTGTCGGGCATCTCAACGATTGGAGCAGGGCTAATTGGCACAGCATGACCCGGATAAAACCACAGCAGATGCAGTTCTGCCGGAAAATCAACGCCCGGTTTTGCGCCTGTTTTAAAGTCAACTCGTAAGTAGAAGTTGAGGTGATCGACGCCATACCAGAGCCGCTGGATCGGGCTGCTTTGGTGCATTGTGCCTCTGGCTCCGCCGATCTCGATGCGTCCGGCTTTGTCCCAGTCTTGCTCGTCGCCGTGCCCGTCGATGATCGGATGGATGAAGCTTGACGGTGTATGATCGCCCTGCCCTAGATGCAGTTCTACTGCCTGCTGCAATTCCACCGGGATCGGTTCATTCAGCGCTTGATACAGCGTGGCCAGGTGTTCGCGGAAAAGCTGGTCAAACATGGCATCTTGGTTAGAAGAATGCCCCTCTCCAAACCACCAGAACCAGTCGGAGCCTTCTGCCGCATAGAGTGCCTCCCAAGCATCAGGATTGGTTTCTGGGGTTGCTTCAGGGTGGCGAGCCAACACCTGACGGGCTTGCGTCAACATATCCCAAGCTCGATTTTTCGCCGGATCGCCAATCCAAGTTGTGAAGCTACCATCGACCCACGAGCCGCTGTGCAACTGATCGGCCGGTAAAGTCAGCGTGGGCGGGAACTGATTCAAATATTCTGAAACTGTCACCAACTTAATCGCTGGATGCTCACTCAAAATCTGATACAGGTTTTCCAAGAAGGGTTTGCCGTCCTGTTCATAAAACTCCCAGCAGTTTTCACCATCTAAGGCAATGGTGACGAGCCACGGTTGTTCTAAACCCGTGCCGCCTTGTCCTTGCCGTGATTTGAGCGTGCGGGTAATCGCTTCTAGCTGCCCAACTAAATCCGTTGCGGCGCGGCGCGGCTCCATTGCAGCATAGGTGAACCCAATCAGGTCGGAAATGCGGTGATCGCGGAAGACGATGGCTAGGTCGCCATAAAGTGTTTCCAGTCGATAAGGGCGGTATAGCAACTCTGGTTCCTGCACCGTTCCAGAAGCATCACGATGAAAAACTGGTTGATTGTCCAGCCCAAAACCGCCTCGTCAGAACAAATCCATTGAAATCGCTCCGCCGCAATTTCAGGCAAAATCGCCGGACTCACCGACTGCTCCGATGGCCACAGCCCACGCGGATCGCAGCCAAACCGCTCTCGATACATTTGCTTGGCTTTGTTGAGGTGACGCGGAATATCTTCTGCCCACTGAAACCGCAACTTCGGTAAAGTCAGGTCTGAAACGGCGACCTGCCCTTCATTCGTATCGGCGAGTAGCGGCAAAATCGGGTGAGTGTAGGGCGTTGTAGTGACTTCAATCTGCCCGCGCTCTTGCATCAATCGGTGCTGCGGAATAATTCGGCTCAGGATTTCGCGTTGCTTAGAGTAAATACGCTGCCGATCGCTGAGGCTAAAGCCTTTCCCTTGCTCCAGCCAGCCTGAAATTTCGGGGTCATCCCAAAACAGCGGATCAATCCAAGCGAGGTTGTGCCATGCCATCAGATCGCTGTAGTCTTGCGGCTGCCAGTGTTCCAAACACCACGCTCGTCCGTATTCCTGTTGCTGCAAATAGAGTTCGGCATAGCGAGGATGGGGATCGATCAGCGTGCGGTGATGGGCATCAAAAAAGTGATCAACGACAAACTGCCGCTGCTGGAAATCCAGATTCTCTGCTGCTGTCAGGGCTACAGAAAGGTAGGGATCAAACGCGGTTCCCGCCACATAGTCTTCGATTTGCACCATCAGCGAAGGAACCAAATTAACCGTTTGGTGTAGCTTGGGGTAGCGTTCCAACAGCAACACCATATCTAAATAATCCTTTGTGCCATGTAGCCGCACCCAAGGTAGCCGATATTTTCCATCTGAGCGGCTTTTGTAGAGGGGCTGGTGCTGATGCCAAATCAGAGCGACGTAGAGCGGATGGGACATGGGAGTTGAAATTTTGGATGGGAGGCGCGAACTGTAAGGGTAGGCTAAGCAGAAAGATAATCTGTTCGTTGGTAAAGAATCTGTAAGGGCAGGTTTAGCAGAAAAATAATCCGCTTATGGCAGAGACTTTGGCAAAACCTGCCCCAACGAGACGCTTGGCTTGCGGCAGAGACTTTGGCAAAACCTTTTGCAAAACCCGCCCCAATGGGAATCCTTTTTCTTAGAGATCTCAGTAAACTCAGAGATCTCAGTAAACAAAGTTAAATGGAGAAAACCCAGTGGCTTTCCCCATTCCGTCAACAAACTGCCTCCAAGAGGAGCGACTAGAGCACCTGCTCAACTTCCACGATTTCAGGAATAAATTCGCGGAGACGACGCTCGATGCCCATTTTCAGCGTCATGGTGGAGCTAGGGCAAGAACCGCAAGCCCCTTGCAGCCGGAGTTTTACGATTGGGCCATCAATTTCGACCAATTCCACGTTACCGCCGTCTGACATCAGGTAAGGGCGAAGGTCATCTAAGACCGTTTCAACATTTTCAGAGGTTAATTCCATCGTTTGCATAGTGTCACCTAGCAGAAAGCTGCGTAATGAGGACAAAATCTGTTTCTAATAGGATTAGAGTGCATCAATCCTGCACGATTCCATTCTACGCATATTCCCTTCACTCCTTCACGCCTACACCAGCGCAGGCTGAAGCAGTTTGATGTTCGAGAAGCTGAATTCTGAGGTGACAGGCTCACCATTCTCGATCGATTTGATGGTACGGCTCGAAAGAATTTGATAGTCGCCGACTTTTTCGTAAATGTCAGTGTAGTCTTGCTCGCCTTTCAGTTCACCCGTTTTAGGGTCGCGGTACACCGAATGATATTCATGAGACAGATAGCCTGCGCCTGTGTCGTGGCTGCTCGCCGTATTGATAGTCACAACAATGCCGTGAATGTGACGATGTACCATGCAAACCTCGTTGTCGCGCACTTTATAGCGGTCGCCCTCTGATTTGCCACCCACAGTAATTTCGACTGCGCCAGTCCCATCCGTTTCGCCTAACGCAAAGGTATTTTTTCCGTGGGTTTCTTCAAAGCTGCGCCGAATTCGGTGAATCGCGACTTCAAATAGCTGCCCTTTAATCGCTTTCAGCGCTTCGTCGTCGGCTACTTCGCTAACTTCTGCACTTAGATCAGCATTCACTTTGGCTTTGCCCGTGTAGACCTGATCACCCATTTTTAGCTGCACATCGGCCACATAGCCAGGAAAATTTTTATCCCAGGTGTAGCGATTTTCGTAAGCTGCCTGCATGAGTTGACGCGCTTCTGTGGATTCCGTCATTGAATTTTCTCCTGATCGCCACTCTCTAGTGTAGCGGTCGATCGGCGTGGGTTCAGTTGGACAAAGCCAAACTTGAGCAAAATCAGCATTAGGATTGAAAACCTTCTCCCTCTCGCTGCTCCCCATCTCCCCCACTCCTCGTCAACACAAGCCAAAATAGAAAAAATCAGACGTACGAGCGTGCCATGCCAGCAGAACAGGCGGATGGATTTGTGGATAACTGGGCCTATTTGCGAACAGAGTTGCACTGGCTTGATCGGTTGTTAATCACAGCAGTTGCCAAGCAGCGCAAAGAAACAAAGGAAATTGATCGGATTGCTCAATCGAAAGCCGATCGCGCTTCTAGTCACTGGTGGAAAGGGGTGATCATCCCTGACGGCAAAGTGTCTTACGACGAGTATCGCCAGCCCGCCCTAGCGACCACACCAAAAGCCAGCTATCAAAATCAAGTTGACGCTCAGATTCAAGCCACTCGTAAACGGGGTGTGGTGCTAGCGTTGCCTGCTCTGTGCGATCGGCTGAAGCTCAATTTATTTGAAAAGAACGTGGTGCTCATGAGTCTTGCACCCGAAGTAAACCGACGCTATGCCCGGCTATATCGCTACCTTCAGGGCGAGGATAGCTTGGCTCAAACTGACCTGCCGACGCTTGATCTGGTCTTGCGGCTGCTCTGCAAAGACGACAGCGAATGGCGATCATCTCGCAATCATCTGATCAACGACTCGCAGTTAACCCACTACGGACTGCTTGATTTTCTGCCCACTGAAGACACGCTGCTCAACTGCCCGCTGAAGTTGACTGAGCCGTTGATTAACTATTTGCTCTCCGATCACCCGACTGCTCAAGCCCTAGAAGCGTTGTTGTTGCCTGCCGCTGAGATCGTTGCTCTAGCGCGAGAAGAAACACCTGTCGCCTCCCTCCCGGCTCCGCTGCCAAGAGCAACTTCATTCTTGCAATACTCGACAGTGGGGGTAAATTGGTCAAATCTAATTTTGCCTGCTGCAACCCTGGAAGCCCTCCAGTCTTTAGAACTACGGCTACAGGGATCGCGTAAAGCCGTCGAACTTTGGCAACTCAGCCCAGAACAGTTGCCCCAATCTGGATTTGTAGCGCTGCTGGTTGGATCTGTCGGAACAGGCAAAACCATCGCTGCCTCTGCCCTTGCCACCGCCCTCCAAACTCCCCTTGTTCAGGTTGATTTAGCGGTTGTAGAGCCTGTTGAATATGCCAATTTATTAGCAGAAATTGCCGCATTAGAACCCACCGTGCTGCTGATTCAGTCGGCGCAACTTTGGTTAAAGCGCTCGACTCAGTTGCCGTTGACCGCGCTTCAGCAGTTTTGGCAGCAGCGATGCCGCAAGTCTGCTGTGACTTTGTTTAGCGTCACACAGCAAGCCTCTGTACATCTCCGCTGGCAACAGCAAATGGATCAAATTTTGCAGTTTCCTATGCCCAATCAACAGGAAAGAGTATGCCTTTGGCAGCAGGCTTTTCCGGCAGAAGTCCCGTTAGATGCAAAAATCAATTGGCTGGCGCTTGCAGAGTTACCCATGAGTGGTGGAGAAATTCAGTCAATTGTTCGTGAAACAATTACCCATGCCGCAGTAGAAACAGTTCCTCAAGTCAACTACGCTCATATTCTCAAAACATTATTGCTGCGAGGCAAAAAACCACCAATTTGTTCTACTCCGCGTCGTACTAAAAAAACGGATTCGGCAAGTTGATAGGCAGCTTAGTATAGAAGTAAGGCAGATTCTGAAAAGCCAGTACCAATTGAACTCAAGGATTTGAACTCAAGGATTTGTTGGGCATGACACCTTCCGAAAACATCATCAAACTCGACCAATTTATCAAATGGGTGGGCGCTGTTCAAACGGGTGGCGAAGCCAAGCTACTCATTCAAGATGGGCGGGTTAAGGTGAATGGCAAAGTTGAATTTCAGCGTGGACGCAAGCTAGTAGAAGGAGATCGGGTTTTGCTATTAGGGGAAACCTTTATCGTAGGTAGCCTAGAGTAAAAGCAGCTTACCGCCACTTTGCTGCAACCTGCAAAATGTTTTCTTGACCCAATCGTGATTCCCCTCACAATGGCGTGAAGGGGCGCTCTTTTGCGTGCATAGGCACAGCTTCGACGAGCAACACAGCAGTTTAAAACAGCAAAACCGCCCATAGAGAGCGGTTTCCGATAATCGGAGCGGCGGGATTCGAACCCACGACCCCTACTACCCCAAAGTAGTGCGCTACCAAGCTGCGCTACGCCCCGATGCACTCATTTCAGTGCTTGACAAGCATAGCATATGGAATGTGAAACTTGGGCTGTTGTAACCGAAGCGATCGTAGTTTTTTCTTTAAAGAACCGCTGTTTAATTTCTAGAAAGATGCTTCAAAGGCTTCAAAGGAATGCAAAGGCAAGCATTATGAAGTTCTGAGACGATCGCTTGCCTTCAATCAGAAAAATTTTGTAGCTTTTACTACAGAATGAGGTTGAAAATTATGGATCTGCTTACCGCTACGTCGTCTGTTTGGTCAGCAAACGCTACCGCCACCGAGTTTGTTCCTGAACCAAACTTGTGGGTCAAATTGCGCGATTCTCTTTCCCCATATAGCTTTGATGAAGCGCTGCTGCTTTGCCAAGAAGCAAATGAATTATGGATCGCTTGGGTTCCAGATTTTGGTGAAGTTGTGCTAGAGCGCCATCAGTTTTATCGACTGACCAAAATCTAGTCAGCGTTAGCACCTTTATCGACTGACCAAAATCTAGTCAGCGTTAGCACCCGCCAATGTTACGGAAGCCTGACGCAAAAATAAAAAATTGTATCTTTGGCTACGGAAAATTGATTTTGAAAACTAATCTATTTTATAATTGGTAGCAATAGATACGGTTTTTTGGGTATGGATTTTTATACGAACGCAAGCTATCTAGATTGGGACGAAGCCTGGGACTATCAGCCTGGATTCACCGTTGAGCTAAAGTCTCAACCCGGAACATTGCACATTGTTGAAAGCTACGATCCGATGATGGTGCCCCCCGTTTGGCTGGCAGACGACCCGATGCCGCACTATCCGCATGAACTAAGGGTGATCTCGCAGTCTTCAAAATATACTTGCCCACTTCAGCCTCAGATGGCGACCCTTCAACCGCAGTTGTGCCGTCTTTAGGTTCTCGCAAGTAATTTAATCGCAGCTACTATCTTTAGATTACGTGATTCTCCAACCCCCTATCAGAAACAACTGATAGGGGGATTTTGAGATTAGAGTGGGCTTGCTGTCGCTAGCGTCTGCGTTCCTGAAGCTTGCGGTACACATCCCGAATGTCTACCTGATGATGCGCTAACGCAACGAGGGTGTGATAAAGCAAGTCAGCTACTTCTCCGGCAATCGCGTCTTTTTCATCGTCCTTACAGGCCATCACCACTTCTACGGACTCTTCGCCAATTTTCTTGAGAATCTTATTATCGCCGCCCTCAAACAGCTTACAGGTATAGGATTCCGGATTAGGATGATCACGCCGATTGCAAATTACCTCAAATATTTGTGAGAGCGTATCGGCTGGAGGGGGTTGAATCTTGCCGTTGTTTTGGTGAAAGCAGCTTCTTTCTCCCGTATGGCAAGCCACATCGCCCACTTGTTCAATCGTTAGCAACAAAGCATCGCTGTCGCAGTCATAGCGAATCGATTTCACTTTTTGCAGATGCCCAGACGTTGCGCCCTTATGCCAAAGTTCCTGACGTGAGCGACTCCAATACCAACCTTCTCCTGTCTCTAGCGTTTTTTGCAAAGCCTCTCGGTTCATCCACGCCATCATCAGCACGGTTCCGTCGAGATAGTCTTGGGCAATCGCCGGAACCAGCCCCTGCTCGTTGTAGCGAATCTGATCAAGGGGAATGGCAGCCGCAAGATTTGAGAGCGGATTCGAGAGATTGAGAGATGACATCATGCTGTCCCTTTTTTTAGGTGTCCCTTTTTAACTGCACTCCCATTATCGGTTTTCGTTGCCGGACTGACGCACTCATCAACGCACTCATCAACGCAAAGCAATCTAGGCGATGTCTCGGAAACCAAATCCCTTCAAGCAACGAGATCACTCAGGGTCGGCAACTCATCCCTGCTAAAGGATTTGCCCTGCCCCAAGCGATGCTGAGATGATCCTAATAGGCGGTGAGCACAATGGGTATTGTGGCAGAGTTATCAAGGCAAAGATTGTGACGCAGCGGTGGGTGCTTTAAGCTATGAGCAGGCGGAAGATCCAAATCCTAGGAGTGATATCAGAGATTTAACATGGCACGAGGCGATCAAATCTATGTCATGCGCCCTCTCATGAACATAGAAGGAGGCTATGAGCATCACGGCATTGACTGTGGTGACGGAACGGTAATTCACTATTACAAGGGCGGTCAAGTGGCAACGGTTGCCCGCACCAGCCTAGAAACCTTTGCCAGAGGAAATCCAGTTTACATCAAGTCTCAGCCTGTTTCCTATGTACCTGATGTGGTGATTGAGCGGGCAGAAAGTCGGTTGGGCGAGCAGCAATATGAGCTACTCACCAACAACTGCGAGCATTTTGCCTCTTGGTGTAAGACGGGTCGAAATGAAAGTCGGCAGCTCATTGACTATGGCATCGGCTTAGGAACCATTGATCCGTTTAGTTCGCGGCGAATGCTGGAAACAGCAGTGCAGGATGGCGATCCGGTTAGAACCATGGAACTGTTTGCCAAGGCAGTGCAGAATGCTGCTGTAGCACGAGAGCAGCTTTTAGCCCAGTCTACTGAAGCTCAGAAAGAGATGGATACGTGGCAACGAGTTGCTCAAGCTGCGCTGAATCGAGGTCGAGAAGATTTGGCCAGAGCCGCGTTAGAGCGCAAAGTGAAAGCAAAACGGCAATGGACACAAATTGCGGAGCAAATGCAGCAGTTAAATCAAATGCAGGAAACGCTGATGCGTAATTCCCAGCGTCTTCAGCAGCGCGTTACAGTCGATCCGGTTTACGTTGCTCCCAACTTCTCCTGAAGATTAGACTGGAGCATCCTAACTGCTTAAACAACTCGCTTAGGAGATTTCTAGGAAACCCTCTACCCCGGCACGGGCAGGTTTTGCAGATCAATCATCTGGGCGACGCGAGACTGAGTCCGAACCTGCCCCAACATGGCAACAACTTTTTCCTAGAAATCTCCTTAGTTGTCATCCACTGGCAATCGCTGTCTCTTGCCAAACTTATGAAAGAACATCAAGTGAAAGAACATCAAGTAAGGACATTCAAATGACTGTAACTCAGGACAACAACACTCCCCTCTCAGCGTTGCTGCAATCAACCGCTATTAAACCGATTGGCTTACAAGTCGCTTGGGCGACACTGCGCATATTCGTCGGATTGCTAATGGTGCATAACGGATTCGATAAATTGAAAGACGTGCCGGGTTTTGCTGAAAACGTCGTGGCGTTTATCGGCTTACCTTATCCAGTATTTTTGACCTATTGTGCGGCTTATACAGAGATTTTTGGCTCGATTCTGCTGGCGTTGGGTTTGCTGACTCGCCTGAATGCGGCGGCTCTTCTGATCACCATGCTCGTGGCCATTTTCTTTCACCTGAAGGGGGATGGCTTCAAAATTCCGCCTTTGGAAACGGCATCGCTGTATGCCCTGTCCTATCTGTTTTTTCTGATCAACGGCGGCGGGGCTTTTTCAGTCGATTCGTTGCTACTCAAACCCTTGCAGGCAACCAAGTCGGTGCAGTCCTGACCATCTTCCTAGGATGCGGCTCCTACCCTTGAACCAGGAACGTGAGCACCGTTTCGTCTACGCCCTTCAGTTTCAGGGAGTTCAATTTGCTGATGCTGTCTTCTTCCAAATAGTCGGCAACGGCTGCTGAAACCAAAATGGTGTTTGGCTCAGCGGCTTCCTGAAGGCGGGCGGCAATGTTGACGCTAGGGCCAATTGCCGTATAGTCTGACCGCTCTTGGCTACCAAACATGCCCACCACTGCCGTGCCTTGATGAATGCCGCAGCGGAACTGAATTTCGCTTAAGCCCTGGGACTGCCAGCGTTCGTTCAATCCTTTGAGGGCAGCGTGCATCTGACGCGCAGTAGCGATGGCTCGGCGCACTTGTTCGTTGGGGGTTAGCTCTTCTGGCGCACCGAAGAGGGCCACAATCGCGTCTCCCATAAATTTATCGACCGTGCCGCCGTTGTCAAAAACTGCGCGGGTCATGGCTGAAAGGTATTCGTTTAGCAGCTCTGCCACCCGACGCGACCGCAGCGTATTCGAGAGTTGGGTAAAGCCGACAATATCGCTGAAGAGAACCGTAATCATGCGGGGTTCTGGACGCAGATCGAGCGCTAGGTCGCCTTGGGCAGCTTTTTGCACCAGGGCAGGCGGCAAGAAACGCTGCAAAACGGATTCGGTGAGGTAGGTGTTGAGTTTGGCGATCCGGCGTTCGTTTGCCTTAAGCGCCAGTAAGTTCCGCACTTCTGCCAATAGTTCTCGGTCGTTGAACGGCTTCGACAGGTAGGCATCTGCACCCATTTCGGCTCCTTCAATTCGAGTGTCTTCATCGGCTTTGGCAGTCAGCAGCACAATCGGTGTGCCTTTTAGATCTGTGTTTTGCCGAATCATGCCGATCATTTCTAGCCCCGACACTAACGGCATCATCAAATCGGTGACGATCAGGTGAGGCTGCTGCGCTTTCGCCACATCGTAGCCCTCTGCGCCATGCCGCGCCGTCCAAACTTCGTGACCTGCCCGTTGCAGCACGCTGGAAACATAGCTGCGCATGTCGGCATTGTCTTCCACAACCAACACCTTAGCAGCAAATAATTTAGCCTCACCGTTGGGGGCAGCAAACTGATCTGCGGTTGGAATGCTCAACCTTTTACCGTTCGTAGTAGCTTCTTCTGGCGCTTCCAATTCGGTTTCAATGTCGGCTAATTCAACCGTCGCGCGGCTTTGCTCAATTTCTGCCGGAGTTTCAATCACTTCAGGAGTTTCAATCACTTCAGCCGCCGGTAAGTGAGATTTACCTACGCGCAGCCGAATCGTGAAAGTCGTGCCTTCGCCGTAGGTGGAATCTACCGTGACTTCTCCACTGTGCAAATCGACCAGTTCCTTCACCAAAGCTAACCCCAAGCCGCTACCCTCATAGCCGCGACTGGCGGAACCGTCTGCCTGCCGAAATCGATCGAACAAATGAGGAAGCTGGTCAGCCCGAATCCCGATGCCAGTGTCTTTCACCTGAATCAAACAATCTGTGGCTGTGGCTTGCAGCGAAACTGCGATTTTGCCGCCTGCTTCGGTAAACTTGATCGCATTAGAGAGCAGATTGTAGAGAACCTTGTCAAATTTTTCCAGATCGAGATAAATTGCCGGACAGTCCGTTAGTTGGGTTAACAGCGCGATCTGTTTCTTTTCGCAATAGGGACGGAAAGAATCGACGATCTGTTCAACAAAACTGTGCAAATCGCAGGGGCGAAACCGAGACTGCATCCGGCCGGCATCTAACCGCTGCAAGTCAAGCAGTTGGTTAACCAGCCGCAGCAGCCGCCGTGAGTTCCGCAACGCAATGATCGACTGATCGTAGGAAAGCCCTTGCTGCTGCTCAACTGCCGACTCTAGCGGGCCGATCGTCAGCGTCAGCGGCGTGCGGAATTCGTGGGAGACATTTTGGAAAAACTCGGTTTTTTGCCGATCCAATTCCAGTAATTTTTCGGCTTGCTGCCGAGTCGTTTGGTAGAGACGAGATTGCTGGACGGCGATTGCGGCTTGGGCTGCCACCGCTTGGGCTAGCTCCACTTCTGCCTCTTCCCACTCCCGCGGCTGGCGGGTTTGCCGGAGAGAAATGCTGCCGATAATTTTGCCGTCATAGAGCAGGGGAACCACCAAAAGCGCACGGGCCGGCGAGCGCAGCGGCAGATCGAGCACATTCAGGTCAGAATGCTGGCTGAGGTCATCAATCACCACTGGGGCTTGGGTCAGCAAAAGCTCTTGCAACACGGGATTGCCGTCAATTGGCGCAAAGGATTGGGGCAACTGCTGACGTTGGGCTTCTGGTGCGTTGGGTAGCAACGGCTCGCTGTAGGGCTGGGTGGCATCGTGTAACCCCACACACTGCACAAACTCATCTTCTTCCGTCCAGAGCGACAGGGCGCAACCATCTACATGCAGGGCCTGTCCAAGCTGTTGGGTAATCGCGGCAAAAATATCCTGCGGATCAAGGCTAGAGCGAATCGCTGAAGTAATTGTGTTGACTAGCGCTTCTCGTTTCGCTAAGGCTCTGACCTGCTCGTAGGCGCGAGCTTGAGACAACGCCAAAGCCGCCTGATCGGCCACCATGACAATCAACTGTACTTCGTCATCTTGCCAGTGGCGCGGTTGCCCACATTGATGCAGCGCCAACATTGCCATTAGCTCTTGCTGACAGATCAGCGGCACGATCAGGCTAGAGGAAATTTGCGCGGTTTGGTAAGCCGCCTGCCGCTGTTGGTCTACGCTGGCACAGATGCGATCGTCGGTTTGGGCATCGGGAATCACCTGCACATCGTGAGTTTCCCAAACGGTGTGCTTTAGAGCCGTCATGCCATCTGATGTCGCCAGTTCTGCCAAAGCAGCGTTTTGATATACGAATACATCGTTTTGTAGCTCGGCATCTTGAAGCGGACGCAAAATGCAGCAATCCACTTCAAACATATGCCCGACAGTTTCAACAATGGTTTGTAAGATTTGCTGATAGCTAACCGCACTGCGAATCGTGTTGGTGACGGCATTCAGCAGCGATTCCTGCCGCAGGGTTCTCCGCAGTTCTTGTGTTCGAGTTTTCAAGACATTGTGGGTATCAATGGCTTGTTTAACAACCGTTCTGAGTTCCTGATCCTCCCACGGCTTTGTCACATATTTGAACACTTTGCCAGAGTTAATCGCCTCTACCAAATCGCCCACATCGGTGTAGCCTGTGAGGATAATTCGGATCGTATCAGGATATTGGGTGGCCGTGAGTCCAAGGAACTCAGTACCGCTCATCAGCGGCATCCGCTGGTCGGAGATAATCACCGCGACCTCGCCCACTTGTGCCAGTATTTCTAGAGCCGCTGGGCCATTTTCGGCTCGTAGCACTTTAAACTCTCGATGGAACGTGCGATAGAGCAGATCAAGGTTATCTGGCTCGTCGTCAACGACTAGGATGGATAGCTTCTTATCTGGAGATTTCATGCACCGCTTTCCTCAATGTGAGGGCAGTTAGGTGAGAGGGTGAAAGAATGGTAGGAGCAAAGGCACGGGGGATTGTGACCTAAAATTTGCTGTAGATTTTGGCTGCAAAATAACTTCAAATCATGAATACATAAAACATGCGCCGAAGTGGGCTGACAGCTAGGGCGGGGGCACCATAGAGAATTTATCCTTACCGACTATAACGGGTAGATGTTGTTTTTTGAGATCAGCTTGCCGCTGCTTCACGAAAACTGAAAAGGGGTTCTAGCGGTTAATGCGCAACTCTAGTTTTCAGAGTGCCCAGTCTGCTAGAGCTTTTAACTGAGTTACCAGCACCGATTGTCAGGATTACAATGAGGGCATCTTCCCTGGTTAAATGCATGTCTCCACCGTGCCCAGATGCCATCCCATCACCCTCCTCTAATACAACCTGCTCGTCTGACAGAAATTCGATGCGCTCCATTGAGGAAACCCCTTTTTTAGTTCGCACGGTTCGGCAGCAAGATTTAGCGCCGCTTTCCGATGTGCTGGCCAGCAGTTTTCATGGGCAGGAAGGCTGGATGCGGTGGCTGTATCCGCTGTTAAAAGCCGGAATCTACGAAGATCTGAGGAGCCGTTTGCTGACTCGCGGCCCTCACTATGCCTGTCTAGCAGCCGTGCGCCCCACACCTCAAAACCGAATCACGCCAGCCGAGGTGGGGCAATCGCCTCAAGCAGCTTTAGGACTCCTAACCAAACAAGAAGATGCACTTTTAGGCACCGTTGAAGTTGCCTTGAAAACCCCACCCTTGCTGCAACCTTGGAGCCATAAGTATGTTTACATTTCTAATCTGGCCGTAAAGGCAGAGTGTCGCCGTCAAGGCATTGCTCAGCAGCTACTCTACACCTGTGAGCGCGTTGCGGTCGATTGGGGTTTTTCCGATCTCTACCTGCATGTGCTTGAAAACAACCACACAGCGCGGCGACTCTATTGGAAGGTAGGCTATCGAGTTCAGCGAATTGATGTTAACCCGTTGAGCTTGATGTTGGGGCAACCTCGGCAGCTATTTCTACGCAAACAGCTTAAATAGGTTATTGGGGGGAGAACCTACATCGAGGGAAGTTGCCGACTTAATTCAACCAGGATTCAACCAGGAGAATTTGCCATGTTTTTAGTGACAGGAGCGACAGGAGATTTGGGTCGTCGAATAGTGCGACGGCTGCGAGAACAAGACCAATCGGTGCGGGCTTTTGTGAAGCTGACGGCTCGTTACAGTGAGCTAGAGCATCGGGGGGCTGAGATTTTTATCGGTGATTTGCTGCAAGAACGCGACATTCAGAAAGCCTGTCAGGGGGGTGCAGTTTGTGATTAGCGGGCATGGCTCGAACGCATCAAGTCAGGGAGACGCACAGGCGCTGGATTATCGGGCAAATATTGATTTGATTGACGCTGCCAAAGCCGCGAACGTCCAGCATTTCGTGTTTATTTCGGTGCTGGGAGCCGATCGGGGCTACGAAGATGCTCCGGTGTTTAAGGCGAAGTGGGCAGTCGAGCAATATTTGCAGAGCAGCGGCTTAAACTACACGATTTTGCGTCCTTCTGGGTTTGCCTCTAATTTGCTGCCGCTCGCCGAGCAGTTTCGCCAAACCGGAATTTATTTGCTAATTGGCGATCCCCGAACCCGCACCTCGATTGTCAGCACCGATGATTTAGCCCGAATTGCGGTAGAGTCGGTCTCTACGCCTGATGCCCGCAACCAAACGCTGGCAGTCGGCGGCCCGGAAATTTTGCTGCGCTCGGAGATTCCGCAAATTTTTGGACGGATTTTTCGCCGAGAACCGATTGTGATCAATCCGCCGCTGATGGCTCTGGATGGAGTCCGCAGCTTGCTAGGGTTTGTGAATCCATCGGCGCAAAAATCTCTCGGAACGCTGAGAACGCTGCTGAGCAATGAGTTTTTCTGTGCGCCTTCAGAGATTGCCGCTCTGGAGTCCCTGTTTAACTTTAAGTTAGAAACGCTGGAAAGCTACCTCAGACGGAATCTCAGCGTTTAGCTTGATTTTAGTGAATTGCCTGATTTTAGTGAATTGCCTGATCAGCGCCAAATTGCGTCTGCCACTTTACAAACATCTCGCATTTCTGCCACATCATGGACGCGCAGAATGTCGGCTCCGCCTTGAATGGCAGCACAGCAGGTGGCAGCCGTTCCCCAAACTCGCTGCTGCGGGTCAGGTTGGTTCAGAATGTGACCAATAAAGCTTTTGCGCGACGGGCCGACCAGCAGCGGCCAGCCCAAATGGTGCAGTTGAGGCAGATGTCTCAGAATTTCTAGATTTTGGGCAAAAGTTTTGGCAAAACCAATGCCGGGATCAAGAATCACGTGCTTTGGGGCAATGCCGGCGGCGATGGCGGCGGCGGCTCGATCGGTCAAAAACTCAGCGATATCTGCGATTAAGTTTTGGTAGTCGGTAAGTTGCTGCATTGTTTTGGGCGTGCCGCGGAGATGCATCAGCACAATCGGGACGCCAAGCTCAGCCACCGTAGGCAGCATAGCCGGATCAAAAGTTGCTCCCGAAATGTCGTTGACTAAATCTGCTCCGGCAGCGACTGCGGCCCGCGCCACTTCTGCCTTAGTCGTATCCACTGAAATTGGAGTGGTGTCACCGTTGCGCCGCAGGGCGTCAATTATTGGCACAACTCGCCGCAATTCTTCTTCTAGCGGCACGTCTTCCGCTTGTGGACGAGTAGACTGGCCGCCAATATCGAGGATGTCTGCTCCGCTGTTTGCCATATGCCGGGCTTGTTGCAGGGCAGCATCAAGCGTGTTGAAGCGTCCGCCATCGCTGAAACTGTCAGGGGTGATGTTCAAAACGCCCATCAAATAAGTTTGTTTGCCCCAAAAGAAGTCCCGTCCGCGTAGGGTGATGCCCTCAACAGATGGGGTTTGAGAAGCTGCCGCTGTTGATGCCATTAGTTGTGAACCTGAGAGTTTTTGAGCCTGAGGAATGGGAATTCAATCAGTTCAATCGCGGGTCGGGGTGGGTTTTGCGGTCAAATCCATGGCAGGATGCCCATTGATCTGCTTAACCCGCCCGTCCAGTTTACGGATTGATTCAATCCCCGATCCTAAAAGGTTTTGAGCCTGAGAGTTTCTGAGCTTGAATTCCTGCCCGATAGAAAGCCTGCCCGATAGGCATCCTACAGCAACCGTTGCAAACCCAACCTATGCTTCAGCCAAATGCTGCACAATCGCTTGCTGACATTCTTCCACCGACGCTCGTTGGGCCATGGCTGCAACGAGGGCTTCATAGGCAGCATGGTGTTTTTCTAGCAGCGCTTTGGCTTGCAGGGCGGCCCACCTTTGTTTCAGCACGCCTTCAGCAGCCGGACGTTTAAGCTGTAACCACAGGAGTTGCAGCTTTTGTCGATCGTCTCCGCCACCTTGGGCGCTCCCATAAGTCAACTGTTCCGCCGCCGCTCCGGCCATCCAAACAGTGCAAAATCGGTCAATCAACTGGCTTGTCAATCCATGTTGCAGTTCTGCTTCTAGCAAGGCAGATTCAAAACTCACGCCGCCTTGTCCGGGTTGCCCCTGCCGAAAAGCCTCCCAAGCGCTCAAGGTATAGCCTGTCACTGGAATTTCTAACACATAAGCCGCTAGAAAATGCCCTGCTTCGTGCCGCAACACTCTTTCTCGGTGGTCTGGTGAAAAGCTAGCCACCCAATCGACCAGCAACGTGCCGGCTTTTCCTTGCCAGTTCAACGTGTCTAGCGTTGCCACACCCAGCAGCCCAAAGGCAGCAGCGGCAGGAATATATGGCGACCAGTGGAACAGCGGCCCCAGCAGACTCAGCATCACAAAGGCAAAAATTGTGACGGCAACCAGATTGAGCGTCGTTTGACTCATGAAATCGGCAGTGTTAACTCAATCTTTACTCTACCGTGACTCTACCGCGTCTGGTCGGAAGTTGCCTCCTCAGCCGTTGGAGTTGTTCTAGATGGAGCTTGTTCTGCGGCGCGGCGCTCTTGCTGATTCTTAGCTCGGTAAAACGTTTCTAAACTTTGCCGATCGCCAACAAACCGCCAATGCCACGGTTCATAGCTGACGCCCATTGAATTATTTTTAGTGAAAGACATTTCAAAGCTGTAGTAGGCGGCGTTTTCCTCTAGCCACTTAAACGCTGCGGTGTCTTCAAAATCAAACTGCAAATCCGACCCTGGATGATTGCCATCTCCAAGATCAACGGCATATCCCGTATGGTGTTCGCTATAGCCAGGGGGAGCGCTAACTTCTGCCCGTTTAGTCGGATCTTCGCCCCGCTCTGCTTTGACATCAAAAAAGATAGCTTCCTGCTCTGACACCGACCGAAAGCCTGACAACGGCACGAGCGCAATGCCATCTGCGGTGGCGGCGTCCATCATCTGGTTAAACTTTTCAGCCGCCGCCCGCCGCATCACAATACTGCCATCTGGGGTAATCGGCTCTAGTTCTGCTTTGGGCGCTTCTTCGTAGAGCAAATGCCCTAGCAAGGCTTGCTCCTCCGCATCAGGAGCGGCCGGCGCAGAGGATGCAGAATTAGAGGCAGAATTGACAGAGGCTGTGTCTGAAGCACTGTCTGATAAATTTGCTTCTGGAGTCGGGGTAGACGACCGTAACGCGAGAACTAGCGGCACTGCAATCAAAGCCACAACTCCCAACCCTCCCACTCCCAACAGCAGCGGATTACGCTTGGAAACGGTCTGAGTCGGAGTGCCAGTCGATCCACGCACCGCTTCACGCACCGCCTCAGGAATGTCTTGGGTCGTTGGCAATGCCGATAGTTCTGGCACTGGTAACTCATCTGAGATCGGCGATAGACCTGTATCGTCCACAAGTCATTCCTCCTTTACGTCCGTATCACAAACCGTGGGTCATTGTAGCCTGAGGCAATCGCCTCCCCTATGTTAGCGAGCAAACTTTGTAAATTAGATTTTGTGTGGAGTCGTTTAACAAACAGCGAAATACTATCACCCTCTGTCGTTTCTGTAAAAGCCTGATGGAATTAGAACATTTGTGGAAGCTGTATTTACCACTGGTGAGTTGGGTGAGCTTGGGGCTGGTTTTAGGGTATAAGCTGCCTCCATTCGTGCCGCTAGCGTTGGGCAAGTTTTTGTTTTGGATTGGGGTGCCCCTCAGTACTCTATCGTTTCTGCGTCAAGTTGATTTGTCCGCTTCAGTGTGGATCGCGCCGATCGCTGCCTGGATCTCGATGCTGCTGGGAGCGTGGCTAGCGTGGCTGTGGATTCAAGCTCAAATTCGGGGGTTTGCTTGGCCGATGCTTCGAGTTTGGTCAACAGAGCGCCTGCAACAAACTTCTAGTCAGGGTAGTTTTTTGCTTGCCTCCATGCTGGGCAACACCGGCTATTTGGGCTATCCAATTGCTCTGGTGCTAGTGGGGACGCAGTATTTTGGGTGGACGGTTTTTTATGACACCTTGGGTACCACACTGGGAGCCTATGGGTTTGGCGTTGTGCTGGCAGCCCACTTTGGCAACACAGCGGCAAATTCGCGCCAACTGCTGCTAGCACTGATTCAGAATCCGACGCTTTGGAGTTTTTGGATTGCTTTAGGTTCGCGTTCAGTGCCACTGCCGCAGCCTATCGAACAAGGGTTAGCTGGTTTAGCCTGGGCAATGGTGGCACTCTCGCTGTTGCTGATGGGAATGCGGCTGAGTCAACTCCGGTTCTGGAAACACTTTCCGCAAGCGGCTGTGAGTCTCAGTATCAAAATGCTGTTCGTGCCGCTACTCATTGGCTTCAGTTTGACTCAAATCGGACTCACCGGATTCCCTCGCCTGGCGATCGTCCTCCAGGCTGCAATGCCACCTGCTTTTGCCACCCTCGTGATTGCAGAAGCCTACAACCTTGATCGAGAACTCACTGTCACCCTGTTGGCATTAGGCTCACTACTCCTGCTGCTATTTCTACCGCTATGGCTCGCCTTATTTGCAGCTTGAGCTTTGAGCAATAGGAAAGCGTTTCCTAGCCGACCCAGTTCACGTCACCATCTGAGGAATTAACGGAAGGCAAGGGCTTAGAAATGGGAGCTTCGCGGCGAATAAATTTGGAATTGATCGCAGCAGTTGGTTTATCTGTTTGAGGTGTTGGTTGTTCAGCGGTAGCGTCAGTTGGTTTATCGGCTGGCTTGCGGGTTGCGCTGTCGGGCATCCGGCTGACTGGCATCCTTCCAGTGGACGCAGACAAAGTAGGTTGTGACGACTGAGCGACCCCAGGTTTAGCTTGAGTTGCAGGCGGTTGTAGCACGGAATGAGCACCCTGGTTGCTCCAACGATTCGAGGCTTGCTGGCTCGCACTCCGCTGATAGGCAGCTTGCTGATGGCGGTGAATCGCCTGGCGCTCAGGCTCAACCACCTTACTCATAATCCATTCCACGGTTTGCTCTTTCAACCAGCCTCGCGCCACCACAATCTCACCAAAGCGCATTCCGGTCGATTGCTGGTCGTTCAACGCCACGCTGATTTGAGCCGCAGTTAACAAACCTGCATCAACTAAATAGCACCCGATCTTCTTAGGAGACAAAGTTGGCATACTCTGAACCTGATTGTGAACCTGAAAACGGTCGCCTCTATTTTGCATATTCAACTCCAAAGGCTGCTTGGGGCGATTACTCAGCAGTTCAGATCTAAAGTTCACTACGAGAAGCAGCAGGAACCTTTACCGGGCTGAGTTGCTGTAAATCATTGAGCAAGCTTGCTTTGTCCACGACGTAGGAGAAGCGTAATTGCTGAGAAGAGAGCGATGAACTTCAGCCATAAAGCTCAAGGATTCCTACCAGTATAACAACTGGCTTCACTTCATCTTGATGCACTATTTCACAAAATCTTTACCAAAATTTCCACAAATCTCCCCTGCCGCTCGATCTGTTAGCAGGTGAGGAGTCTAGGGCATTTCTAAGAGCGTCCTGTCACCTTTGGGAAGCAGTTTTGGTGGGTCTACTTTCTACTCGTGTCTTTACTCATAAATGGCGGTTGGGCGGCTTTGTGGTGATCGGGGTGCTGCTGTTGGGTGGCTTTACGGTTTGGAGGCGGGGCTCGGCTCAGGGTGCTGCTCCGCAAACTTCTTCCGCTTTATCTTTACGGACACCCCTACCGCAAGATCCGCAGATTCAAGCTTTTTTCAATCAGTCTGAGGCAGCCACCTACACGGAACCCTATCGGCAGCAGTTTCGGTTAGGAGACGATTTGGAGCAGGTGGTGGTGAATGCGATTCAAACGGCGAAAACATCGGTGGACGTGGCAGCCCATGAGCTAAATTTGCCGCGCATTGCCCTTGCTCTCAAAGAACGCCATCAGGCAGGGGTGCGCGTGCGGGTGATTGTGGAAAACACCTATCGAGAGTCCCTCAGCCAGCTAACGGCTCGCCAAATCCAGGAACTCGACGAACGCGGGCAGAAAAAATATCAGGATTACGTGCAGTGGATCGACCAAAACCAGGATGGTCAGCTTGCGCCGGAGGAGACTGCTGCCAGAGATGCCATGATGATTCTCCAAGCGGCGAAAATTCCGTTGCTCGACGACACGGCAGATGGCTCGAAAGGCAGCGATCTGATGCACCACAAATTTGTCGTGATTGATGGACGCACGCTTGTTGTAGGTTCGGCAAACTTCACCTGGAGTGACATCCACGGCGATTTTTCAACGGTAGAGAGTCGAGGCAACGCCAACCATTTGCTGAAAATTAGCAGCCCGCAAGTTGCCAAGCTGTTCAGTCAGGAGTTTGACTTGATGTGGGGACAAGGCGGGAAAACGAGCCGATTTGGACTCAAGAAACCCTATCGTGCCGCACAGGCAGCCAGCCTCGCGCCCCATTCGCAGATTGCCGTGCAGTTTTCGCCCACTTCTAAAAAGTTGCCTTGGCAGCAAAGTGTGAATGGGTTGATTGCCCATCAGTTGAGTCAGGCAAAGCAGTCGATTCAGTTAGCACTGTTTGTGTTCTCCGATCAGCAGTTGAGCAACGCGCTGGAGCGCAAGCATCAGCAGGGGATACCCATTCAAGCACTGATCGATCCGGGGTTCGCCTACCGCGACTACAGCGAAGCCTTGGATCTGATGGGGGTGGCGCTGCCGAACAACCGCTGCCGCTATGAGCCAAACAATCGCCCTTGGTCAAAGCCACTGACCACTGTGGGCATTCCCCAACTGCCGGCAGGTGATTTGCTGCACCACAAATTTGGTGTGATCGATGGTCAGGTGGTGGTGACAGGCTCGCAAAACTGGTCAGAAGCGGCGAACGGCAGTAATGACGAAAATCTGCTGGTAATCCGCAATGCCACTGTTGCTGCCCACTTTCAGCGAGAATTTGAGCGGCTTTACAACGGAGCGATTTTGGGTCTTCCTGCGACGGTGCAAGCCAAGATGCAGCAAGGCTGTGGACAGACTCCATGAGTCGCTGAATAGAGTTGCTGAATATTCAGTGTTGAATATTCGCAACTTTCGACAGATGCCAAATTCTATTTTTTGGTAATGCTAAAAAAATGAGGTAGGAAAAAGCCAGACTTGAGTTCCAGTGTTAGGCTTCCTACTGAACCGACAGAAACAAATATGGTAGTCTGCAACTAGCTGCTCACTTGGTAGTCTGCAACTGGCTGCTCACTGTACCCCCGCACGATTGACTGTAAGGAGCTTTGGCTATGCCTGTAAAAGTGGGTATCAATGGTTTTGGTCGCATTGGGCGACTTGTATTCCGGTCTGCCATTCGCAATCCAAATATTGATTTTGTTGGAATTAATGACCTCGTTCCTCCCGATAATCTAGCCTACCTGCTGAAATATGACTCGACGCACGGCACCTATCACGGCTCGATTGAAGCCAAAGAAGATGGCATTGTCGTAGATGGTAAGTTTATTCCTTGCACCGCCATTCGCAATCCGGTTGAATTGCCTTGGGGGAAATATGGCGCAGACTATGTGGTGGAATCGACGGGCCTGTTTACCACCCACGATGGTGCATCTCAGCACTTGCAGGCTGGGGCGAAGCGAGTGGTGATTTCGGCTCCCACTAAAGACCCCGACAAAGTGCCGACGTTTGTGGTGGGCGTAAATCACCATGATTTTGATCCCGCTAAAGACACGATTGTTTCTAACGCAAGCTGTACGACTAACTGCCTTGCGCCCGTTGCCAAGGTGCTGCACGAAAAGTTTGGCATTGCCGAAGGCTTGATGACTACCGTTCACTCAATGACGGCAACCCAGCCCACGGTTGACGGCCCCAGCAAAAAAGACTGGCGGGGCGGGCGGGGCGCTTCGCAAAATATTATTCCATCTTCCACCGGAGCGGCTAAAGCCGTGGCGTTGGTGCTGCCTGATCTGAAAGGCAAACTCACCGGAATGGCTTTCCGTGTCGGCACGCCGGATGTGTCAGTGGTAGATTTAACCGTCAAAACGGAGAAAGCCACCAGCTATGACGAAATCTGCGCCGCGATGAAGGAAGCCTCAGAGGGAGAGCTAGCAGGCATTTTGGGCTACACTAACGAAGAAGTCGTTTCGATGGATTTCCGTACAGACGCCCGCTCTAGCATTTTCGATGCCCTAGCCGGAATCGAACTCAACTCTAATTTCTTCAAAGTTGTTTCCTGGTATGACAACGAGTGGGGCTATTCCTGCCGCGTCATCGACCTGATGCTGGAAATGGCAGGGAAGGAAGGTTTGCTGTAGGAAGGGGCGGGTTTTGTATTCAGATGGCTGGCTTTGTGCAGAGATTGTTTGCTAAACCCGCCCGTACCTTTTGCCGAAGGAAAAAATCCGTTGGGGCGGGTTTTGCTGAAAGGCTGGCAAACATGGGAGGCAGGTTCGCTAAACCCGCCCGTACGGATCTGAGGTGGCTTAGAGTCCGTGAGTAGATTGAGGCGGGTAGAGGCGGGTAGACGGCTTGTAAAGGTGATTTTCTCATCTACCCCACCCACCGATCAACTCCTAAGCGCCACCTGAAACTTCTCCTCCAGCACTTCCCGCACTTTGTCATGGACGGGTTTGATCTCCTCGTCAGTAAGGGTGCGGTCAGGGGAGCGGTAGACTAACCGAAAGGCGAGACTGCGTTGACCGTCAGGGACGTTTTGCCCGCGATATTCGTCGAATAGCTCGATCGATTCGAGCAGGGTTCCGCCTGCATTCTGGATCGCTCGTTCAATTTCGGCTACCGAGAATTTAATCGGCGCAAAGAAAGCAATATCTCGATCGGAAGCGGGATAGGAGGAGTAGGGCTGGAAGACGGGAATTAGCTTGTCTTCTTGCAGCATGTGGTCGAGCAGCACATCTAGGCTCAGATCGAAGCCGTAGACTTGATCAGGGAGTCCAAGTTCTTGCCGGAGTTGGGGATGCAGTTGCCCAAAGGTGCCTAAGCGGTCGCCATTCACCCATAGAGAAGCTGTGCGTCCGGGGTGAAGAAGCGAATTGCGGCGATCAGGCTGATATTCTACCTGCAACCCTAGGCGGGTGAAGACGCTTTCCAACATGCCTTTGGCTTCATACCAAGTAATGGGCTGTTCACGTCCGCTATTTGTCCAGCGGCCGCGATACGGATCGCCGCCCATTATGCCAGCCACCCGATCTTCTTCGTGCAGCCCGTCTTCTTCTCGATAAAACACCCGCCCTACTTCAAAGGCATTCAGCGCGCCGTTGCCTTGCTCCAGGTTGTATTGGAAGGCGGTAATTAGCCCGGAAAGTAGCTCCGTGCGCAAAGCCGAGTATTCGGAAAACAGCGGATTCGCCAGCACAATCTGATTTTCGTTATCCGGTTTGCCGAGCGTGTAATGCACCACTTCGGTTAAGCCCACTGCCTGAAGCGCCTTGTGGATGCTGCGGATGGCGACCTGTTCATCGGGAAGGTAGCCGGCCTCAGATTTGTCGGGCAGGGTGTCGCAGAAATTGTTGTAGCCGTAGAGCCGCGCCACTTCTTCGATCAGGTCAATTTCGCGCTCTAGATCTCGATAGCGGTAGGGCGGCACGGTGACTGTCCAAATGCCGGGGTCAGTTGCGGTCAACTCGCAGCCCAGCGCGGTCAAGGTGTGCTCTATGTCGGCGGCAGTCAGTTCGCCCAAATCTTCGTCGGTGAGTTCGGCGTTGCCCTTACGGACTTCTGGATTCGTGATCACCAGCCCCAGCACTTGGTTGACCCGCTCTAGCCGTAGTTCAATTGTGCGGGTGGTGGTTTGGGTCGTGCGTTCGTCAACCGCCTGCGTTCCAACTGTGCCGCCTGCCAGTTCGGTCAGCAACCGGATCGCCCGACGGCAAGCCAGCATGAGTTCTGCCGGATTGACACCCCGCTCATAGCGGGCCGAGGCTTCCGTCCGCATTCCCTGAGAGCGAGCCGACCGCCGGATGACAGCCGCATCAAACACGGCCGCTTCTAGCAGCACATTCTGGGTTTCGGCATGAACTTCAGTCGCTTCGCCGCCCATCACGCCTGCTAAGGACATCGGACGGTCGTTGGCGGTAATCAGCAGGGTTTGCTCTTGTAGGGTGCGGGTTTGGCTGTCGAGCGTGGTCAAGGTTTCGCCAGCGCGGGCATAGCGGACACCCAGGGTTAAGTCAGATTTTCCGGCAGCGGCTTGGAGGCGATCCAAATCGAAGGCATGAAGCGGCTGACCCCATTCCAGCATGATGTAGTTGGTGACATCAACGATGTTGTTGATCGGGCGGCTGCCGGCTGCCACAATCCGCCGCTGGAGCCATTCCGGAGAAGGAGCAATTTTTAAGCCCGTCAGGACTGTCCCGATAAAAATTGGGCAGCCGTCTTCGATTTTGATAGTCAGATCATCACCCGACTGCACCGGAACTTCCGAAACATCGGGTAGCTTCAATTCTGCGCCCGTAATCGCCGCTACTTCTCGCGCAATCCCAATCATGCTGAGGGCATCAGCGCGGTTGGCAGTCGAGGTGAGATCCAAAATTACGTCATTCAAGCCGAGGTAAGGGCGGGCATCGCTGCCGGGCTTCAGGTCAGCTTGCGGGAAGATGTGAATTCCTTCCGAGTCCTTGGTTAGCCCCAGTTCTGCCAGCGAGCAAATCATTCCTTCTGAGGCGACTCCCCGCAGTTTGGCGGGTTTAATTTTCAAGCCATCTGGCTGCACTTTGGGGAGAAAACTACCGAGCGTTGCCACAGGCACGTAAATGTCAGCCCGAACGTTGGCGGCTCCACAAACGATGGTAGAAGGAGTCTTTGCGCCAATATCCACCGTACAGACGCTTAGCTTGTCGGCGTTCGGGTGTTTTTCGCGGGTCAGCACTTTCCCAATCACGACGCCTTCGGCCCACGTGCGGCGATCTTCGATGTCTTCCACTTCAAAGCCTGCCATCGTCAACGCATCGGCCAATTCAGTCGGGGAGAGGGTGAAGTTTACCAGTTCTTGCAGCCAGTTTAATGAAATCCGCATTGCGTCGCCTATTCAGTCATTCGCCTATGGACTCAATCATTGTATCGCTTGCGTTGTTTTCGCTGACTGAATTTATTCTGGTGCGCAGCCATTTTTATTTCAGTAGGACTTACGCAGTTAGCTCCCTCAAACCTCCTTTTAAGGCTACGGTGTACACACAAGTCGAACGATCCCCCCTAACCCCCTTTCGTAAGGCTGCGGTGTACACACATCTTGCGTAGGAGTCTAAAACCTGGGCTGATCCCCCTAAATCCCCCTTAGAAAGGGGGACTTCAAGCCATTTTGGGTTCGGTTCCCCCCTTTTTGAAG
>JAAUQT010000230.1 GCA_012033495.1 Cyanobacteria bacterium RM1_2_2 | reverse complement strand
GGCAAAGATAGCCCAGCAATACCGCAAAACTGAGGGGGAGGGGTTTCATCTGGCTGCTTTCGCTTACAGACCTCCATCCTCTCCTCACTTGCTCCTGCTGTCAAAATTTGAATTTAGAATTGCTGACCGATCGCAGCGGGGAGTTCACCGATATTTTGGATGTGTTAGAGTATCCTGATTTGACTCAGTTTTTCATTGATCAAATCATGAAAAATAGCAAGATTGAGAAGGTATTTCACAACGCCAGCTACGATCTTAAATTTCTGGGCAACCGCGACGCTCGAAATGTTACCTGCACGTTCAAACTGGCTAAAACTATCGACTTAGCAGCGTTGGGAACACCTGACCGCAAACTGAAAACTTTGGCGAAAGTGCTTTGTCAGTTTACGGAGGTCGATCAAGAACAGCAGGGCAGCAATTGGGGACAGCGACCACTCAACCCGAAACAGCTACTTTACGCCAGAATGGACACAGTCTATGTGGCTCATGTTCATCAACATTTGCTCCAGCGAACCAACTCCCCTGGCAGTTTCGTGAATAAACCAGCTTTGACTGATTCCACTGCTTTCAGTGTTACTAAAGTCCGCGTTGCATTTGAGTGCGCTCGCCTCTTTTACTTGGCGCACCATTTTAATAGCATGACGCTCTTTTTGCCTGACAATCAGGCGTTGGGAATTGGCAACGCTTTCCATGATTTATCGGATCAGTTTGTGCAAACTGCTTTGAAGGAGCCGCAGTTTCAAGCGTTATTGTCACCGCCCTCAGAGCACCTGCAAGTTGAGGAAGTTGCTGTTAAGCTGCGCGAACTATTTTACCGCGAGGTTTTCTTTCCGTACTTACAATCGCAGATCCAGTCCCAGCCTGAAAAAGCCCAAGCGTTACATCAACTTTGGCAAGGATTAACGAGCCTCATCGAACACTGGGCAGGGCTTCTAGTCAGCAACCGCCACTACTGTAGCGCCGAAGCAGTCTTCTCGAAAACGTTTCTAGCTCAAGAACTCAACGTTTTCCATCATTTCAGCTTGCCTAATGGGGAACAGCAGCTTGTCAGAGGGCGGCTTGATAGCCTGGTGTATGATTTTGCCCAGCATCGGCTGTGTGTGGTGGAATATAAAACCTATCAATCGCCGGATCAAGCGGCACAGTTGGCTCAAGTCGCGCTCTATGGCTATATGCTGCGCCAGAAAATTGGAGTCGCAATTGATTCTGCGGTGTACAGCGTTTTGCCAGATTGGAAGGAGCTAACGTTTACTTGGGATGAGCTAGAAAGCACCGTTCACCAACTCATTCCCCATAAGCTTCAGCAAATGCAGCAATGGGTTAACTGGCAGCCTGGACAGCCCGATCCGCCGCCGCCAACGGCTCAGCCGCATCTGTGTGAGATTTGTCCTCAGTATCAAAAATGCCAAACTTTTTTTACTGACTCTTCGCCTGTACAATCCTCACCTGATTTCTCTGAGGCTGCCCGCATTCAACCTCAAGATCAGCTTGAAATCCCCAAGTCTGGTCGTCAAAAGTCTGGCAACCAAAAGTCTGGTCATCAAAAGCTTAGAAGCCAAAAAACTGAAATTAAAGCACCCGCACCCGCATCAGAATCGCCTCAACTGCTTGAAAGTACAGGTCAAAATGTAGGTCGAAATACGGGCGACAGCAAACCGATTGCAGCCGATCCAGTAGCAACGGATACGATCGCCCATCAGCTTGTCAAAACGCTGCACGCTTTTAATGTAGATGTGGAATATCAGGGCTTTGTAGCCGCGCCTGCGTTTATTCGCGTCAAGTTGAAGCCAAATTTGGGCGTTAAGGTGAGCGCAATTCTCAAATTATCAAATGATTTGCGCGTGCAGTTGGGGCTGTCCTATCCGCCGTTGATTGCGCCTCAATCGGGCTATGTTAGCGTCGATCTGCCGCGCCCTGATCGTCAGTCTGCTTATTTTGAGCAATACATTCAGATGCAAAACTCATTGCCATCTGCCTCAACTCGAATTGCGATTGGCGTGGATTTGGAAGGAAGCTTGATTGAAGCAGATTTAGCTGATCCAAATACCTGCCACTTTTTGGTGGGCGGCACAACCGGCAGCGGTAAAAGCGAATTCCTTAGATCGATTCTTTTAAGTTTACTGGTACGTCATTCGCCCCATCATCTCAAAATTGCTTTAGTCGATCCAAAGCGTGTCACCTTTCCTGAATTCGAGCGTATCCCCTGGCTTTATCAGCCCATTGTGAAAGAAAGTGATCGGGCAATTGATTTAATGGAAAATTTGGTCAGGGAAATGGAGTCTCGCTATCAAAAATTTGAGGTGAGTGGCTGTTCTGATTTGAGCGGCTATAACCAAAAGCACGAGCAATCGCCGGAAAAAATGCTGCCGCGAATCGTTTGCATTTTTGATGAGTATGCCGATTTTATGGCGGAGAAGGAAACTGCAAAAGGACTGGAACTCAGCATCAAACGACTGGGAGCCATGGCACGAGCCGCTGGAATTCATTTGATTATTGCCACCCAGCGTCCTGAAGCAAAAATCGTTACTCCAGTCATTCGCTCCAACCTGCCCGGACGAGTTGCGCTGCGGACTGCTAGCGAAGCCGATTCGATGATTATTTTGGGAGGCAAGCACACCGAAGCCGCCTATTTGCTAGGCAAAGGTGATTTGCTGTATCAGGCAGGCGCAAGCTCTCTGAGACTGCAAAGCCTGTTTGCCCCTCAAGTTGAGGTTTTCTGAATTGAGCAACGCGATTAGACGCGCTACTGGGCTTCGAGCAAGGCAATCATTTTTTCGTAGGTTAATCCTTTCACCCGCAGCACAATGTCTTTCAAGGAAGTAAACGCAGACTGCTGGCGCTCTTGTTCAATGGCTTCTACTAATTTTTCAGCCGTTTTGCCTGCGACTCCAATGCGTCTCAGTTGGTTGAGCAAGGTGGCAAGGTCGGAAAAGTTGAAGATTTCTATCAGTGAAGCAGGGATCAACTGTGGAATGGGAGATTGGGGCATGGCTGCGCTCAAATGCGCTGTCTCTAAACAGGGGCGTTTGGCAACCTCTGTAAACCGACCTCGAAATAAAGCGATTTGCTTTTGGATGTAGGGTTCGTCTCGCGGCTCGACGACAATGGCCTCGATCAAAAGGCAGCGTTGGGTATCCATTTGGTGGGCGTAAGCCATGGCGTAGTATTCAAAATTGCCGTCTAGAATGGCGTAGGTGTTGAAGCCTTGCTCTCGACGCACCACAATCGGGTTAATTACACCTTCAATGTGTAAGGCTAGCTGCGCGGCGGTTTCTAGATCGGTAGCAGAAAAGTTCCAGCGAGAGGCCGTCGGTTTAACTTTGCTTAGCGGCACGGATGAAGTTGCCAGTTTCATGGGAACACTCCAATTCAGCCCTCTTCATCCTGATCATAACGACTTACGGTAGCCACGGATACTGACGAAAATCGGGCGGACGTTTTTCGAGGAAGGCTTGTTTGCCTTCGGCTCCTTCTTCGGTCATGTAGTAGAGCAACGTGGCGTTTCCAGCTAGCTCTTGCAGCCCTGCCTGACCGTCACAATCGGCGTTGAAAGCAGCTTTGAGGCAGCGAATTGCGATCGGGCTTTTTTCTAAAATTTCTTGCGCCCACTGGATGCCTTCTGCCTCCAACTCTGCCACGGGTACAACGCAATTCACTAAACCCATCTCTAAGGCTTGCTGGGCACTGTACTGCCGGCAAAGATACCAAATTTCTCGCGCTTTTTTCTGGCCAACAATTCGAGCCAGGTAGCTAGCTCCAAATCCGCCGTCAAAACTGCCGACTTTGGGGCCGGTTTGCCCAAAAATGGCATTCTCTGCGGCGATCGTTAGATCACATAGCAGATGCAGCACATGTCCGCCGCCAATCGCATACCCAGCAACAAGGGCAATCACCACTTTGGGCATAGAGCGAATTAGCCGCTGTAAATCCAGCACATTCAGGCGTGGTGTGCCATCGTCGTCAATATAGCCTGCTTGCCCGCGCACACTCTGGTCGCCACCGGAACAGAAAGCATATTTGCCGTCGGTGTGGGGGCCTGCGCCTGTGAACAGCACGACTCCAATTCGAGGGTCTTCTCTGGCGTTGGTGAAGGCATCGGAGAGTTCAAAGACCGTTTTGGGGCGAAAGGCGTTGCGTTTATGAGGACGGTTGATGGTGATTTTAGCGATCCCATCGGCTTTGTGATACAGAATGTCTTCGTAAGATTTGGCAATTTGCCATTCAACTTGCATGGCGCTTCAGAATCGTTGATAAAACAAGAGCATCAGATTCACTACCCTAGTGACATCCTCCCGACGCTGATTGCAAGCAATACAGCACAGGCTTTCCACCTCACGAATAGCTCACAAAGAGATGCTGACAGCGCGGGGCTGATGCGAGGACAACGCCTTGAGTTTGGCTGTCAGGATGCTATCAGTGTGAAGTCGCTTGAGCAAAACGGGGGGAGGTGTTCTATTGCTTGGCTTTTTTGACTTTGGTTAATCTAGTTTATTACGCTAGTGCGAATTTTATTCCCTGTTGTGATCTCCAATGCCTAATTCTGATGCTCTAACTTTTGCTCTCCGTCATCGCTTGACTCGCAGCCTCAGCACTCTAGAAACTTGGGGGTTTGGCGTCGTTACTCACATTGCTTGCCCGATTGTGGTTCCGGCTGTTCATGCGGCACTCGGCCCCAAAGCCATCTTTGTTTGGGTTCCGGCTGTCTTGATTGGAATGTTGGTCAATTATCAAGTCAAACGCTTAGGGTTGCGCTTCATTGATTTGGCGGGTGGCACGTCCAGCTACACCCTGCGGCTCTGGCAAGATTATCCTTGGCTTGCCCGATACATTGCGCTGGCTTTCTTTTCGGCATGGCTGGCTGCTGTGCCAGTGTATGCAATTGTGCTGGCAGATTTAATTAAAACGAACCTTGCTGTGCTGAATTTGCCTTGCCCAGACTTGGCGCTGAAAGTGGGGTTAGTTCTGTTGCCTGTGGTGCTGGCGTTCAGTGGCGCTCGTGCCATTAGCTTACTGCATTTGTTTTTCATTGTGCCCGTATTGGGGCTGTTGCTGCTGTTTTGTGTGCAGGGGTTAGGCTGGCTAGCGGTTTCTCCGGCGAGTCCGGGCTTCTTTCCAGAAAGCTTAACCCCGCCAAACTTTAAGGAATGGGCCCAGTGGTTTTTTCTGGTGGTGTGGGTGACTTATTCTGGCGAATCGGCGGCAGCTTTCACGGCAGATAGCCGCAACCCCAAAGGCACGCTACGTTTTTTGACGATTTCGGCTTGGCTGCTAGTTCCCGTATTTATTGGTGGCGCTTGGGTGGTGATGCGGCTGGCGACCGAGCCAACTTTGGCAGGCGATCCGTTTCTCACGTTGCTAGCCGCATCGCAGCCGTTCTGGGGTGGCATTGCAGGAGTGGTGGTGACGTTTTGGCTAGCGGCAGTTTGCTTGCTGAATAACGCGACGGTGGTGGCCATTTGCCCTCGAATGCTTTATCAGCTTGCCCTGGAGCGACATCTTTCGCCTGTGTTTGCGGTTGTGTCGCGGCAAGGGGTGTTTGGGCCAGCGCTGGTGCTCATGCTGGCGTTGAGCTTGATTGGTTTAGCGTGGGGAGACGTTTCGCGGCTAGTCGTGTTTGGTAACATCACCTGGTTTTTTGGCATGATGATGCTGCATTTGGGGCTGTGGCTTCAGCGCAGACAGCCTGAGGTGTTGTGTCCGCGTATCAGTCTGGGCTTATTTTTGCTGGAAGCCGTGGTTTTGGTGGTGGCGGCGGTGGCTTGGGGCTGGCAGGATTTTGTTTGGGGGCTGCTGCCGCCTGTTGGCATCATGGCAATTGATGCGGTGATTCGCGGCGTTCCGGTTGCCTTTTTTCGACCGCAGTGGTGGAGTCGTCACTATCAAACCCGATCTTCGGCTGGCTTCAACGATTCGGTGATGATGCAAGTGATGATTTTGATTGTGCTGCTGTCGGGAGCAGTGCTAGCAGGCTGGTGGTTTGGAACGCGGCTAAACAATACCACGACTCATGGGGGCGAAAATTTAGTAGCCATTTTGCTGATGACGGTTGTGTTTGTGGGGGTGGCGATTGCCTGCTGGACAAGCCTACCTGCGGTGGTGGCAATTGCTGAAGCCCGCGAAGCAACTGAGCACCTGTTTGTGGTGGCTCAAGACGGGATTGTGGTTGTCGATGAGGCAGGCGTGATTCAACGCGCTAACCCGGCGACTCAGGGTTTCTTCGGCGTTTCGCTGGCTGATTTAGTGGGCAGCAATTTGAGTCAGTGGTTGCCAGAACTGCCGCCCTATCCAACGCAGTGGTTGCCGCGCAGTGAACAATCGTTGCTACAAAATCATCAAGTCCGCACTTTAGAAATCTCAATTTCTGATCGGCCGCATCAGGACTTCCAGGAATACATTGTGATTCTGCATGACATCACCAAACGCAAGCAAGCTGAGCGAGTGCTGCAACAGTCGGAAGCGGAAATGCGGGTGCAAGCTCAACAGTTGGCGGCTCAGTTGGTGCAGAGTGAAAAAATGTCGAGCTTGGGTCAACTGGTGGCGGGCATCGCTCACGAAATTAATAATCCGGTGAGTTTTATCTACGGCAATTTAGAGTATGCAGATGACTACACACGCAACTTGCTGAATTTATTACAACTGTATCAACACCATTACCCTAGTCCTGCGGCTGACATTCAAACCAAAGCTCACCAAATTGAACTTGATTTTTTGATGGAGGATCTGCCGAAACTTTTGGCTTCGATGCAAGTGGGAGCCGATCGGATTCAAAAAATTGTCCGCTCGCTGGGACATTTTTCGCGTCAGGATGAAGCCGAAATGAAGGCGGTGGATATTCATGAAGGAATGGATAGTACGCTGCTGATTCTACAGCATCGGCTGAAAGCTAGACCTGGATATACTGAGATCGAAGTACACAAATTGTACGCTGCTTTACCGTTAGTGGAATGCTATGCAGGAGAACTCAATCAGGTATTTATGAATATTTTGGTGAATGCCATTGATTCACTTGAAGAAGAGATGGAGAAGCACTCAAATGACTTTAAGCCCAAAATTGAGATTAGAACTGAAGTGCTCTATGACAATCAGGTCAGAATTCAGATTGCTGATAACGGTTCTGGAATTCCTGAGTCGATTCGTCATCGTTTATTTGATCCATTTTTTACGACTAAACCGGTGGGGAAAGGAACCGGCTTGGGCTTGTCGCTCAGCTACAAAATTATTACCCAAAAACATGGCGGACAGTTGCGCTTTGTTTCTACACCCGACGGAGGCACAGCGTTTATCACGGAAATTCCGCTGCAACAACGATTAGCTTATTAAAAGCTGGTGATGATAAAACTACGCCAAAAGTTTAGGATGGAGGGGTGGAACTGCGACCCCAGCTAAGAGTTGTACTCTTGCACCTCGTCTCAACCCAAATACTGACAGATCTACAGCCAAATCTACCAGCTCTACAAAATCTACGCGAACCAAACCTGATCGCTTCTAATCGGCTGGCGGCTCCACCGCAGACTTGAGTGATATTGAAGAAAAATTTACATTTTTGTTAAGTAACATCGAAAGTTGAAGCAAAAACATTGAATTTGACTCAAGGTCTCCAATAATAATGAGTTGACACACATTGATGTTGAGAATAGTCAATATGGGCCTCAGCGATAAGATTGGCGATCAAACTACGCGAAAAAATTTGGCCGCAGACTGTGCCAAGTTAATGGATGAACAAGTAGCTGCAAAAGGCGGAATTTCCGGATTGGCGTTGAAGGCAGCTTACGGCGTTGTTAAAGGAGTTGAGCCGAGTTACATCTCAGGAGCCATCCAGCGGCTTTTGCCAGATGCCCTTGCTGCCCTTGACCCAATGTGGGATGAAGGTGTTCAATCAGGTGATCCAGTCCAATATTTGACCCAAAACCGGGCTCGGACAGCCGATATGTTGCTCAGCATCACAGATACCAAGATCGAGAAATCGAATAATGGGGTTGTGCGCGCCTCTTACAACAAGCTGCGGAAATCTGTGAAAAGTGACGTAGAAGAAGCCGTTCCGGGCTTGGCTAAGA
>JAAUQT010000015.1 GCA_012033495.1 Cyanobacteria bacterium RM1_2_2 | reverse complement strand
GGCAGCTACATTCGCAATTGGTGGGGCGGCAAAGTAGTTGAAGTTTCCGATGACAGCAATTGCGGCACGTCGGTGGTAGTAGAGTCAGGGCCTTGGCTGCATATTTATTGCCACATGCAGGGGCATGTCGAAAAAGAGGACGGTAAGCGCTACATGATTGACCGGGATGGTGGCATTCAGATTTGGGAAAATCAGCAGTTGCCGGCCGGCTCTCGAATTGGTCGGGTTGGCATGACCGGCCGCACCACCGGCCCACACCTGCACTGGGGTTTGAAGTACAACGAAAACTGGGTTGATCCGGCTCTAGTATTGCGGGCCATGTATTTTAACCAACGGCAAACAACGGCTCTCGGTGAAGAGCGGGTGCAGTAGCTTTGTCAGTTTTCTACTTTTTGGTGGCAGACTTGGCTGCTGTCGCTGACTTAAACGGGCTACGTTTTTTGCGGGCTTTCTCCTTTGCTTTTTCCCGCTCGTATTCCAACTCCTTCAGCTTTTTCATAATCCGGCTGAAGTATTCTTGCATGTAGCTTTCCAGTGTGGTGATCTCCTGCGGATCGATGCCAAACACCGCATAGGTTTCGTCCATTGAAGCCGTTAAGGGCTTGCCCGTTGCAATCACTTCGGTGAAGGACAGTCGATCTGCCGTGTTCCAACCCCACTGAAAGAAGCGCAATCCTTTTTGAAACGCTCGCAGCAACCCAATCGGCATTCGAGAGACTTTAGCTTCCCGCCCCGACAGCCGTTCACAGAGGCGAATAATTTCATAGCCGCCCCAAGCTCTCGGCCCCACCACTGGAAAAGTGCGGTTGATTGTTTCAGGCTTTTGCAAGGCTGCCACCGCAAACCGAGCAATATCTTGGGTGTCCATATAAGCAATTGGTGAACTGTCGCCCATCACCCAAACTGCCTGCTTTTCTAGAACAGGAATCGCGTATTGTCCAATTAGCCCCTGCATGAAGCCACAAGGACGCAAAATCGTGTAATTTAAGCCAGATTCTGCCAAAAATTGCTCAGTGCAACGCTTAATCTCCATCAATGGCACTTCTGGATACTGCTCGGCATCCAGAATCGAAAAGAAAATGAACCGTTCCACCTTTGCAGCCTTAGCGGCTTGAATCAAGGCCACCTGACCGTCCCAATCGAGCTGTCGGATGCTGAGCGAATCAGTGGGGCGAGTCGTCGCAGCATCGATCACAGCAGTGATTCCAGCTAGGGCAGGAGGCAGCGTCTCAGGTTTACAGAGGTCGCCTTGGATCAACTCAGCGCCCCACTCTTTCAGAAAAGCGGCTTTTCGCAAGCTTCGCACCAGACAGCGCACCTTGTATCCCTCATCTAGGGCGCGGCGGGTGATTTGCCTTCCTAAAGTCCCAGTGGCACCAACAATTAATAGACTCATGAGGGATTCCGTAACAATTTATTAATTTTCTTAGTTTAAGATATCTCAAAACTGCACCCTTTCTCCAGGGGTGATCGAAACCTGTTATGAAAAAAAGTTGCTCCAGAGAGGGCAGGAGGGAATGGGGGATGTGGGTTGGATGGGGAGGAGGTGGGTTGGGGCAGTTTAGGAAATGATGGGACTGGTTCAGTTGTGGGCTGCTAGGGCACGTCATCCATTCGTGGTCAAATCATGGTCAAATCATGGTCAAACGGTTGATGGCATCCGCCAGATCGCGCCCGCCCGCCCAGACAAGCGAGGGGCTTTCCCTCTACCATCGTCAGGGTTCTCGCTGGAATGGACGACAGCCCCTGGCAAAACCTACCTACACGCAATCTCCTCCTCTCCTCTGTTTTCCCTTCTGTCTCCTGCTTTTTTAAAATTACCCTAAACATATCCAGTATGGTACAACCGTTCTTAGAAACTCCGATAAGATGAGGACTGGATAGGACAAGCAGGCGATATGGAAATCCTTTCGGTTACACTCAGGAACTTCAAGTCTCATAGCGATCGACACTTCACGTTTCAGCCTGGGACTAATGCGATTTGTGGGGAGAATGGCGCAGGGAAAACCAGCATCCTGGAAGCGATTGCCTGGGTGATGTTTAACCATCGGGGGAGTTACAAAAATGAAGATCTGATCCGCAACGGGTCGGGAAGCGCTCAGGTGACGGTGGCGTTTATCTCGAATCGAGACAGCCGCACCTATGAAGTTCAGCGCTGTACAGCACGAGGCTACACCATTTTTGATCCGCAGTTGGGGGTGAAGCTCGACTATAAGCACATCGAAGACGAAATTGTGCCGTGGTTGCGGCAGCAGTTGGGGGTTGCGCCCGGAACCGATCTGGCTCGCCTGTTCTCGAACACTATTGGCGTCCCGCAGGGAACCTTCACTGCCGATTTTCTCCAGCCGCCGGATAAGCGCAAGCAAATTTTTGACTCGGTGCTGAAAGTCGAAGAATACCGCCAAACGACTCAAGATCTACTGTCGTTGGAGAAGTATGGCAAAGCTGAGGTGGAAAGCTTGGAACGCAGCCTCGCGGACTATGAGGAACACCTGCTAGAGTGGCAGCCGCTACAGGCCCGCCGCCAAACGCTGAGCCAAGAGATTGCCGCAAATGAGACGCTGTTGCAGCAGCTAGAGGCAAATCTGGTCAAATTGCAGGCGGAGAAAGATCAATTAGCATCACAAGCGCAGCAAATTCAACAAATTACGATGCGGCTGCAAGGGTTGACAGCGCAGGCAGAGGGTAAACAGCAGGCGATCAGCATCCTGGAACAGGCTGTTCAACGCTCCAAATATGCGGTTGAGGTGTGCACTGCCAATCGCCCCAACTATCAAGGCTACCAGCAAGCCGAAGCCGAACTGAAGCAGATTGAACAGCAGCTTAAGCAACGACAAACGCTTTGGCAACAGCGCGAAGCTCAGCAAAAACGCTTGATTGAACAGCAAAAACAGCTAACTCGCCTGAGCCTTCAACTCGAAACGCTGGCGAGTGCGGCAGCAGAAATGACCCGACTTCGGCCGTTTGTGGCGCAGCAGAACGAATTAGAACAACAGCAGGCTGATGCCGTTGACCACCTGAATCAGCTTCAGGCATTTAAGCTAGAGCAACAAAATTTATCGCGTCAACTGAACCATCTGCAAGCCGAACAAGCCAAGCTTTTGCAAAACATTGAGCAAACCCAAGCTCGCCAAACTGACGTTGATCAAATTCTGGTTTTAGAACAAAAGCGCGATCGACTTCAGGAACAGTTAAGCCGAATTGAAGCAGCGAAACAGTTTGAGGCAGAATTACGGCAGCTAGTAACAGTGGGAGAATCTCGCCGCGATCAGCATCAATATCAGGTTGAACAAGCACTTGAAATGCTAAACAGTATGCAACGTGATATTCAGCAACGAATGCCGCTGTTAGCCAATATCCCTGTTGAATCGGCCATATTGGCAGTGAAAGCAGGGATGAGTCTGAACACGGAATTAATTAACGCGCTCTGGCGGATCTTGTCGGACTTATCGGAACAAATTTCGCCTGCTAAACTTCAGCAGCAGCTTACGCACACCAAACATCAACTTCATGCGGTTCAGCAATCCCGACTGGCGCTGGCCACACTAGAGGCAAAACAAGCGCAATATACAGAACGACAGGCTGATGTAGAACAATATCAAACTCGAATTGCTGACCTTCAGGAGACCCTCAGCACCGAAGCCGACTGGCAACAGCACCGAGCGCTGCTGCTCGATCAACTTAACCAGCTTGGCAACCCCAAAGGGCGCGTTCATCTGATTCAACGAGATCTAGAGCAGCAGTCCTCCTTGAGCGCTCAGCATTCAGCCGTGGAAACCCAATGTGCTGCCCTTCAGCAAACCATCGCCCACTTGGATGAACAGCTTGCCCAATTTGCGGAACTTGAAACCGCAGCCGAGCAGCAGCAGCAGCAGCGCCAAACCTATCAGGCAGGCTACCTTACCTATTTGGAGTATCAAAAAGACGCGAATCAGATGGCTCCTTTGATGGCAGAGTTGCAAGACACGCTGACCCAACTTCAGCAGATCGCAGCCGATCGCCAACAGGTGCAAGCCGAATTTGACCAACTGCTGCAAACCTACAATTCAGAACGCTATGCAACCATCGAAGCAGCCTACAGCGAAACGCGCAGTCAAGCCGATCGCATTATTGGCAGTCTGCCGCAACAGCGAGAGTTGCTGGCCGAATGGGAGAGCCAAATTGAAGGGCTACAAGAAATTGTGAAGAAACGCGATCGGGCCCAAGTTGACCTAAAGCAAAAAGAGAAAGTGCGTAAGTTTATCAGCTTTGCTCGCAGAGTTTATAAGGAGGCTGGGCCGCGCATCACCGAACGCTATGTGCAAACCATTTCTCGTGAAGCCGATCGGCTGTTTCGAGAATTGCTGAACCGCCCGAATGTGGCGCTAGAGTGGACGCGGGACTATGAGGTGCTTGTCCAGGAAGGGGCGCACAACCGCCGTTTGCTTAACCTGTCAGGCGGGGAACAAATGTGTGCTGCATTAGCCGTTCGCCTTGCGCTGCTACGTGTTCTCGCTGATATTGATATCGCCTTTTTTGATGAGCCGACTACTAATATGGATCGTCCGCGTCGTCAAAGTTTGGCAGAAGCGATTGCCAACATCAAAACGTTCCGGCAGCTTTTTGTGATTAGCCACGACGATACGTTTGAGCAGGTGACAGAGAATGTAATTCTGGTTGAGCGGGAAGTTTGATGATAGAGCGCAAGGCAGAGGGGATCTTGCGCTCACGAATCGTTTAGAACGGCTCTGTAAGTTCTTGATAAAGCAATTCCAGTAATTTCTGAAGCCTCGGTAAAGGCAATCGTAAAAATGGTCTAACTCTCCTGATTAGCGAAATTCTGCCCGCTTAATAGAGTGGTAGATGCACCCTGATTCACACCTCCCGGTCGCAAGCTGGGAGGTTTTTTGTTCGCAAATTGCCATTCTTTATTTCTGTGATTCTGCCGATTTTGTGGCAAACTTCCGATGCTCTAGCCAATAGGTGAGCGCAACCCAACCGAGCACTAACCCCAGCGCCACAAAAGCAAACTCAGCCACCCAGGTAATCAGTTGCTCCAGCGGGACAAGCTTACCCACGAAATAAGCCAAGCTCACCATCACTGACGCCCACGTTGCAGCCCCGGCGAAATTGCATAGCAAGAACTTGGAGTAAGGCATTTTCGCGGTTCCGGCCAGCGGACCTGCAAAGATCCGCAACAAGGCGACAAACCGCCCTAAAAACACAGCTTGAGTGGCATTCTCGGCAAATCGGTCGCGGACTTCAATCAGTTGCTCTTCCTTCAAGCGAAACAGTCGCCCCACTCGCGTCAGCAAAGACCAACCGCCGTAATACCCAATCCAATAGCCCAAATTATCGCCAATTACGGCCCCGGCTACAGCGCTGCCGAGCACCCACCAGTAGTTAAGTTCACCGCTCCCTGCTAAGAAGCCGCCTACCAAGGTAATCGTTTCTCCGGGCAGGGGAACGCCCGTATTTTCTAGCAGAATGCCGCCAAAAACCGCCCAATAGCCGTATTGATGCGCAATGGCTTGAATCGTTTCAAGGGATACCAGTTCAAGGGACATGCAATACAGCCTTTACTAAGTTTTGTGAATGTCGCTCATGATCTTGACGCAACTCTGGCGAGTGTGTCAATGCACCCCTACATCTGATTATGCCCGCTCTCAGGGCATTTAAGCCAACTCGTCCTGCCTTCAATTCATCTAATCAGGAGAAATTTGTAGTGAAAACTCGTTAAGCTAAGCAGCTTGACTGAGCCAAATCAGCGCCTTGACTTGAAATCAAATCATGCCTCTCCAACTTAAACCTGGTGGCAACTAATGAGAATTTCTCCTATTTGCTATTGACAGTTATTTTCAATAAGCCTAGTATTAAGTCATAGTGTTCTCCTCTCAAAGGATCGGCAGGCGGGGTTGGTCAGCAGACCAATCCCCCATTTTTTAAGAGCATTTCTAGGGGCGGAGGATTGGAAAGGAATTGGAAGGATAGAGTTAGAGGCCAACGACCGATACACTAGAAGAAGATAAAGTTCAGATCATCCGCTCAGTTGCTATGCCCTCTGCCTCTCCTGCTCCTGTTTCGCCTTCACCTGAAGACCGTCCAAACGATTTGGCGACCGCTCCCGCTCTGCAAACCGGCCTCGCTGCATCTGAAACATTCGATATCATTGTAGTTGGCTCTGGAATTGGCGGGTTAGTCACCGCTACCCAGCTTGTTGCCAAAGGTGCGAAGGTGTTGGTTCTAGAGCGGTATTTGATTCCGGGCGGCAGTGCAGGCTATTTCGAGCGGTCGGGCTATCGCTTTGATGTGGGGGCTTCGATGATTTTTGGGTTTGGCAGCCGGGGCACAACAAATCTGCTGACTCGTGCCCTTGAAGCTGTGAACGTTCGCCTCGATACCATTCCCGATCCGGTACAGGTTCACTATCATCTGCCGGATGGCTTGATGCTCAAAGTTCACCGAGCTTATGAGAATTTTTTGCAAGAACTGACCGATCACTTTCCACACGAGCAGCAGGGTATCCGGCAGTTTTACGATGAATGTTGGCAAGTTTTCAACTGCCTCAACGTAATGGATTTGCTCTCCCTGGAAGAGCCACGTTATCTGATGCGGGTCTTCTTTCAGCATCCGTTGGCTTGTTTGGGGTTGGTGAAGTATCTCCCGCAAAACGTGGGAGACATTGCCCGTCGCTACATCCAAGACCCCACTTTGCTGAAATTTATTGACATGGAGTGTTATATCTGGTCGGTTGTGCCGGCTGACCGGACGCCGATGATCAACGCTGGCATGGTGTTCAGCGATCGACACTATGGCGGCATCAACTATCCCAAAGGCGGCGTGGGGCAAATTGCTCAAAAGCTGGTCGAAGGGCTGGAAAAAGCAGGCGGACAAATTCGCTACAAAGCCAGAGTGACTGAAGTTGTCTGTGAGCAGGGGCGAGCGACTGGGGTGAAGTTGGCGACCGGAGAAGTTTATCGCGCCAAGCGAATTGTCTCAAATGCAACCCGTTGGGATACGTTTGGTAAATTAGTGCCGCCTGCCCAGGTGCCCCAATCTGAGCAGAAATGGCAGCAACGCTATCAAAAATCACCTAGCTTTTTTAGTTTGCATTTGGGAGTAAAGGCTGATGTTTTGCCTCCCGGAACCGAATGCCATCACGTTTTGCTAGAAGACTGGCAGCAGATGGAATCTCCGCACGGCACGATTTTTGTCTCTATCCCCACGCTGCTCGATCCTGAATTAGCGCCGCCGGGCTGCCATATTTTGCATACCTTCACCCCAAGCTGGATCGAAGACTGGCAAGACCTTTCGCCGAGCGAATATGAGCAAAAGAAAGAAGACATCGCTGAGCAAATCGTGAACCGATTAGAGAAAATTTTTCCAGGTTTGGCAGCCGGACTCGACTATCAGGAAGCTGGCACACCGCGCACCCACCGCCGCTTTCTCGGACGCGATGACGGCACTTATGGCCCGATTCCAAGCCGCAAACTGATGGGATTGTTAGGAATGCCGTTTAACCGCACTGCCCTCCCCGGACTTTACTGCGTGGGCGACAGCACCTTTCCTGGACAAGGACTTAACGCCGTTGCTTTCTCTGGTTTCGCTTGTGCTCACCGAATTGGAGTTGATTTGGGTCTTTAACCACCCTCATTCTGCTTAAACCAGAGCTATCCTCCTCCTATTTCTATATTTTTGTATCTTGTGAGTCATTCTTGACCTGAAGTAGGGGTGCTATCTTTAGGCTGGTAATAGGCTGAGCCGTCATTATAGAGAACTCATTTATCTTAAGATCGAGAAAACATTCTGAAGACAGGCACGTATCGTAATCCAGGCTGTAGCATAGGGATTGCTCAAAATCTGTCGGAAGGCTCAGTTCAGCGTCCATACACCTGTGTTATTCCAACGATCATTCTGATTGGGCTAGTGAGTGATAGTTTGGCTAACTAGATGCTACATAAGATGAGCGCAGAGACTGAGCGTGCGTTTATCGCTTCACACAACACTCTATTTCTTTTTCAACTAGGCTGATGGCTATGAAACGACTTCGTTTTTTACTAACTGCTTTTTTAAGCGCACTACTGACGGTTACAGCAGTAGCTGCTTGTAATGCTGGCGGCGGCGGTGGTGGTACTACTGCTGGCAACGCCACCCTGATCATGGCGACCTCTGCCGACTATCCTCCTTACGAATATGTGGACTCTAGCAGCGGTAGCCAAGAAATTGTTGGCTTTGATATAGACATTGCTAAGTACATTACTGGGGAACTGGGTAGGGAACTCAGGATTGACAACATTGATTTCAACGGTCTAATTCCGGCGTTGCAGTCAAAGCGAGCTGATTTTGTAATGGCGGGCATGACCCCCACTGAGGAACGCAAACAAAACGTAGACTTTTCCAGTATTTACTTCGAGGCTAAAAACACGATTGTGGCGAAGGCAGGCAGCAACCTCACTTCTGCTGCAAGCTTGAATGGCAAAACAGTTGCCGTACAGTTGGGTTCAATTCAAGAGCAAGCCGCGAAAGAAATGCAGGGCGCTGAGGTGAAGTCGCTCAACCGCATCAGCGAAATGATTCAGGAGCTTAAATCGGGTCGAGTAGAGGCACTGATTGTTGAAGACACCGTTGCCAAAGGCTATGTCGAATCGAACCCTGATCTGGAATTGAATGTGATTCCGAATGAGGGAGCGTCAGGGTCAGCGATTGCCTTCCCGAAGGGGTCGGAATTGGTGGCTCAGTTCAACCCAATTTTGGAAGAAATGAAAACAAACGGCACGATGGATGAACTGATTGCAAAATGGTTTGGGGAGAATTCGCCTGCTCCCACATCTGAAAGCTAAAGAGATTTCAGAGCCAAGCGATCCCGCTGGGTTGAGGCAGGTTTTGAAGGACTTGTAGCAGGGCGGGATTGCATCACGAAACCAGCTCTGAGCACTGAAGATGAAACGCTTTCAGTTTCGGTTTGCGATTCTCGTTGGACTGGTACTCTCTCTGCTCGTGGCTTGCAATCCGGGCAGAGAGATTGCTGATAACGTTATTGATAACAACAGCGGCAATGTTGCCAAAACCCTGGTGATGTTCACCTCAGCAGACTACCCGCCCTACGAATTCATTGAAACGGTTGACGGTCGCTCGGAGGTGAAGGGGTTTGATATCGACTTGGCTGAACACATTACTGAAAAGCTAGGGTATGGACTGCAAATCGACACCATTAACTTTGATCGCTTAATTCCAGTACTTCAGTCTGGGCAAGCCGACTTTGTGATGGCGGGGATGGTTCCAACTGAAACCCGTAGGCAAAATGTTGACTTCACGCAGCTTTATCATGTGCCGAACCATGCAGTTTTGTCTCAGCGAGGCAGTGGGCTATCCACTCTTGAAAACCTGCGGGGTAAGATCGTCGGCGTTCGGCAGGGTTCCATCCAAGCCCAGCGGGTGAGGGAAATCCCAAACATTAAAATCAAATCGCTTCAGCAGATGAGTGACCTCGTTCAAGCACTAAAGGCAGGACGCATCAACGCAGCACTTGTGGCAGAGTCGGCAGCCGCAGGCTACCTTGCAGTAAATCCCGATCTAGAAATACATCAGATTCCCTCCATTCCGGGCAACTCTGGAGCGGCAATTGCTTTTACAAAAGGATCTCGGTTGGTGCAAGCATTTGATCAGGTGATTAGCGAAATGAAAACCACCGGCGAACTTGATCAACTGGCGCTGAAATGGTTTGATGCCGTGAGTGAAAGCCCCCCTGAAGCGCTGAAGCCCTAGATTGATTGAACTGGGGTTGTTTTAGCTACCTTTTCCTCATCATGTTCAGTGTAAACTTTTGCCACTTGTTGCGAGATTAGGCGATCAAAGCCAGGAAAATACCAATATTTCCTGAAGATATAGCTGTATGAGGACTTCGTGAGGCATGGTGCTGGATTTTGTTAATTGTTTTAATAGTTTCTTTTTAGCCCAGATTCTCGGTCAAGCAATTGGTCAAACAGGGCTGGTTTTAGACTTCGGCAAAATTGTTCCCAACATTCCCTTCATTTTGCAAGGCATTGGAATAACGCTTGCATTTACGCTGGTTTCGGCGTTGATTGGGTTCGCTTGGGGAACGATTTTATCAATCTTTAAAATCTCCAATATTAGACCGCTGAAATGGTTTGCTGATTTCTATACATCAATTTTTCGCGGGACACCGCTGATTTTGCAGCTTGCCATTATCTATTTCTCAACGCCCCAGTTGATCGGCTATGCCATTCCTCCCTTTCAGGCAGGGGTGATTACCTTTTCGCTCAACTCGGCAGCCTACAGTTCTGAAACCATTCGCGGCGGCATTTTAGCAGTCGATAAAGGGCAACGCGAAGCAGCCATGACGCTGGGCGTAGCTTACCCGCTGATGATGTGGGACATTATTTTGCCACAGGCGTTCAAAAACATTTTGCCTGCCCTTGTCAACGAAAGCATTGCCCTGCTGAAAGACTCCTCGCTGGTATCTACGGTGGGGGCGCTTGACTTGATGCGACGCGGACAAATTGTGGCTTCAGAGAAGTTTATTTACTTTGAGCCACTGATTTTTGTCGGCTTGATTTATTACTTGATGGTGATGAGCCTAACTTGGGTGGCTCAAGGTTTTGAAAGGAGGATGCGTAGAAGTGATTAGAACTGAGTTTCTTTGCAAATCATTCGGTAAGCTCGACGTTCTCAAAGATATTTCCACGGAAATTAAAAAAGGAGAAGTCGTTGCCATTATTGGCCCATCTGGCGGCGGCAAATCTACATTTCTGCGCTGCCTCAATTTACTAGAGTTTCCTACACGTGGCAGGGTTTACATTGACAACATCGACATTACAACGGGCAAGATAGACATCAAAAAAGTGCGCCAAAACATGGGAATGGTGTTTCAGCACTTCAATTTGTTTCCTCACAAAACCGCTTTAGAAAATGTCACCTACGGCCCAATTAAGGTTAAAAAAACGCCAAAGGTAGAAGCCGATCAGCTAGGCAAGGATTTGCTGTCGAAGGTGGGTTTAGCTGAAAAGGCAGAGGCGTATCCGTCTCGGCTATCGGGCGGGCAGAAGCAGCGGGTAGCTATTGCTCGTGCCTTAGCGATGCAGCCCGAAATTATGCTGTTTGATGAACCGACTTCCGCCCTCGACCCAGAGATGGTGAAAGAAGTGCTAGATGTGATCAAAGGGTTGGCACGCAGCGGTATGACGATGGCCATCGTGACGCACGAAATGGGGTTTGCGCGCGAGGTGGCAAATCGGATTCTGTTTTTGGAAGGCGGGCGGCTGGCCGAAGATGCTCCACCTGATATCTTTTTCACGAAACCCAACAGCGAACGCGCCTGCCAGTTTCTAGAGAAAGTGCTGTAGGCTATCTCCCCTAACCTCTCTGAGCGAAATCCTCTCTGAACGAAATTAGGGGAGATCAAATTTTTAGCGACCTACTCACCCAAATTACTGGTCTCCTAAATTACTGGTCTCCTAAATCACTGGGGCTAATGCCGTAGGACTGTTGAGCCTGCATAATCGCATCTTGCGTCGTGGAGTCATAAACGCCCGACGTATCCCCTAGATTAAATCCCCGCATTTGCAGCCGTCTTTGAAGCTCTGCAATACTGAACCGACCCGACTCAAGGTTGGAGCGCATCACGGGCGGGTTACTAGAATTTCCGGCTGGCTGAATGGCAACAGGCTGGGCCTGTGGGCTGGGAGGCGGCAGCACCGATGCCGGAGCAGATGTTGAGGCAATGGGCGGAACTTGAACGATACTAGGATTGCCAGTATTCGGGATGGTGGGTTGGGTTATGGCAGGAGCAACTGTAGCGGTTGTTGCTTGAGGCGTCGTTAGGGAACTGGCTGGAGGCGAAGTAACGGTAGGTTGTCCCGTAGATTGACCAGATGGTATGGGCTGCCCTTCAAATTGTGGCGCTGTAGATTGTTGCACCGTAGACTGTGGCACAGCCGCAACCGTTGGGCTAGCTGTTGAAAGCGCACTACTCACTCTAGGGCCAGCAATCCCGTCTGCTGTAAGCCCTTGGGACTGTTGAAACGCAATTAAGGCGGTTTGCGTTTGTGAGCCAAAGCTGCCGCTGATTGGCCCATCGTAGTAGCCCAAAGCCTGTAGCTGCGACTGTAAGGCGCTGACTTCTGAACCAACATCCCCTAATTGCAGCAAGCCGTCATTTGGGGTTTCGGAGGGCGTGTAAGCGGCTCCGGTTGGGGTCGTTGCAGCAGGGGACTGATAGAGCACCGATTGCGTTGCGCTACCCACAATTCCGTCTGGAGACAAGCCTCGATCGCGCTGGAAGCTCATCACCGCTGCCTGAGTTTGCTGATCAAACACACCCGTCACGGCTCCGGTGTAATAGCCAAGCTGCACCAACTGTTGCTGCAATTCTGTGACAGAAGCACCGCCATCGTTAATCTGAAGTGAGCCTGAAGCTGCGGGGCTGGCAGAATCTGGAGCACTTGCTCCCCCTCCCTGATATAGCACACTGCCTGTTGCGGCTCCCACAATTCCGTCTGGGGTTAAGCCATTTTCCTGCTGAAAACGCGAAACAGCTTCCTGGGTTGTCGCATCAAAATAACCTGTGACGGGGCCGCTGTAATAGCCCAATTCCGATAAGCGTTGCTGAAGATCAAGCACTGCTTCACCTTGATCGGCAGGTTGCAGCATACCACCCGTCACCGACTGAGCATAAACTTGTGCCACGCTAGATGCACTCGTAATCATCAGTGAAACGAGCACCCCTAGCGGCAAGTGCCACGTTTGCAACCCCAGTCTAGATTGCTTGAGGGTTGACAGAAATCGAGAAATTGCTGTGTTCATACTGCTGCATTGCCTCTTTGAAGGGTCATCTCATCTGGCAACTCCAAACCATTCAAATTTAAAGAAGTTGCTGCTAATAGCGCCAAGAATCTAGACAACCAGTTTTACACTCTCTATGTAGCGTAACCCCAGAAATCTGGCATTCGTTGGGTAGGCTAGCGACAAATTATAGGTTATTTTTCCAAATCTGCACCTGCCAATCCCATTTCTCAGCAATTCTCATTTTGAAGAAAAGCGGTTCAAGCTCCAAAAATGCTGGTTTTGAAATGGCGGCTTTTTTGTGAGGCACAGCTTCAGGGGCTAGATCTTCAACTGCAAGAGCCACAAACTAGGCGTAGATAATAAAACGCCGTGTGCAACTATGTTCTTAGTCTCCTTTTGAGGGGGTTGGGGGATCGGCAGTTGACGTAATCTTAGACCGGCTCCCCTTGAATTCCTCCTTAAAAAGGGCAACTTGGATGAGTAAAGTTGCAAATGACTCGTCAGATCTATGCAATCACTTCTATGCAATCACTTAAACCCAATGGCAAACCTCTATGCACAAGCCTGATTCTCGTGACCTCTGGCAATCGCTGAACCATTCCGCCTTAATCCGCTTTTTGCTCGTGGTTGCCTGTGGTTGGGTGTTGGTTCAACTAATCGGTTATTTTTACAGCATCATTGCCATGTTTACTACAGCGGCAATCCTGGCGGTACTCATGAGTTATCCAGTGCGGTATCTCTCGCGTTATTTGTCACGGGGTATTGCAATCGCGCTGGTGGTCGTGGCTAGTATTGCAATTGCGCTGGCATTTGTCACCTTGCTGAGCTATCAAATTGTTACTCAGGGGAACAGCCTGCTGGAAAGTTTGACCACAGCAGTTCGGACCAGCAATCTACCGTTTAAGGAGTATTTGAACCAACTTAATGTCGATCAAATTACTACCGTCCTGCGTTCTAGTTTGAGCACGGGCTTAGGGTTGGCTAGCGGCTTATTTTCTAATACATTTACTGCCATTTTTTTGCTAGTAATCGCCATCTATATGCTGATTGATGGTCAAAAGATCTGGGCAGCTTGTCTGAGACTTTTGCCCAATCATACCCGCGATCATCGAGGTGAAACCCTGCGCGAGCGTTTCGACCGCAGTGTGCAAAAAAACTTTCTCGGTTTCCTCCAAGGACAAATGACACTGATCATTTTTCTGTCGGTTTCCAGTTTTCTCGTATTTGCGCTTTTAGGGGTTCGGTTTTCCCTGATTCTGGCAGTCGTGGTTGGTATTCTAGATGCGATTCCGGGGATTGGCGCAACTTTGGGCGTGTTGATTGTTACTGTGCTGGTTTTCCTAAGTCAGGGACAGTGGATGGCATTAAAAGTTGTGATCGCTTCGGTTATTTTGCAACAGATTCAAGATAATTATGTGCATCCCAGAATCATGGGCAGAGCGCTAGAAATTAACCCGGTTCTATTATTTTTTGCCCTTTTTGTGGGTGAAAAAGTAGCTGGTTTATTGGGGATATTTTTGGCAATTCCAATTACCGGAATGATTGTGAGCTGGTTCAAGGAAGATGCAGAAACCTCTGAATCAACAGCACAATCTGAAGCGTTGCCTGCAAAAGTTGAAAACCGCTAACTTGCCAGGGCTTTCCGGGTAGCCAAAGCAGTCGCTAATACCGAAGTTCCACTCAGCAATAGATTCTACAATCATCAAAACATCGCTGATCAGGGCAATCTACCTCATCACAGACTCATCACAGGGGTAAAGAAATCATCACTCCAAATTAAACCCCAAATTGGTGTCCATCCTGGCAACACAGGCAGCGCTAATCCATGAAAAAATCCAGCTTTCTTAGGAAAACTGGATCGCTCAAAACTTCTAGGATAGCGAGGAGGTGTTTCTTAATCGAAGTTATATAGGTGATGGATTGAACTTGAAGATGATCTAACTTACCAGTAGTGATCGATTACCAGAGCAAGCATGACTGCCAGTCCAGTAATTCCTAAGGCATAGAGCGGATTTTGCCCATTCAATACGGCAATGTAGGCAGGAACCCCTGCACCGATACCAGCCGTTACTGAGGCAGCTAACCAATCTTTCTTAGCGTTTTTGTTGTACATGCTGAATTCAAAATTGATGTATTGGTATCAAAAAGCCCTTCACATCAACCTACCATCCAACCTCAACATGCTTAATTTGCAAGGGCAATCTTGTAATCAAGATTTAGGTTTACATAAGTTTCTTAACAAAGAAGAGGCAAAAGGCAGAAGGGAACTGGAAGAAGCGCTTTCAGTTTCACCTTCGAGGCTGTAAGGATCTAAAGACTTTCTCCGGTAGCCCACAACTGATTCGCGGACAGCATCAAATTCAAAAAACAAATTGACGCAAAATCCCGCGCGAAATATACACTCAGCACCAGCCCATTCTCCCCCTCCTACCTTTTGTCCTCTACCTTCTGCCCCCTAGTCCAGCCGAATCCCTAGTCCAGCCGAGCAGTGTTGCCACCTTTCACCCAACCTTCCGCGCCGCTGCCCGCCCGAACTTTTTGCCAGCCTCCGTCTGGGCTATCTTCTAGGACTGTCACCTCTTCGTTAAACTCGATTCCGCCTAGGCGAGCGGCTTCTGTGGTGGGTTCCTGGCGCAAAATCAAGCCGATGGGTTGGGTGACTCGGGCCCGATAGCCTATCGGTGAAGGAGAGGGCGAAGGGCTGGCAACCACTGCCGGAGTAGGAGGGGCAATTTCTGCGGCGGGTGGACTGGCCGCTGGACTCGCAGCCGAGCTACCAACCGGACTGGGAGATGGGTCGTTGGTAAAAGTGGGTCTGGGGGGTGGCGTGGTGAGTCGAGACAGCAGGTAGCGGGTGAGACCTGCGCCTGTTAAAAACAATAGGGCAATTGCCAGCGCAAATCCCAGTATGAACTTGAATACCCCAGGGACACTCATCCTCATAGTTTGCTATCCAGAATTGGAATGACTCATTGTAGAGACTGTTAAGAAATTCTGCTACCTAAACCTGTCTGCCGCGATGCCAGCCGCACTTTGCCTGTGGCGGCCCATTCTTGTAAAAGCTGAATTTGCTCTTGAGCGGTGCGAGCTAGCGGAATAATTTGGCTGGCGGCTTCTAGAATGTCTTGCGTTGTAAAGTCCCGGTTTTGGCTGAAGCCGAGATGCATCGCTTCAATTAAAATTTGCTCAATTTCTGCGCCGGAAAAGTCGGGCGTTTCGTAGGCGAGGCGATCGAGATCGTAGATCTGCAAGTTGTGTGGCCGCAACCGCGACAGGTGAACTCCAAAAATGGCGCGGCGTTCTTCTTGGTTGGGCAACCCGACGAAAAAGATCTCGTCAAAGCGTCCCCGTCGCAGCATTTCGGGCGGCAAAGCTTGGATATTATTGGCCGTTGCCACCACAAACACCGGCGAATTTTTTTCTGCTAGCCAGGTAATGAATGTGCCAAACACGCGGCTGGTGGTGCCCGAATCGCCCCGACCGTCGAATCCGGCAAAGGCTTTGTCGATTTCGTCGATCCATAAAATGCAGGGAGCCAACGCCTCGGCAAGCTGAATCATCTGACGAGTGCGAGCCTCTGACTCTCCAACTAATCCGGCAAACAGCCGACCGACATCCAACCGCAGCAAGGGGAGATGCCAGTGGTGGGCAATGGCTTTCGCCGTCAGTGATTTGCCTGTGCCCTGAATGCCGACCAGCAGCAACCCTCGCGGATGGGGCAAGCCATACTGCCGGGCCCGTTCTGAAAAGGCGCCGCCCCGTCGCAACAGCCAGTCTTTGAGGTTATCCAGCCCGCCGATATCGGAAATCCGTTCAGTGGCAGGGTAAAAGTCAAGAATTTGAGTCTGGCGGATTGTCTGCCGCTTTTCTTCCAAAATTAATTCCACATCTTCTGCTTGCAGCGTGCCGTGGGTGGCGATGCCTTTGGCTAAGACGCGACGAATTCGATCCATTGACAATCCCTGACAGGAGCGCACCAATTCATCGACCATTTTGGCATCAATGCTTTGACCCGTGGCTGCCAGCAGCCGCTCTAGCTCGACTCGAATTTCGGTGAGGTTGGGCAGCGGAAACTCTAGCACCGTCAGCACTTCGCTCAAATCGTCGGGAATGGCAATCTGCGGCGAAACAATCACAATGTTTTTGGGCTGAGCCTTCAATAATCGCGCCAGATTTCTCAGCTTGCGGGCAATCGCCACATCGTCGAGGAAGCGGTGATAGTCGCGCAGAATAAACACTGCCGGAACGGTTGCCGGAATTTTTTCGACCAGTTCAAGCGCTTGCAGGGGGTTGCGCCGCCCAAAACCCGCATCGGTGGGGTTGCCCTGATAGCCATCGACAAAATCCCAGATGTAAACGCCTCGGTTGCCTTGCTGCTTGGCAGAGTGGGCGATGGCTGCCTCTAGCCGTTCTTCTTCACGAGTCGGAATGTAAATCAACGGATAGCGGGCCCGCAGGAGTAGCTCAAACTCGTCGTTGAAGCTCATAGGTCAATTCAAACGATGCAAAAGTTTTTTCTATTACTTATCACCTTATACCGTTTCGATTTACAGCGGCACTGAGGGAATCGCCTTTCGTATAGAGGGTTGAATGCAAGTGATATAGAACAGTAGTATTAATCTAACTCCATCAACTGAAAGAACCCATGCTGCAAACCAAACCCCACTTCCGGAGCTTTGAGGAATATCTGGAATACGACGATGGAACTGATTGCCTATACGAGCTATTCAACGGAGAACTGATCGAAGTGCCGCCAGAGTCAGGATTTAATGTCGAAATTGCTAATTTTCTGTTTGCGATATTTTTGCCAATTGTTGGACATCGCCGCATCCGAGGGCACGGGCTGGAGCTAGAAGTGCGGGGCGAACCGAGAAATCGTTTTCCTGACCTGACGATCCTTCGCCAAGAACATATCCAGCAGTTGGCTCGCCGCAACACCGTTCGTCTGTCGATGGCTGCGCCGCTTCTGGTTGTGGAAGTCGTCAGTTCGGGTGAACTCCAACAAAATCGTGACTATGTGGCGAAGCGCAATCAGTATCAGGATATCGGCATTCCTGAATATTGGCTAATTGACCCAGCGCCGCAAACAATCACCGTGCTGCAACTGCAAGCTGGCGTTTACGGAGAGGTGGGTGTGTTTCGCGCTGCTGATCGGCTGCTCTCGCCCCAGTTCCCCGACCTGACGCTGACGGCTGAGCAGGTGTTGAGCGCAGGCGAACCAGAGGCGGGCGATTAATTCGGCTTACTGTTGCTCAGTGCCTCAACTAATGCATCTTTTTTCATTTTGCTGATGCCAGTGATACCTCGCTTCTTGGCGATTGCTTTTAGATCAGTTATTGACATTGTTTTGAGAATGTCAGGATCGGTAATTGTGTCTGGCATGGATTGAGGCGTTAAGTAAAAGACTTGTTTTAGAGCATCAAGTTTTTTGCCTTTAGTAATGCCGCATTTGAGGTTAACGATTGGCTCAAATGTTTTCCAATATTGGCGAGGAGCTTCATCAATTCGATTTGTTGCAATAGCAAGTTTAACAGTCTTGAGAATACTGCCTGGCTGTTCAATCAAGTATTCTAACGCTGCTGCAATTTCGTCTCTCGATGCTTTAGAGAGATTGATTTTTGGTATTTTTTCGCCAGCAAGAACTTGAGTTACTTCAATTGTGTCATCTTTACCGTCTGTGACAATACACCAAACCCGCTCTAATCCAGCTTCTTCAGCGACGGCATAGATGAAAGAATTGCCAATTAATTCGTATTTATCTTCGCCAACTTCTTTAACGATAATTGGAACCGAATTTTGACCACCTTTTTGATTGAGCAAATGAGCAGTTGCTTTAATTAAAAACGCAGGAGCATCGGTTCCTTCGCCCGGATCTATCTCATCTAGATAGAGATGCATTAAATTTCCGATGTCGTTGAAATGACTCATTGTAAAAAATACTCCTTCGCTAAATCTTTGTAGTATTCGTGAGCAGATCGATCCCGATACACCGCAGGAACACGAGAAAATGCTGCACTGGCAATGTTGGCATAGCTGGGCACTTGATGAATGTGCAGATCCTTTGCACTGGTATGCCTAGGATAGAAGTAAGGTAACAAATCAATTTTCTCTTGCTTAGCAGCTTTAATGATGTTATTGATTTCCTGCTGAGCAACTAATAATTGAGGTTGTGTAATCTTTTCTCCATTGAAAAAAATAGGTAGCGGAATGGGGCTACCATTGGCTTTTTGAGCTTGTATTTCAGGAATGAATCTCTTAATTACTGTCGCTGCGTTCTCTAATGAGAAAAGGTTATTGTGCTTAGTTGGAATCAAAACAACATCTGCTGCATACACAGCTAATTGACTGATATGGCGCCAGTTCGGAGGAGAATCTATCAAGATATAATCGTACTTTTGCCTTGCAGTGTTCAGTTTCTGATAGAGTCTATTTCGTTTGAATTGTTTGAGAAGTGAATCGTCTGTGAGAGAAGCCATCTCTTCATCAGCAGGAAGCACATCAAATCGTAATTCTGCATTACCACTCTTAAGAGGAAATGAGTAGGGACACACGGTATTTAGAAGCTCTATATCTCGATCGCTAAGAGCTTTATAAACGTTACCTTTGCTCACGGCAAGCTTTAATGAACTGGTTAAATCTTGTTGATTAGGATCAAAATCAACGGCTAAAACTTTCTTGCCAAGAAACGTTAATATAGCTGCTAGATTAACAGCCGTTGTTGCTTTACCAACTCCACCTTTGTTGTTGTAGACTGCGATAGTTAATGCTTTAGTTGGAGTTTCAATCTTTCTACGAATGTCAGCAACGATCTCATCAATGTTATCTAGGTCAAGCGAAAGACATTTTGTGGCAGGATAAACGACTTTTCCATGCTTACGAAATAGCTGAATGTGGCAAGAATTTGTAATAATTCCCCACTGAGCCGATTTGCAATTTGAATCGAGCAGATATCCTTTTAGTTGATTAACCGTCTTGTGATACTGTGCGGAACCTTCAGATAAATTGATGTCTCTTCCCTTTAGTTCCACTAGAAGGTAGGGATTAGATTTTGTGTGTAGAAAGATATCATTTCCAATCGTTTTCCTGGCTGCTTTGTCAACTACCATCTTGCTGCCAGTAGCGTATTGTGGATGAATCTCTTCCGGCTGAAATCCCAACGCTTCTAATAGCTGAGTTGAGAAATGGAGATCAACAATGGGTTCTTGTGCATTGTCAGGAAGGCATTGAAGGGCAGAACGAAGACTAATGGCTGTCATGTTCATTGTGTAGGGAACTGTTTAGCGGTTGCTAATTTCCAGTTTGCCCACTAAAGTCTGACTCTTCCCTCTAATCCCCGCACGTTTTCAGAAAAATTGCAGAGGCTTCACGAGTCCTTTGTAAAGAAAGTAACAATCAGCTTTCTATCTCGAAGCCACTTACCCGCAAATCAATTGCAAATCAACCGTAAAAGTGTTCTATGAAGCGTGAAATCGAACTGTTGCAAGCTTCAACAATCCATTAATCGAAAGGTCTTCATCGAGTGTGGTCCAATGAATTCCATAACCAGAAGGCGCGATCCGGTAGATTTTGCGATCTGCCTCGGTTGCATTTGCTAGGCGCTCAGAAACTTGTGCTAAGGGCAGACGGTAAACCTGACCATCGACTTTTAAAGCCATCCAATCTTGCTCAAAATCCAGGCTTTCTACTTCATGCTGTTTGCTCATTGCTGCCCTCCAAAAGCTGATTCCCAAGCTTCTACGATGTCATCAAAGTATGAGATTCCCCTAAATCTCTCTTTTTAAGGGAGACTTCAAACTACTGGTTTCTGATTTATACACAGTTGTTTTGTTTGCCGTCGCTGATCTCAACCGCTAGGCTCGCGCTTTGATGCTTGGAACTCTATAATTTTGGAGTACAAGCTGCCCACTGATTCTTGAGCGAAAAGCTGATCCTTGAGTTTTAAGTAGTCTCCCTTGCTAATATTGCAGGCTGCCCAAAACCGAGCCACAGCAGAAAGTTCCATGTTGGATAGCAAAATCTGAAGTCCTTCCTGTAAAACTTGTTGCTCACTCTTAACTTGGATCATTGCTGCTCATCTCCAAAACAAAATCGGCTGGATTTACTACTTTCATTGTTAACCCTGAACATCGATTGATCAGCCGCTTGTCACAAGTGATGAAAAATCACTGTTAACCGCCTCGGCACAAGCGACATGCAATGCATCAATCGCTCTTAATCCATCTTGTTCTAATTCTTCGGCTCTCTGACGAATTGCTTCATCAACTTCTTGCCTTAATTCAGCCAACTGAAGATATCGGCTCATCGCCTCCTGCTTAATAGGATAAGGATTACGGCTATTTTCATATTCCAAAACTGAGGAGCCAATTAATTCAATTGCCTTTGCTTCAATCATCTGCAAAATGATGATTACAGCTTGGGTTTCAAGGAAAATTTTAGGCTGAGTTTGATCATCAAACGGACGGTTGTAAGCACTGGTGTCCAAATATACTCTTGTCATGCGCTCGCTCAAAGCAAAGCTATTTTATTTTATCCTGCTGCTCTATTCCGCTGGCTACGGCTGTCTTTGATACCCGCTATTGCTTTGAGGAGACGATCCAAATCTTCCTCCACAAACACACGGATTTCTGGCTTTCTTTTCTTCGCAGCCACAACAAACATCCTCTAGTCATAAATGCTAGTTGTTAAGCCTCTGCGTTCTAATCCTTCAAGAATATTATGTGATTCAATCAGTTCTCGGTTCTCTGGCTTCTGCAACCACTCCGCTAGTGCTTCAACCACAATATCGCTGAGTGTCCAATCCTTTCCTGCATTTTTGAAAGGTGCGATTGCCCGAATTAGGAAGTCAATATCCTGAGGAACCTGTGCCCTAAATTGAATGGTTTTAACCTTAGCCATTGCAGAGACGGAAGAGTAACCGTGCAATTCTGGCATATAGCAGAGCAGGTTTTCATATCTTTGCTGTTTTGCTGTTTTGCTAAACTGATTTTATGCAATAATATATCAATGAACAAATCCCCAGAACCATTGTGTTATCGGGACTAGATTCCTATGGAGTAAACACATGATCACTCTCTCAGATGATGAAGTTGCCTTGCTTCGATCGCTGTTGACTTCGCTGCGGTCGATCAAAGTTCGGGATATCGACAAAGCACTAGTGATTTTGGCAAGAAACGACGCTAGAAACAACCCTACAGGAGGCAACTAACATGATCGTGCTTACCGACGACCAAGCTATCGTTGTGCATCGGCTACTCACCTGCATTCTGTTAAACGAAACCTATCGTCTCGCTGATGTAGAAGATGCGCTCATTTGGCTATTTCCCGAAAATAGACAGATCCTTTGTCCGTTTGATTCCCTGTGGGCTAAAAATTTGGCTCAAGAGATCGTTCAAGGCCTATCCAATCGACCCTAACCACAGCGAAGTCGATCAAGGAAAGGCTTTATGATGGAACCATAATTGAGGGGCAAGCCATGACTCAAGCGTTAATCACCTTCGAGGAATATCTCAGTCTGGAAGCAGGAGACTTACCAGACGGGCGATTTGAATATGAGGATGGGGAGTTAAAAGCATTGCCGCCAGAGTCAGAGCCAAATAATTGGATTGCTCGCTGTTTATTATTACTCCTGGCAAACTCAAATCTAGTTGCAGCCCGGTTAATTGTTAACCACTCCTGCGAAGTTGAAGTGCCTGTGCTGCAAGCAGGCGATCCACGCACCCGGATTCCCGATCTGGTGATTTTGCGCCCCGAACATTTGGCCCTGACTCAAAAGCGCCTCACGATTACGAGAGAAATGCCGCCGCCTGTGCTGATTGCTGAAGTCGTCAGTCCGGGTAACGCGAACCAACAGCGCGACTATGAACGCAAACGCGAACAGTACGAGGAATTGGGTGTGTTGGAGTATTGGTTAATTGATCCGCAGCAGCAGGCGATCACCGTTCTCGCCCTGCAAAACGGACGATATGCCGAGGTGGGACAGTTTCAGGAAAATACTCAAATTGTTTCACTGCTGTTTCCCGACCTGTCTCTGACGACCCAACAAGTGCTGAGCGCAGAAGATTAGAGTGGCAACCCCTTCATCCTAAAATCCGTCTAGTCAGGCGACAGCATCCTTGATCCGTAATGAAATTAATTGCTTTTTTGCTTCGTTCTTCTGGTCGGATGGTTGCCTTGGCAATCGTGACGGGGTTTCTCAGTGGAGGGAGCAGTGCCGCGCTAATTGCCCTGATTAGCCGTGCGGTAGGTCGATCGGGATCTCTGACGCCGCTGTTACTGGGATTCGTTGGCTTGGCGCTGACGGCAGCGGTGACGAGCTTTTTGTCGCAAGTGGTGTTGATTCGCCTCTCGCAGCAGGCTGTCTATCAGTTACGACTGCATTTGAGTCGGCAAATTTTGGCAACCGAACTGAGTCAGTTAGAGCAGTTGGGCGCTTCGCGGTTGTTGGCAACCCTCACAGATGACGTGCAATCGATCACTACCGCCGTTCAGGTGATGCCGTTTTTATGTATTGATGCCGCGATTGTGATCGGCTGTTTCAGCTATTTGGCTTGGCTGTATGCGTCGGCGTTGGTGTGGGTGATTGGCGTAATTGTGATTGGTGTAGGAAGCTGTCAGTGGTTGCTCAGCCGCGCCCGCAAAATCATGACGCTGGTGCGAGAAGAACAGGATCAGCTATACCGTCATTTTCGATCACTAACCGATGGCATCAAAGAACTTAAACTGCATCAGCAACGCCAGCAGGATTTTTTACAGAATGATTTGAACCATAGTGCTGCGAATTACCAACGCTATCACGTTAGAAGTTTGACGCTATTTGCCATTACTTCAAGCTGGGGGCAGTTCACGCTGTTTTTTGTCATTGGTGTCGTGCTGTTTGCCTTGCCGAATCTGATTCAAATTACGCCCCAAACGCTGGCGGGCTATGTTCTCACCTTTATCTATTTGATGCTGCCAATTAATAACCTGCTGTTTAACTTGCCGAGCTTGAGTCGGGCGAGTGTGGCGCTACAAAAAATCAAGTCGCTGGGGCTGACGCTAAACCAAAAATTGGAGCCAAACTCAGCTTCTACAGCAATTGTTGCGGACTGGCAGCAGTTGATTTTGCAGGACGTGACGCACACCTACCGCACGGAAGACAGCCAGTTTACGTTGGGCCCGATTGACCTGGAATTTCAGCCAGGAGAAGTTGTGTTTATCGTTGGCGGGAATGGTAGCGGTAAATCAACGTTAGCAAAACTGATTACGGGTTTGTATATTCCAGAGACAGGCAAAATTGTATTCGATGGACAGCCAATCGAGAATGCCAATCGCATCTGGTATCGTCAGCACTTTTCGGTGATTTTCTCAGATTTTTACCTGTTCGATCGGCTGCTAGGAGTTGCAAACGATCCGCAAGCGCAAACCTACCTGAAACGACTGCAATTAGAACATAAAGTCAAAATTGTAGACGGCAAACTCTCAACCACTGCCCTCTCGCAAGGACAACGCAAGCGGCTCGCCCTCCTGACTGCCTACCTCGAAGATCGCCCGATTTACCTGTTTGATGAATGGGCCGCTGACCAAGACCCAACTTTCAAAGAGGTGTTTTACCGCGAGCTACTGCCCGAACTGCGCGACCGAGGCAAAGCTGTTTTGGTGATCAGCCACGACGATCATTACTTTCATTTGGGCGACCGCATCATCAAACTCGACTACGGACAAATCGAGTACGACAAACGAGTCAAGGGTTAAGCGATAATATGAAAAGTCGCTTTACATTGCTTTACCATGGCCAAAGACTTGCGGGATTTCCTTCAGTTAGCCGAACAGCGGGGCAAGCTGCGGCGCATCAGTACGCTGGTTGATCCGAACCTGGAGATTGCCGAAATTGCTAACCGAATGCTGCAACAGGGCGGCCCAGCACTGCTGTTTGAAAATGTGAAAGGCTCGCCCTATCCGGTGGCGGTTAACGTGATGGGAACGGTGGAGCGGGTCTGCTGGGGCTTGGGCATGGAGCATCCGAGTGAGTTGGAAGATTTGGGCAAAAAGCTGGCGATTCTCTACCAGCCGCGCCCCCCGAAGAAGATTTCGCAGGCGATTGAGTTAGGCAAAGTGCTGTTTGATGTGGTGAAGGCTAAGCCGGGCCGCGACTTTTTGCCGAGCTGCCAGCAGGTGGTCTTGAAAGATGAGCAGGTGGATTTAACCAAACTGCCGTTGCTGCGCGTTTATCCGGGCGATGCCGATAAGGTGATCACGCTGGGGCTGATGATTACCAAAGACCCGGAAACCAAGATTCCCAACATTGGCGTGTATCGCTTGCAGCTTCAATCGAAAAATACGATGACGGTGCAGTGGCTTTCGGTGCGGGGGGCGACTCGACATTTGCGCAAGGCTGCTGAACGAGGACAAAAGCTGGAAGTTGCAGTGGCGATCGGCGTGCATCCGCTGGTGATTTTGGCGGCGGCCACTCCATTGCCGATCGACCTCTCCGAGTGGCTGTTTGCCGGACTCTACGGCGGATCGGGGATTCCCTTAGCCAAATGCAAAACCGTCGATTTGGAAGTTCCGGCAGACTCAGAGTTTGTTTTGGAAGGCACGATCACTCCCGGCGAAACAGGCATTGATGGCCCCGCAGGCGATCACATGGGCTATTACGGTGGCGTCAACGAGAAAGCGCCTTTGATTCACTTCGACTGCATTACCCACCGCAAAAATCCGATTTACTTGACGACGTTTAGTGGTCGCCCGCCCAAAGAAGACGCGATGATGGCGATTGCCCTAAACCGAATTTATACGCCGATCTGCGGCAGCAAGTGCCTGAGATTATTGACTTCTTCCTGCCGATGGAGGCGTTGAGCTATAAAGCCGCCGTGATCTCGATCGACAAAGCCTATCCGGGACAAGCTCGCCGCGCGGCGCTGGCGTTTTGGAGTGCGTTGCCGCAGTTTTCCTACACCAAATTTGTGATTGTGGTTGATAAAGACATCAACATCCGCGATCCGCGTCAGGTGGTGTGGGCGATTACCTCAAAAGTTGATCCGGCGCGAGATGTGTTTATCCTGCCCGATAACCCGTTTGATTCGCTCGATTTTGCCACTGAGAAGCGTGGTTTGGGCAGCAAAATGGGCATCGATGCCACCACCAAGGTTTATCCCGAAACCGATCGCCCGTGGGCAGATATTCTCGAACCTGACCCGGAAACTGCCGCCATGGTGGATCGCCGCTGGGCAGAGTATGGGCTAGCCGATCTTCAGAAGGGAGAGGTCGATCCGAATCTATTTGGTTATGATATTCGGTGAGTTTCACCCATGTCATGAACGGGACACCCTATCGAGAATTACTAGCGCAACAGGGAGGCGGGTTTACAGAACCGGAAGTCCGGGATCTGCTAGCCGCAGTTTTGCCCCAGCTAATGCACCTCCATCAACAGGGAACGGCCCACGGCGGCGTCTCTCCTGACACGTTGGTGCATGACTCCATCAGCCAACACACCCATCTAATTCCAGCCCAGCCCCTCACTGATTCGAGCTACCTTGCACCAGAGTGTTTGCAAACCGGACAGGCCACTGCCACCGGAGATGTTTACGGCTTAGGTGTGACGTTGCTCACCCTCCTGACGGGACAATCGCCGCTCGTGCTGCAACCCAGTCCGGGGATCTGGAATTGGCGAGCTTATTGTTCTGTCAGCCATCCGCTGGCTGCCCTGATAGACAAAACCATTGCCTTCCATTCCCAATTGCGCTTTGCTGATGCGATGCAGGTGTTTCAAGCGCTGCAAACCCTCTCGGAGCCATACCATTCCTCTGCGCCCACGGCCGACCCGCCTACGCAAACGACGCCCTACACGACCCCAACTTCGTCCGCGACAGTTCCGGTTGCTCCCATCGCTGCGTCTTCTACTGCCAATCTCACGGCTCACCGCAGGTTTCCTTGGCCATGGGTAGCGATGGGAGCGGCAAGCCTGTTACTGCTGAGTTTGGTTAGTTTGGCAGCGGCTCGCTTTCTCAACCCAAGCCGTGAACCTGTAAGCCCATCACCTACAGATTCTGCATCCGAACTGTCACCGCTTCCAGATGCACAGCTTCCAGACGCAGATGCGATTGCCGATCCTAGCGATTCACCGAATCTAGACACCGACAACCCATTGCGCAAGAGTCTTTTCCCAAAGTGACCTGTGGCGACGCGATGCCAACCGATCTGGCGGCGTTCCCAGTTGAATTTCATCCGGTTTTTGTGCCCAACCGGCAGCGCAACTTGCAGCGGATTCAAGCGCGGTTTTGTCAGGATGCCTTATCCGTTACTCGCAAAGATACTGCCGAACCCGCGATTCAAGTGGCATCTTTTATGAGCTTGGAGCGGGCAGAACAGTTTCAACAGTTTCTTGACGAATGAATTTAGAGAGGCTGAAATCGGTCAAGCCACCGTTTATGATCGCCCTTCCGAGTCTGATCGGCCCGATTCAGGACAGCCAGATCAATCAGATCAGGACAAAGATCAGGATAAAGAACAAGAGCAAGAATCAGCACCCAATGAACCCCCTCCAGTAAGCAACACTGACCGCGTTACCTTTGCCCCCGGAGAAACCGGCACCAGCTTGCGCGGAAAAGTGTCTGCGGATCAGATCCAGCGCTACCTGATCAATTGCGGTCAAGCGCAACAGTTCACCTTACGCATCGAAAACGGTAACGTAGAAGCTGCTGTAATCAGTCCTGATGGAGCCATTTTGGGTTCCGCCGTGAAGGAAGGATCGCAATGGCAAGGGACGCTACCGAGTACGGGTGACTATACGTTGGAGGTGATTCCGCTGGAACGTAATTCAAACTATCGGATATCGATCGATGTTCTGTGATCTGGTTCGATCTGGCTGTTGGCTTCAGGGCTGTTGGCTTCAGTAAAATGAGTTCGATGAAATCAGCCAAGCAAGATTAGCCGATTAGCCTAGGCATTTCCACTGAATCTCTGAACCGCTGCACCGACTCGGAAAAATCGATCGGCAACACAGCTTCCACGTTTTCGTGCGGACGAGGGATGATCACCCAAGATTCCAGCGTGCCGCCATAGCAGGTTTCCGCTGCCTCTACGCCAGCCGCCATCGAGGTTTTCACCTCTGAGACATCGCCGCGAATGATCACACAAAACCGGGCACTTCCGCAGCGCAGATAGCCTACCAACGTCACACGACCCGCTTTTACCATTGCATCTGCTGCGGCAAGTATTCCGGGAAATCCTTTTGTCTCAAGTGCGCCAACTGCGACGGGCATCGCTTTTTCCTCAATGTGAGTGAACGTACTCTATTCTACTGGAGTCTATCACCTCAGTTCTATGCCAACGATTAGGAGTATTCCATTAAAAATTACAAATTAAATCATCAGGAAACTAAATCAATCGTTCCATCACGTTTCATGTCTAATGATTGAGATTTCGCAATGTCGTTTCAAGGTGAGATTCGGCATTCCTGGATGCGATCATACAGATACCCCGCACTCAGCATCCAAGGCTCTCCCTTGTCGTAGGTTGTAGCTTGAACCCACTCATCAGATGGAAAACGTCCGATGGGCGAGTTGTCTGAAACAAGGCGATTCCACCCTACTTCATCGGTAAAGGCATCATAGGTTTCAAACCTATCTTTGGACTGTGCAGCAATCCGTGCAAAAATCTGCTGCTGAACACTCAACCCAAAACGCCCTTCACTATACTTTATCCAGAGGTTATCCAATGTTTCGAGATCACGACAAGAGTACTGTTTGATGGGTTCGTACCAGCCTGTAAGATCGCCCGTTACTAAAGCAACTCCCCACATTTTCCAAGTGGAAGCTCCCCAATTAGATTCTCTCAAAATGATCTTAGTCGTTTGCTGATCAGCCTCTTGCCATTTATTAGCAGCGAGTAGCAGTTCCAATAATCTATAGTCGGTGTACATAGCCCGACAATTTGCGATTGATAGAAGGGCAAATATTCCTAGAAGCACCCATTGCTTTTTGATACGCGGCATTGATGGCGAAGTCGTTGGGCTAGTTGTAGTGTTTCAAGGATAACTTGTCCGGTGTTATTGATAAGCTGTTCCAAAGTCCGACACTGTCAAGTAAAGATATAATCTGAGGCAAGCGATTCTGAGCGATAAGCATGACTACAGTAGCAATTCTGCCAATCTCTGATCCCAATGGCGAGAAATCCTACCGGGCAATTGCAGGAGATAAGCATTCTGTTGGCAAAACGGCAGGACAAGCGCTCGATGCCTTAACTGCCCAGCTAGATGAAATTGAGTTTAGTGCGCTATTGGTGATTCAAAGCTTTCGTCCTGATTCTTTTTTTGGTACTGAGCAGCAGAAACGCCTGTTGGAGTTAATGAGCTTGTGGCGGTTAGCGCGAGATCAAGGACAGGAATTGCCGCCGGAACAACAAACAGAATTAACTGATTTGGTTGAAGCAGAACTGAGAGCAGCAACAGCCCGGACTGCGACATTTCTGCAACCAGAGCATTCATGAATCCTTACTATGTGATGATCGCTCAGCGGGCAAATCATCGCTGTGAGTATTGCCAAGCACCTGAAGTCGTTTTCAACTTTCCGTTTGAGGTGGAGCACATTATTCCCATCTCTAAGCAAGGTGCAACCCATGAAGCAAATTTAGCGCTCGCCTGTCGCTCTTGTAACCTCCGCAAAGGAAATCGGATTAGCGGCGTTGGAGTTGGTTTCGATACAGAAGTGCGTTTCTTTCATCCACGACAGGATCAGTGGAATGAACACTTTCAGGTTGATGTGGAATCGGGGCAAATGATAGGCATAACTTTGATCGGAGCAGTCACTGTCGCCTATTTGGAGATGAACAGCCCTACTCAAGTAACAGCACGGCAACTATGGATTCGTTTAGGTTTGTTTTCCTAATATCACCCAACTACATCCAGCGAAACTGCTCCACCTTCTCGGTGTACTGAAGCGGTAAGACCTCGACTACGTTTTCGGGTGGGTTTGGCACGATGTAGTACGTCACCAGTTTACCGTTGGGGGGCGCTTTGTCGGCAGCTTCAATTCCGGCTTCCATGGCGGGGCGCACCTCAGAAATCGGGCCGCGAATTGCGACGACCTGTTCGCCACTCTCAGCAATGTCTTGGTAAACAATTGTCACCCGCCCTGCCTTCACCATCGCATCAGCGGCGGCCAACACTGCCGGAAATCCCAACGTTTCAATCACACCCACTGCCTCTGGCATGGTTTTATCCTTTTCTTCAATGTATGCGTTATTACTCAGAATACTACTTCAGTCGGGAATCGGGATAAAATTCCCAGTTCCCTGATCCGGATCAGCGATGCCGAATGAACTCATAGATTCGCAGGTAATCCGTGCCCGGATGATTCCAGGAATAGTCGTAATCCATGCCCTGTTTCACCAACTGACGGAACTCTTTCGGATATTGGTACCACAGCCCAATCGCCCGATCCATTGCCGATTCCAGCGCTTGTTGATCAGTTTGGTAGAAGACATAGCCGTTGCGCTTTTCGGGCGGATGGTTTTGGTCGTGATCGCGGTCGAAAACCGTGTTTACCAAGCCACCCACCCCGCGCACAATCGGTACTGTGCCATATTTCAAGCCGATCATTTGCGTCAAGCCGCACGGCTCATAGTTGCTGGGCACCACAATCATGTCGGCTCCGGCATAGATCAGGTGAGATAGCTCTTCGTTGAAGCCAATTTCCAGATGCACGTCTGGGTTGTCATTCAGAAACCTTTTCTCGTGCCAAAACCAGGTATTGATGCCCTCTTCAGTCGCCGAGCCGAGCAAGACAAACTGAGCGTTGCGGTGCATGGCATAGTAGATAGCATGGTGAACCAAATGCACACCCTTTTGCTCATCCAGCCGCCCAATGTAGCAGATCAGCGGCTTATCTGTTTGGTCTAACCACAGACGTTCGCGCAATGCCTTTTTGTTTTTGGCTTTCTCGTTCAGATTGTCAACCGAATATTGATAAGGAATATAGCGATCAATCAGCGGATTCCAAACGTCGTAGTCGATGCCATTGAGAATGCCGCCAAACTTGTTTTGGTGCATGTGTAGTGTATGCCCCAAGCCATAGCCAAACTCCCCGTAATGGGCTTCCCAAGCGTGATTGGGCGAAACAGTATTGACAAAGTTGGAGTAAACGATACCGCCCTTCATGAAATTCAACACAAAGGGATTGAAATTGTCCCGTAGGCGATCATACTCGAAGTAATAGGCAGGTTGATTCAGCCCCGTCGCTGCCAACACCTCATTACCGGCAATCCCCTGATGCTTAAAGTTATGAATCGTGTAGCAAACGCGCTGATTGGCCATGCCGTGATATTGGTAAACCTCGTACAGCAGTACGGGCACCAATCCGGTTTGCCAATCGTGACAGTGAAGGATGTCGGGCTTTTTGTTACTTTGCTGCAAAAACTCTAGCGCCGCCTTACTAAAGAAGGCAAACCGCATGTTGTCGTCTTTTGCGCCGTAATAGCAGCCGCGATTGAAGAAATTATCCTGGGAATGTGGCTCGATAAAGAAGCAAAGCCGCCCGTGCACCCAGCCGCAGTAAACCGTACAGTGAATCCGTCCGTCATACCACGGGACATAGAGATCCTGATAGGCAATGTGTAGTCCCCAGATGTGGTCGTAGCGCATACAGTCATATTTCGGCAGAATGATTTCGACCGTATGCTCGCGGATTTCTAATTCTCGACTCAGCCCATACACCACATCGCCTAAGCCTCCAGCTTTGATCACAGGAGCGCACTCAGAGGCAATCTGTACGATGTACATTTCTACTCCTCACTTAGAGAAAAGTTCGGTTTACCAGCGTCCACATCTTCACGAAAGTATACAGGAATCAGGGATCGGGGGAATGGCTCAAAAGGCAGGGATGAGAAATTCTAAACCTTTAGCCCAATTGCCAGCCCTATGCTAAGAAGCTAACCAACTGCTCCAGCTTTTGCCAGGCCGCACCACTCGCTAAAATTTCTTTCGCCAACACCACACCTCGACGGTAAGCCTCAATTGGGTGATCAGCCGCCACCACTTCGCCGACGCTGAGCGCTAGAGCCGCATTGATTGCCACCGCACTTTGCTGGGCTAGCGTGCCCTTGCCTTGCAGCACTGAGCGCAAAATTTCGGTATTGTCGTCAATTTCGCCGCCGCGCAGTTCACTCAGGCTAGCCGCCGGAATTTCGACCGCTTCGGGATGCAGCACCACCGAATGGATTTGCCCCTCCGAGAGCACCGCTAAATCAGTTGCATCTGCCAGCCCCACTTCGTCGAGCCGTTCGCGTCCGTGCAGCACAATTGCCTTCTGCCTGCCCAGATGCCGCAACGCTTCTGCCACCGTGGGCACGATTACTCCGTCAAATACCCCCATCACTTGTCCGGTAATCGGCAGCGGGTTCACTAACGGCCCCAGTAGGTTAAAGATTGTGCGGACTTGCAGGGTTTTGCGAATCGGAGCGACTGATTTCAGCGCCGGATGCCAGCCGGGAGCGAACAAAAACGTGATGCCCACTTCCTGCACGGCTGCCGCAATCCGAGTCGGATCGGCTGCCAAATTGATCCCCAACGCCTCCAAAACATCAGCAGAGCCAACCTTGCTCGAAGCCGATCGATTGCCGTGTTTGGCCACCGCGATGCCGGCTGCTGCTGCCACAAATGCGCTTGCCGTCGAGATGTTGAACGTAAACGCCCGATCGCCGCCCGTACCGCAAGTGTCGATTAAGGGATGCGGCAAATCAGTTGCCAACAGGTCTTTCGAGCGCGACTGCGCCTGAAGCACCTGCGCCATGCCTGCAAGCTCGGTTGCGGCCACGCCTTTCATTTGCAGCGCCGCCAAAATAGCCCCTGATAGAACAGGTGACAGCGATTCGGTTAGCCAGCCCTGCATCAAAACCGCCGCTTGCTCAGTGGTGAGCGATTGGTGATCAAGCAACTGCTGAAGCAAAAGCGCGCCGTCTAGTTCAGGCAGAGGCTCGATGGTTGAGATCGCGGGAGAAGAACTGCTCATATTCCTCTCCTAGCGAACCAACTGGCGGCGATCTTCTGGCTTCTCATCGGAAGCAGGTTTCGCAGTTGCATCTGCTGCCACGGGTGCTGGAGCCGCTTCTGGCAAGCCCAAAACCCGACGGTAGACGCGGACATACTCCTCAGCAGAATTTTTCCAGCTAAAATCTTGCGCCATCCCGCGCTTTTGCAACTCTCGCCACGGATCTTTGAACTGGAATGCTTCCCACGCCCGCACCATGCAGGTGTAGAGGTCAAGCGGCTCATAGCGATCGAAGCAGTAGCCTGTCCCCGCGTTTTTAGCCGGAACATAGTGCTCGACGGTATCCACCAAGCCGCCTGTCCGCCGCACGATGGGCACGCAACCATAGCGCAGAGCCAGCATTTGGCTAATTCCGCATGGCTCAAACCGCGACGGCATCAGGAAAGCATCCGATCCGGCGTAAATGCGTCGGGCCAAAGTATCGTTGTGCAGCAGGTAGGCGGAGACACGACCGGGATAGCGAGAGGCAATTTGCCAAAGTTGGGTTTCGTAGTAGCGATCGCCCGTTCCCAATACGACAAACTGAGCGTTGGTGTAGGCAATGAATCGATCCAGCATTTGCAGGATCAAATCCAAGCCTTTTTGCTCCACCAGTCGAGACACCATGCCGACGAGAAACGCGCCAGAGTTGACTTCTAGCCCTAACTCTTCTTGCAGGGAAATTTTGTTGGCAGCGCGACGATCCAGCGTGTCGGCAGAAAAGGTTTGGGTGATGCTGCGATCGGTTTCGGGATTGTAGAGATCTCGATCGATGCCGTTGAGAATGCCCACCGTTTGCCGCTGATAAATGACAGCAAGCCATCCAGCGCTTCACCGTAGGCAGGCGTTCTAATTTGCTCGGCATAGGTCGGCGATACGGTTGTCACCATGTCGGCAAACTGGACTGCCGCCGCCATCGTGTTGTGCCCTTCCATATACCACGGACACCAGGTAATTTGTTCCAGCCGCCAGCGCCAAGGCCCTTGGTATGCCAGATTATGGATCGTAAAAATGGTCTTGATGTCGGGGGTTTCGTGCAGCCATACCGGAATCATGCCGGTGTGCCAATCATGGCAATGCACCACTTCGGGTCGCCAAGTATAGTTCCAGCAAAATTCAGTGGCAGCGTTAGCAAACAGCGTGAAGCGCCAGTCTTCGTCTTCACCCGAATAGACGCGACGCGGCATAAAGGAAGGATGCCCAAACAAATAAAGCGGCACATCGGTTCCGGGCAACACCGCTTCATACACCAGGAAATCCTGAAACATTGCTGTCCCCTTCCAGACAGGCTTTTCAGGGATTTTCATCTTATCTGGCAAAAACCGTAATAGGGCATGAAAACTCGGACATCATGCCCCATCTTTCTCAAAACCTTGGGCAATGCCCCAACCACATCTCCCATGCCGCCAACTTTAGCAACGGGAACTGCCTCTGCTGCAACAAACAGAATCCGCATATGACTTTCTCGATATCCCTGCGAATAGAGCTTGGACGCGAACCTTGCTCCTATTTTTAAGAAAGGGTTCGTTGCCAATTCGTATCAGGTCTATAGTACCTTGCACTTGATCTTAAAGATAGGGCGGCACGATCGATTCTGGCAGGGCAAAAAACTTTTCTCTCGCGTTAAGTCTGGCAGCCGCGACGAAACCTCTCAAGAATCAGGTTGGGCGATCCACAATTGGTATATTAAAATTCTACCAAGAACGATCAGTGCAATTGCTGTTGCGATTATGCTAGGGGCTGTCATCCAGTTCAGCGAGAACCCTAACGATGGCAGCGTGACCGCCCCCAGCCTGTTTTTGAGGGCGAGCGCGATCCGGCGGATGCCATCAACGGTTGACCATTCAGGGATGACGCGCCCTAGGTCTAATGCACTTGGTTCACTATCTCCCATCTTAAGCAGCAACCTGGAACGGGTTCATTAGGTCGTTAGGTTCATTGGGCTTCCGAGGTAAAACTATGGGCATTTATAAAAATGTGATGGAGCTACTGGTTGAAGAGGAAGTTGGGCGACAGTTTAAAGCGCTGCCCGATCGGATTTCTGCTTACGTAAATCAGGTGGAGTGGGTTGCCTACGCACTTAACCAGCTACCGCCGCTCTACGCCACAAGTGAAAAAGGATTGCGCCACCAGATCCAGCGCGGCAAGGCAAAACATGGCACTGAAATTCGGCAAGCCGTGCAGCGAGCCTTAGCCGCGATTGGTCGAGATCCGCTGCGAACTTCTACCCCTCTGCAATCACCGCAGGCTCCCTTCCGCCGAGTGTTGACCCAACTGAGATTTCTGCTCAGAAACGATCAAATTGAATGGGATACACTGCCGTCAGCGGTTGAAAAAGCGCTGGAGCTAGCTAGTCGGGGGCGGATGATGCAACGAACGGCAGCCACCTCATCTGCTCCAACTCATTCTCATCGCCAAAGCCGGTCTAAATCGCCCTACTATGAGGATTATGCCGATGATGCAGAGGGCGAGCCAAACGTAATTGACTCAGCTCCACCGCCACCGCCACCGTCACCAAGTCGTCCCACTGCTCCACCGCCGCCCAGTTCAGATGAGTTATTTGGTTGGGATGATCCGCTCTACAATCCTCGCTAAGCCAGGCTGAGCGGCTGCAATGCTCCTCTACCTGCTATGGCGCTTCTGCCTTCCACCTTCTATCGCTGGGTGTTGTTATTCTAAAGAAGTTGCCCACAGCGATTCTAACTATGACCCACCCTCGCATTTGTATTCTAGGCGGCGGCTTCGGAGGACTCTACACTGCTCTGAAGCTGACCCAATTTCCTTGGAGTCCGTTAGAGAAACCTGAAATTACGCTGGTCGATCAGCGGGATCGATTTGTGTTTGCGCCTTTTCTGTACGAACTGCTCACAGGCGAACTGGAAACCTGGGAAATTGCCCCGCCCTACACAGAGCTATTGGCAAACACGGGCGTGCGGTTTTATCAAGCTGAAGTTGCAAGCATCGATTTGGACACCAAGCAAGTCCAGTTGAACCAAATGCCCAGCCTTGCTTATGATTATTTGGTGTTGGCGATGGGAGGCGAAACTCCGCTCGATCTGGTTCCTGGCGTCGCTGAACATGCCATTCCCTTCCGCACGATTGCTGATGCGTATCGGCTGGAAGAAAAGCTGCGAGTGCTGGAAACCTCCCCTGCCAATAAAATTCGGGTGGCCATTGTTGGGGGCGGCTATAGCGGCGTTGAACTAGCCTGTAAGCTCGCAGAACGCTTGGGCGAACGCGGCAGGATTCGGATTGTAGAAGCCGCTGATCAAATTCTGCGCAATTCCCCAGACTTTAACCGAGAAACAGCGAATAAAGCCCTCAGCGACCGTAAAGTTTGGGTTGATCTGGAAACCAAAGTCCAATCGGTGACAGCAGACTCCATTGGGCTAGAATTCCGCGATCAGGTAGACGTGATTCCGGTGGATGTGGTGCTGTGGACGGTTGGGACGCAGGTTGCCCAAGTTGTGCAGGATTTGCCGCTGCCGCACAACCAGCGTGGACAGGTGGTGGTGACGCCCATGCTGCAAATTGCCGACCATCCAGAAATCTTTGCCTTAGGCGATCTGGCAGAATGTGTGGATGCCGACGGGCAGCGGGTTCCGACGACTGCTCAAGCTGCCTTCCAACAAGCAGAAATGACGGGTTGGAATTTGTGGGCATCAATTAGTCAAAAGCCGCTGCTGCCGTTCCGCTATCAGGCGCTAGGTGAAATGATGACCCTCGGCACAGATAATGCAACGCTGGCAGGGCTAGGCTTGAAGTTGGAAGGGCCGGTTGCTCACATCGCGCGGCGGTTAATTTACCTGTATCGGATGCCGACGTTGGATCACCAAATTAAAGTCGGGCTAAACTGGATTGCTCAACCGATTCGACAATTTCTGGCTTCATGACTCAAACACTTGAGCTGCCGAAATACCAGCTTCCCAAAGTGATTTTCCTGGATGCCGTTGGCACGCTGTTTGGCGTCAAGGGCAGTGTGGGCGCCATCTACGGCTCGATCGCCCGTGAGTTCGGTGTCCATGCTGATGATGCGCTGATCGATCAGGCTTTTTTCCAAAGCTTCAAAGCTGCGCCGCCGATGGCGTTTCCTGATGCGCTACCGTCTGATATTCCTCAAGCTGAATATCGCTGGTGGAAGCGGATCGCTTATCAAACGTTTCAGCAGGTGGGAGTTGTTGATCAGTTCCAGAATTTCTCAGTCTTTTTCGCTGCCCTATACGCTCACTTTGCCACTGCTGATCCCTGGTTTATTTACCCTGATGTTCTGGCTGCCCTCACCTATTGGCATAGCCAGAATGTTCCTTTGGGCGTTATATCTAACTTTGACACTCGCCTCTACCCAGTTTTGACCGCGTTGCAGTTGACTGAATTCTTTAGTTCAATCACAATCTCAACTGAGGCAGGCTTTGCTAAACCTGCTCCACAGGTGTTTCAAATTGCCCTAGAAAAGCATCACTGCAAACCTGATCAAGCTTGGCATATTGGCGATAGTTTCAAACAGGACTACCAAGGAGCTAAAACCGTCGGCATCAGAGCATTTTGGTTGAAGCGAGACCTTGCCTAAATGCAATAAAAAAGGGGTGAGGAGAACTTTGTCTCACCCACCCCCTAGCGTGAATCTAAGCGATTGAGATTACGCGATCGGAATCAAGTCAGCAGTTGTGAGCGTGTTGGCTTGAATGCCGGTCAGAATTGCCAGCAGTTCGCCAGAAGCGGTCAGGCTAATCAGCGTGTCGGCGCTTTGCCCCTCTGTACCCTGAGCAATCGTCAGGTCAGCCGGAGAAACTGCGTCGGGGTGGGCAATCAGATCGATGCCTGCCTCAAAGTCCCTGATGGTATCTGTGCCCTTGCCTGCATCAATGAAGAACAGATCTCTGCCTTCACCGCCGACTAGGGTATCTTCACCTTCGCCGCCCACCAAGAAGTCGTTGCCGGCTCCACCGCGCAGCAGATCGTCAGCTTCAGTACCAACCAGCGCATCGTTACCAGGATTATCTTCCGGCAAGTTTGACAACCGCACGCCAAACAGGGTTTGGTACATCAAGCGGTAGATCTCGGTATTATCCAGCGTGCTCGGCAGATATTCCGCATTCATCCCGTAAGCTTTCGAGACGATGCTGCCGGGGAAGTCGGGCGTACCAGCCCAAGCGACTGCAAAGTTGCCCATCGGGCCGTCCAGACTGTCTTGAGCATGGAACGGTCTCCAAGGATTGGTTTCGCTAGCAGTGCTGCCGTTGACACCATCCAAGAAGTTTTGTGTTTCGTTAGTGGTGGTGGGGTTCACATTAATAAATGGAACCTGCGGCTCGCTGTCTTGCAGTTCAGGCTCAGGCGTAAAGCTACCTTCTGGACGGGTGTAAGGCAAGTATTGGTAAACCTGCAAACCGCCCGCATCACTGTCGGCAGCGGTAATCACTAGCGTGTTGGGATCGGTGTTGTCAACGTAATCCATCGCTACGCCGATCGCTGCATCTGCCCGCCGGGCTGCCTCAATGGTTCCCACAGCGTTGTTAGGATTACCGAAGTTGTCAGTTCCTTCTTCCTCCAGCGTCACAAAGAAGCCATCTTCATCACGTTCTACGATTTTGATGGAAGCTGCCAGCATCTCAGCCACGGTGGGAGCCGTTTCGACATAGAGCGGCTGCGGATCATCGGTGTTCAGCCCCAGTTCTTCCTCGTTGCGGTCGTCGAAGGTGGCTTCGGCAGCAAACACACCCAGCAATTTGGTGGGCGGATTCTCGCTGTTCACCACTTCGTTCATCTGGTCTTCGGTATAGACCACCGTGTAGCCGAGCGATTCTGCCAGTTCGATCAGGTTAATCGTCGGACGGCGCTCAGGACGAGTTTCGGCGGCATCATCTTCGGCGGTGACGTGGAAGCCAGTCGTGCCCACAGGCAGCATGTATAGCTCACCACCACCCATGATCACGTCGGTTCCAGAACGGATCACCTGTTCGATGATTTCAGCGTACTTGTCTCGCGCCCGGATATCATCCCCATCGCGGTTGGTGGTGGCGGCCGCAAACGCAGCGCTTCCCGGTTCTGCCAAGTGACCCGACTGAATCAATGCCGTCGCTTTGCCCGCTTCGATCGCTTCTTCCAGGATGGTTTTGCCCGTGTTGCCCGAAAGCGGCGTGACGATGGAGTTGTCTTCTTCCAAACCAAAAGATTCATTGAAGACTTTAACGCCATTTGCATGAGTAACTGCACCAGCGTTGGAGGTTCCAGTCAACTGGTTTTCCATGTGACCGAGGTAAACCCCAGCGTTCGACATCATATCCCAGTTCAGCCGACCGTCTGGGCCGAGGTCAGCATTCCGCAGCGCCATGTAGTGAGAAGGGCTGGTTCCGTCAGGGTGAATGAAGATGACGTTGCCAGTTTCTTCAGTGGCTTCAGGAGCGGGTTCGGGCGGCGCGACGCGAGATTCCAACTCAGTGTTGAACAGCGTCTCATACATCAACTCATACATGCCCGTGTTGTCTACGGTGGCGGGCAGTTTCTCAGCATTCAGACCGTGCGCCTTAGAAACAATGCTGCCGGGAAAGTCGGGAGTACCGACCCAAGCCACCGCAAACGGAAACTCATCGCCACTGGCATCGGGAGCCGCCACAAAAGGCTCTGAACCCACACCCGTCTGACCATCCAACGGAGCCACACGCTCTTCATCTTCGCCTGCGGGGTTGGGGTTAATCGTGCCAACAGGCTCATCGGCGGGTAACGGATCGCGCACTTGCAAACCGCCCGCGTCACTGTCAGCAGCGGTTAACAGCAGGGTGTTGGGGTTGCGATCAATAAAACCGAGCGCTACGCCAATTGCCGCATCTGCCCGTAGGGTTCCCTCAATGGTTCCAGCCGCGTTGTTGTTGTTGCCGAAGTTGTCGCTGCCTTCTTCTTCCACAATCGTGAGTGAACCATTGTCGAAGTTAGGATGCTTCTCAGCTAGCTGTTGAGTCACTTCCAGCATTTCGGCAATCGTGGGAGCCGTTTCCACATAGAGCGGCAATTCTCTTTCTGCCAACACTTCTTCGGGGCGATCGTTGAAGGTGTGAACGGCAGCAAAGACACCCAGCACTTTGGTTGGAGGCGTGGGCGTTACAGTTGGATCAAGCAGGGCAAACAACTCTTCTCTGGTGTAAACCACCGTGTAGCCGTTGCTCTTGGCGAGTTCAATCAGGTTTTCGGTAGGGCGAACCAGCGGGTTTGTGCTGCGAGCGTCTAGTTCAGCGGCTGTTCCGTGGAAGCCATCTGTACCAACGGGCAGCATGTGCAGTTCGCCGCCACCCATAATGAAGTCAACGCCCGACTCGATCACTTCCTTGGTGATGGCAGCAACTTGCTGGCGAGGTGGAATCCGCTGACCGTCTATTTCAGTCTCTTCAATTTTGGCGACAAACGCAGCCGTACCGGGTTCTGCGGCAAACCCGGACTGAACCAAAGCCGTGACTTTCTCCGCTTCGATTGCTTCATCAACAATCGTCTTGCCAACCTGCCCTGACCGAGACTCAATCGGCGTATTACCGCTGTCTAAAAAACCAAACGATTCTGCGTAAACTTTTGTACCTGTGGCGTGGGTGACTGCACCCGCATTGGAAGTTCCACCCAACTGATCCCGCATGTGTCCTAGGTAGACACCCGCATTGGATAGCTTATCCCAATTCAATCTGCCGTCTGGGCCTTCCTGCACAAAACGAGCAGCAGCATAGTGTGATGGGCTAGTGCCATCTGGGTGGATGAAAATAACGTGATTGCCAGTAGTGGTCATAAAACCTCGAAATAACAGAGCAGATGCATGAGAACAGAGTCGAATCTGATGTCAACTCATTCGGTTGCGTAAATTGACACGCAAAAACCCCCAACTGCACTCAGTCAGTTGTAAGTAACAGTTACCTTTTGCGAATCGAGTCAAAAGCTCCGATTCCTCGCGTGTACCCACCTACATCAAGCGACACCATCCCTAAAAATGCCTGCAAGTACCTGCACTTTCAGCAAATGAGCCAGCAATTTGCTTGAGCGACACACGAAGATGCACCAACGCGATCTAGGTTTTCATAGTAACGTTAAGTTTTGCAAAAGAGAACGTCAGTGATTAGGTTAAGAAAGCCATTGAATTGAGTGAATGTTGCACAAAACCTGGAATATATCGATAGAGGGAGGGATTTCAATCAAAGATGTGCTCAGTTCAGAGATCAATCAATGTGTTAGAGATAACATTACTTTTGAACTGGAAATACAAAATGCCTCGACGCTGCAAAGGAACCGATTCCCTGTTTAACGTAAATGAATACAAAACTAGAGCATTTTAGAGAATAGGCGAGAGTACGATTCGGGTAATGTGCAGACAAAATATGCAGATAAAACGAGTTTTTGGCAGTCAACTGAAAGAAGTGTGAACTAATGTAAAGCTTTGGGTATTCCGTTAAGAAATGTTGCAGGTCTTTTTGATCCGGTGTTAGCATCTGTGAGCAGATTGCCGAACTTAACGATTGTCAATCAGGAGGTTGCATTTTTATGGCTTGCCGTTGTTCTGTTCATCCATTGCGATAGCCCAAAAAGTAGGAACAAAGTTTCGTTGGGTTTATTCACCTCCCACTGCACTGATTCATTGCTGATTCACTTTTGTCTCACTGTTTGCTGAGCGCGTTCGTATCAAATTCGTGTCTGTCAGCATTGCTCGATCTAATCGTGAGACTTCACTAGGAGGTTCTTTCATGAATATTCAGGGTAAAACAGCCCTTATTACAGGGGCTTCACGAGGTATTGGGCGAGCCATCGCTTTAGAACTTGCCCAACGTGGAATACAGCGGATTTTGCTGATTGCCAGAGATCGGCATCGGCTTCAAGAAGTTGCTTTTGAGGTGGAACAAGCCGGATCTGAAGCCGTGATTCTGCCGTTAGATTTAACTCACCCAACGGAGGTGAATGTATCCATTGCTCAAGCTTGGCGTGATTACGGGCCGATTCATTTGTTGGTGAATTGTGCGGGTGTGGCTCATCAAACGCCTTTCCTAAAATCAAAGCTTTGCAATGTTCAAGAGGAGATTGCTATCAATTTGATTGGGATGTATTCAATCACTCGGCTAATTGCTCGCCGTATGGTGGCGCAGCAGGAAGGCACAATTGTGAATGTTTCTAGCCTGATGGGTAAGGTGGCATCTCCGACGATGGCAACCTACTCGGCAACAAAATTTGCGATTTTGGGCTTTACGCAAGCGTTACGACGGGAATTAGCGTCTCAAAACATCAAAGTCCTTGCTTTGCTGCCAACCCTGACCGATACCGATATGGTACGCCATTTTCAGTGGTTTCGCTGGGTTGTGCCGATGTCACCTCAGCAGGTGGCTAAAGTGTTTGTGGATGGCTTAATTCAGGAGCGATCGGAAATTCTGGTCGGTTGGCAAAGTCATCTGGCAGTTTGGTGCAGCTATCTGGCTCCCGGACTGCTGGAAAAGTGATTCAGGCAGCGGCTCCGCTCCCAACTAAACGCCGATTTGGGATGGTGTTTCGGTAAGCCAGGATTGGCAAAACGGCAACAACCTTTGCGGTGGTGAGATTGATGACTTCTAATCAAACCGCCGCAATGAGATGATTTGCTCTCCCTATTTTTTCAACGGTCGCAATCACCGGACTTAGATAACCTATGCTGTAAACGGTGTTTCTCAAAGTTCCGGTGCATTGCGGTTGTTAGCTCGCGCTGTTTTACAGTTGAGAAACGCATCACTTAGGAGGACATTCCCTGATGCTGAAATATAGATGGATATAGTTTGTCTACAAAAGCTACTACTCCTGAGTAAGGTAAGATCTTTTCTAAGAGGAAAGTATCAAAAGCTCCTAAGCCTAAACCTGCAAATGCTCCTACAACAGGAACAAAACCAGCGAGCGTAGATATTACTAACCTTGACGTTTTACCAGTATCGCCCTGTGCAAAAACTCCTAACTTTGAACGAATATCATTAAGTTGCTCAACAATTTCAGAATCACTAACACTATCAATCTTCCTAAGCCATTCTCGAAATACTTTGAGTTCTTGGCTTTCACGTACCTCAAGTAGCTTTTCTATATTTACTGGCTGATTGGAATCAGAAACAATACTAGGACAATTTTTGAGTTGAAGGACACGGCTTAAGTTTACCTCAAGTTTATCAGGATCAAGTGATTGAAAAAGAAACTCTAGTCTGTCGCCAAAAAGAGGAGTCTCATCTTCTAGAAACCCCGATAGTGCACTATGCACATTCATTTCAGCTATTCGCTGATTTAAACCAGCTATACCAAGAACTGCTTTTTCTACAATTTTATGAACTTCTAATTCATCTAAAGAAAAGACTTCACTCAAATTAGTTTCTACCTCAAAAATTTGATCATCAATCTGATGAAGTCTAATCAAGAAATCGTTGGGTTTCACCTTAAGACCTTTTTCTTTCTCTAAAGCGATTGTCGTAGCTAACTCAATTCCTCTATTACTAGCAAGATCACCGTTCGCCTGCTTTAAAAGCTGTGAGTCAAAGTCTTGCAAATAATTATTATCAAAAGCCTCTACAACTGCCCGCTTAAGCTTTTTAATCTGGTTATGGCTTAGATTTGCTATACCAACATTTCTAAGATTGTCACTAATCCATTTTCTTCGATCTGCTGCGAAGCCATACGAAACACTGTAAGTGCCAAGAGGTAAAGCTTTTCCACCAGGAACAAGAAAATCAGTTTGACCGACTTGGGCTGTAATACGAGCTTCGCAGGAGATTCGTAAAGCGCCAGACGATAACAATGCCAACGTACCCTCAAATCCGAATGCTTTAACCAAATATGGTATTTCTCTTAAGTTTGGAGAATACAGAATGAAGACATCGAACAAAAGTAACTTATTGATTAAAGATTGCAAATCAAAAAACTTACTTTCGCCCTCTGAATAGGGCTTTGAGCATAAACCGAAGAGATTGTTATGAATATCCATTGGGGGCATCATTACTCACCGATAATATTGAAACCTTTCAATTACCCGTTTCAATCATAGCTTTTTAGAAAATTAAGCTGTTTTTATACAGCCTGGGTAAGCCATCTCATCGCTCACCTTTAGGAACTAACTCTGAACACCAACAGAGACTCTAGATGAACCGTCCTTACAGATAACTTAGCGGGCTAACAAGCGATTCACCGAAAACAAAACATCAGCAAACGCAAGAGCAGCAATTTCGCCTTGAATGAGGGTTGTTTGAGACTGATATTCACCCTTGCTTGGCGACCGAAACACGAGTAACTCTCGGTTCTTTAAGTTGACAATCCAATACTCAGCAATATTAGCACCTGCGTAGAGTTTAGTTTTCACTTCCAAATCTTTTTCTAAGCTGGAATTGGCAAACTCAATCAACCAAAAAATCTTCTCTGGATAAGGATGATGCTCTAAATAAATGTCTCCTAGAGGTTGAACAACTGCAATATCCGGCTCCGGCTCGGAGTGATTGGGTATCGTGATCGGCTTACCCTCACGGACTTTAACGCGCTTTCCTAAAAGCTCCCTTACATAGTCGGCGGCCTCACTGCTCAAATGAGCATGGGGCATTCCTTCTGGAGCCATTTCAACGATCTCTCCATTCAACAATTCCACATGACGATCAGCCAAAATACCCGCGTCAATCATACGGTGATAATCATCAAGTGTCCATTTGGCAGTTATCAGCGTCATAGTGTTCCTTCACTTGAATCAACTCGCAGACGTTCTTTCTCGTGTTCTGGCACACTTACCGCACTGAGACAGCGCTTATCTATCAGCATCTACAACAAAGGGCAACCCTGACAGTTGCCCCATCACAAGCCGGATTTTAGCGCATTCGTGAAACTAAGCGCCGACTGCTTCCTTCGCGGCATACATGACTTCTAGCGTAATCTCGCTGAAGCCGCGCTCGCGGGCAAACTTCTCGGTGTTGCGTTTCACTTTGCCGCGCACAAAACCGGGCACTTTGTTGAGTTCTGCGGTGGCTTCTTTATTCCAGTTCAAATCAGAGTTAGCCGAAACGCCCTTCGTGATCACTTCCTTCGTGTCGTGTCCGCCAAAAATCTCCAGCAGGTGGTCTTCCATACCAAGCGTAAAGGAGTTGTAAACCAAATCCACCATCTGATTCGCGCCTTCATAACCCAGAAACGGACGATAGCCGACCGGGAAATTTTGGATGTGAATCGGAGAGGCAATCACGCCACAAGGAATATCCAACCGTTTGCCGACGTGCCGTTCCATCTGAGTTCCAAAGATTGCCGAGGGTTCGAGTCGGGCAATGGCGTTAGCAATTTCAGCATTATCATCGCTGATTAGAACTTCATCGCAATATTCACTCACTTGCTCACGAAACCATTCTGCGTCGTATTTGCAGTAAGTTCCCGCCAGCATCACATGAATGCCCATCTCGCGGGCCAAAATTTTGTCATCGCAGCCGCATGGGTGTTATCGCCAAACACAACGGCTTTTTTGCCTGTTAAGTTCTGACAGTCAATCGAGCGCGAAAACCAAGCTGCTTGCGAGACAAAGCGGGTTTGCTCATCAATAAACTGATCGTAGTTAACCTCAACGCCCTGTTCGTTTAGCACCTTCTGAATCGCCCGAATGCAGCGAGCCGTTTCCACCACTCCCATCGGTGTAACGTTCACAAACGGCAATCCAAATTCGGTTTGCAGATACTCTGCGGTCATCATGCCCAGTTCGCGGTAAGGTACGAGATTGAACCAAGCGCGAGATAGATTTTTGAGTTCGTGAACTGAAGCCCCTTCTGGAATAATGGCATTCACTTCGATGCCCAAATCTGTCATCAGCCGCTTTAACTCAGTGGCATCATGGTTATTATGAAAGCCGAGCGTAGACATCCCCAGAATGTTCACCGAAGGCTTCTCGGTTTTATCATGCGGCAGTTCACCTTTCTTGCGAGCTTTCTCAATGTAGTAGCGCACAATCTGCTGTAGAGTCGCATCGGCGGCTTGTAGTTCGTTGACGCGGTAATGGTTCACATCTGCCAGCATCACGTCGCCTTTTGCTTCTAGCTGGGCCCGATCGACGAAGTTCTGCAAGTCTTCCTGCAAAATACTGGAGGTGCAGGTCGGAGTCAGCACAATCAGATCGGGATGCTCCTCCTGATCTTTTCGGGTAATATTATCTACCACTTTTTCTTGCGAACCGCGAGCCAATACATTCCGGTCAACAACGCTGGTGGTAACGGGGGTAAAGTCGCGCTCTCGTGACAGCATCGACCGCATCACGTTAAAGTAATCGTCTCCTAAAGGGGCGTGCATGATGGCATGGACGTTTTTAAAAGAACTGGCGATGCGAAGAGTGCCAATATGTGCAGGGCCGGCATACATCCAGTAAGCCAATTTCATAAAATCAGATCTCCGTTAACTGAGGGGCATCTGCCCAAGGCTTGAGAAGGCGAAGTTACTTGAGTTTAAGGCTGTTGTTCATTGTCGCAAAGATGGAGCGTGGGTTGAGTGATGGTACGCAAAACTTTGGATCTGTTTACTAATCGCTTAATCGCTCAAAAGCTTGCATACAGGACAATTGCGCCATTTGTTGAGAGCATCTGCACTTTCACCCCTGCAATGATTCTTAATCACTCGCCGGATTTGTGCCGCCCTACAGCAACGGCGTTCGCAGCAGGATGCTCATAAATTCTCCAAGCGTTGGACTGCGGTCTGCTCCAAGCCCCAGTTTCGGCATAGCCCCGATTGTGAAGCTGATGAATTGTGTGGGCAATCGCTGGCTTGGAACCGTACAGCACATGCTTAATCCGCTCACGCTGCATCGAATTGTAGGGCGGCGGTAGAGGAATATCGGATGAGGGGCAATTGGAGAGAAATTCTTCTGCCATAAATAGGAGTGCGGAATGAAGGAATGAAGCGAGTATAGAAGTCCTTCACTGAAGAAGACAAGTCCTAAGCTCATTTTGGATGAGTATTAATCCTGCTTGCTCCGAGGCGAAACTTGTTTTACTTTTGCCAACACTTCAGCCACAGAGGTGTTCAGTGCCTCGAGTCCTGTATCAAGTTCATTCAGCATATTGGCAACTCGCAGCAATTCTAGAGCAGATTCAGGCCGTCGCTCAAATTCTGCGCCCCAATTGCGATTGATTGTGTCAAATTTATAAACGCCGAAGGTTGCCTTTTCGAGAGCACGGATACATTCGGCTCGATATCCTCGTTCTCCTGGCTCAACTGTTGTCACCCAACGACGGCAGTATTCTAGCGGCTCCATTAAAGGCAATCCATTCACAACATCCATTGCCTTCCGTCTATATCGCGCCCTCATATTCATTAAAAATGAGCATTTGAGGCATGATAGCAGAGGGCTGGCCCAGTGGCAATTGTATATCAGGTGAGACTTGGAAGCTCTAGAACACAGATACATTGCGCTCTTTTATTGCACGCAAAAAACAATAATTGTTAAACTGGCAGCACAAAACAACTGTTCTATGCTTCTAAGGACTGTTCCCATTGAACCATTTCCTGTTGTGGCAAATTGCTTACCATCTAGCAGGTTCGACTCTCATAGGTAAAACTTCAAATGAGCCGCTTGGAGCTTTACCGATTCCAGTAAGAACGGCAGTTTTAAAGACTGCTACTGAGCTAGAGCCAGTAGTGGTAAATGTTCATCTTCGGGAGAAAAATCTTTCGTTTTCAGAAGGTAGTTATGAATGGATAGATGGATGGGAGTACAAAAGATTTCAAAATGATTCATCGGATGATTTTAACGTAGAGAGTATTCCACATTCTATTCATCCTTTATTAGTTCAATTCCTAGTAGTCTGCCACATGGATTATGACAAGCTAGGGGTTGGGTAAAGACGCTCGA
>JAAUQT010000229.1 GCA_012033495.1 Cyanobacteria bacterium RM1_2_2 | reverse complement strand
CACACTGTAGCCATCGGCATCGCTGCTACCGACCGGGGTAATCACCTTACCGCCGCTGCCAAAGCTGGTGTCAAGCGTGCCGTTGGGGTTGTAGCGGGTAAGAGCAAAGTCAAAATTGCTGCCATTAAAAGCAGAGCCAGCCACCACAATTTTTGCCATCCGGCTGAAGGGTGGCACTGAACCCTGAATCAATGCTGCTGCCGACGGGAGTGATGACTCTACCGCCGCTGCCAAGCTGGTGTCGAGCGTGCCGTTAGGGTTGTAGCGCGCTAGGGCAAAGTCAGAATCGCTGCCATTGTTCGCAAAACCAGCCACGACAATTTTGCCATCCGGCTGTACCACCACACCGAAGCCCTCGTCGTTGCCGCTGCTGATGGGCGTGATTACCTTTCCGCCACTGCCAAAGCTGGTGTCAAGCGTGCCGTCCGCTGCTGTAGCGCGTTAGGGCAAAGTCAGAATTGCTGCCGTTAAAAGCAAAGCCAGCCACGACCACTTTGCCATCGGGCTGAAGGGTGACACTGAAGGCTGAATCAGCGTTGCTGCCGATAGGAGTGATCACTCTACCGCCACTGCCAAAGCTGGTGTCAAGCGTGCCGTTGGGGTTGTAGCGGGTGAGAGCAAAGTCAAAATTGCTGCCATTGTCGGCATAACCAGCGACCACAATTTTGCCATCCGGTTGCACCACCACGCTTCTGGCTTCATCAAAGCCGCCATTGAAATCGAGCGTAACGATCCCATCGCCGCTAAAAGTTGTGTCGAGAGCGCCGGCGCCAGGATTGCAGGATAGGCAGCCAGCGTTTCTGGCAGAAAGGGGAGGGCAGGCAAAGGCAGAGCATCGGGAAAACAAGCGTCCAGGTTCCAGTTACCGCCGAGCGCTGCATTTCCAGTCGGGGTAGTGGAAGCGTAGAGGGTTGCTCCTGTCAGTTCATGTAACCGTTGCAGTAATTCAGTGCCAGCGGCGGCGACCTGACAGCCATAGAGCAGGAGGGTGGCATTTGTAGCGTGATTGCCAAACCAACTGCGGAACTGATCGCCATACTGAGAGCAGGTATTTAGATTCAGTTGGGTGTTGCCTAAAAATAGGGTATTCGGCTCACCGTGGGAAATTAAATGTAAATGCGTTGTATGAGGATAACGCCGTAAAGCTGCCGTAATTTGTTCAATGCCGTTGTCTTCAGCATCTAGAATAATAACTTCTGCATCAGCTATTACACCTGCCGCTAGGATGAAACTGTGATCTATACCAGAATCGATCACAACTAAATGAGCCGATCGCATTATAGAAGAAGTGAGTTGATTAGAGAGAGAATGATTGATAGATCGGTTAGACAGATTAGCGAGTGAACGTTTGTGGATGGGGAAACTCGGTGCGATCACGCTAGTCATAAGTCATTATCCTTGGGCAGTGTTAGTGAGTGTTGCAGCAAAAATTGAGCAGATGTGGATCTGCTGAATTCAACCGTGAGTTGGAACTCCTGTAGGGTTGGCTCGATCACGACAGGAGGGTGAAATGAGAGAGCGCTACTTCTTCTTCAGTAAAGAAACGAACCTTGCTTTGATGAAGAAACATATAAGCTCACTCTCCAGTATGCCCAGCAGTCTTGGAAGATCGACATCGCCTTTTTGCAAAGAAAAACTTTTGCTAAAAAAACACCTGCCGCTTTGCATAAGAGATGCAGTGACGGCAGATGTTCGATTAAAACGTTGAGAAGGGTGCGTTTAGTAGGAGGTATTAAGGAATGGGAATTAAATCAGTTCGATCGTGGGTAGGGACGGGTTTCGTGGTCAAAGCCATTGCCGGATGCCCATTGATTTGCTCAACCCGCCCGTCCAGTTGACAGATTGATTCAATCCCCGATCCTAAGTTTGGGTAATTGACAGTTAAACGGTTGAGTTTCATGATGGCTGGTCTGGCAAATTCTGATACCAATTTGATTTGTGAACCAGTCAGATCAGATCCCCCTGCCTCCGGCATCCCCCTTATTAAGGCGGACTGAGGGGGATCGGTTTGGCGTCAAGATCTGTCACGAAGTTTGTTTAAATCGGTATGAGATGTTGACGATCGAGTTGAGGCAGGCTTGCTGTTGATCACCGTTGATAGCTGACTTGTGGTAAAAAAAGCCAAATTACCACCGTCGGTGCGTTGATATCGTGCTGCTAGTAGGCAAACTTTACACATTGTTTTTGGCTTTACGCATTGGTTTTGAGAATTCAGATCGCTAAATTTACTGAATTGAGAACCGCACTGGAGCAGTCATCAACAAAATATCTCCAGTTCATGGGGTGACAGAGAAACTAAAAGGCAATTTGGAACAGTCGAGCAATGGTGTAGCAGTCGTCTAGAGCCGCAGGTCGAAAGCCCGTAGATTTCATTGTGCTAATCATGCAATGCCTCCATTTTTACCAATGCCATTTTTACCAATGCCATTTTTGCGGATGATGTAATAATCATTCTGAAAATCGTGGGACAGTCGTTTGACTTCAACCTGCGTGAATCCTGCATCACTCAGCATTTGCAACGCCTTTTCTTGCCCCCACATGGCTCCCAAACCCATGCCGCCATAGGCAAGCGAAACCGTCATGCAGTGCAGACAGGAAATGGTGTAGAGCAATGGAGCTACAGGATGTTCTAAATTGCCGCTGACATCGGTGGAGGCGTGGATGTCTTGCATCAGGTAAACGCCATCAGGTCGCAGTGCATGGTAGATATTTTGCAGCACCACATCGGGCTGAGCTTGGTCATGAACTGCATCAAAGGTGGTGATGAGATCATAGCGATTGTGATCATGCAGCGTTGCGGCATCTTTGACCACAAACTGAACATTGCTCAATTTTCGCAACTGGGCTTCGGTATTAGCGTTGGCAATGGCTTCTCCCGAAAAGTCATAGCCCGTAAATCTGCTGTTTGGAAAGGCTTCCGCCATTTTATTAACTGCTCGTCCGCTGCCACAACCTACGTCTAGCACCTCAATGCCTCGCTGTAAGGCTTCTGTGAGTCCAGGAATGAGGAGCAGCACATGATCGAACAGGGCAGACACCGTAGTTTGACCGCTATCTTCTGCCATCACTGCATGGAAGCGTTTGAACTCAGAATAAGGAACGCCACCGCCTTTGTAAAAGCAATCAATAATCTGATCTTCAACGGCACCTAAGAGCGGAATGTATTGAGCAAACGGAGCAATGTTATCGGCAGCGGCATTGCGCGTCAGGAAGGCAGCATGTTCGGCAGGTAGGGTGTAGGTTTGATCGGTGGGGTTGTAATCTACGAAACGACCTGTCACCATTGCGCCTAGCCATTCCCGCACATAGCGTTCGTTTAATCCGGCGGCATCGGCAATTTGCTGACTTGTGGAGGGCGGCAATTCTGCCATCGTGTCGAAGAGTTCGGTACGATGCCCAATTGAGGTCATGAGGGTTATCGCACCGCTGTTGAGGATGCCTAGCATTCGTTCTGCGAAGGCTTCTGCTTTGGTTGTGTCAAATGTTTGGGTTGTCATATTAGTGAATTAATGAGGGAACAAAGGCAGAATGCGTCTGATATATTTTGGGCGCATTTGAACTGCATCTGAACTTATGGTAGTGATTGCAGCGATCTCAAACCGTTCCAAAAGCGATCCCAATTCGTCTGAGGTGATTCAGTTTGAGCTAATGACTCAGCAGCTCAGGAATGGGAATTCAATCCGTTCGATCGTGGGTAGAGGTGAGTTTTGCCGTCAAAGCCATTGCCGGATGCCCATTGATCTGCTCAACCCGCCCCTACAGTTTTATTCCATCCACGAGCTTAAGGTTTGACACACGGCTAAGGTTTGAGCAGTTGCGCCGACCATACCCGATCAAAAGGAATGCCAAATTTGCGGTGAGATTCGCGGATCACTTCTGCATCGGGGGCGTTTAGTTCGCAAACTATGCGGGTTCGATTGAACGACATATACGAACGAATCCACTCAACGTTCAATTGGGCGTAGCACGGTAAAATCAACCGATTTGCTTCCTGCCATTGCTCGTCACTAAAACCACCGAGATAAGTGCCCTCAAACACTTTTAGGAAGGGTTCATTCCACACGGGCGAACCGCCTTCAGGTGCGATGATTTGGGCTACCCAAATTTTGCTAAATTCAACTCCACCTTTACGGTAAGATTCCCGCACCGACTCTGCATCGGGCGCTTCAAAGGTGCAAATCATGCGTTGCCAATCGCTCGACAGCAGGGAATAACGCCATTTGGCATCTCGTGCTTCTAGGCATGGCATCACCCGGCGGTCTGCATCTTGTAATCCTTCAGCGGTGAAGGGTCGCTCAACGGTTGTTTCAACGACGATTAGAGTCATGGTGCTTCCAGTGGGGCATTCAAGTAGATTTTGAGGGTTGACGTGAAGCCGACTTTGGCTTCTAAATCTTTGGTTTCTAAATCTTTGGATCTTTGAATTTCTGAATTTGTTGCAGCATTTGATCAACCGCAGTTTTAGCTCGCTGGCTGAGGGCAGGACGCTCGATCTGATCGCGCAACTCTTCAAATTGGGTGATGGCTCGCGCTGATTCACCGGCTGCAATGGCGGCTTGAATCGCAATGGCCCAAGCTAAGGCAATTTCACTGGGATGATGAATGATTTGAGCCGATTGTAAAGCAGTTTCAGCCCGAAGTATTGCTAATGCTGGCTGCTCTCGCTGAAGGTCAACCTCCGCAGCCCCAATCAGCACGTATGACAGCATCCGCTTAGCATCCACCTGTTGTAGGGTCACAATCGCCCGTTCGAGGTCGGCATCCGGGCTGGTCGGTTGAACGGTGTAATGGGCTAATGCCTCCACTGCCTCTGCAACTTTGGCTTCGCTGCCTTCCCCTTTGATTTTGGCGGCAACAGTTGCCATTTCGTGGCAGTAAGGCACTGCCGCTGCCGGATCGTTTACCTCCAGTTCAATCATTGCCAAATAGCTAAGAAACGTGAACTCGCGCCAGTGATCCTGCTCGATCCGCGACATTTGCCACGCTTGATGTAGGAGAGTCCGCGCTTCTGCATAGCGCCCATTATGGGCATAAACACTGCCCAAGCCGCTGTAAATATCGCAAAGCTCTAACCCTACCCGCCCCGCCAGGGATTGTGCTTCTAGAAGCAACGCTTCTGCCCGAACCATATCTCGTCCAATTTCAGCCAAACAACTGCCGCTATAGGCGAGCAAACGTGCTGCTGTGGCTGGGCTAGCCACCCGACTCATCTCTACTGCCTGCAAAGAATGCTGGTGAACGCTGACAAAGTTGTTTTGATTAAAATGCAGAATCCCTAACGTTTCTAAGCCAACTGCTTCCTCGTCTTTGAGTCCCCATTGACTTGCTTCACTCATTAACCGATGGGTGTCGGCTTCAAGCTGGGCCACCCGATCGCTCTTCACTCCGGCAATGGCACAGACTCGCAGCAATCCCAAATGCACCCGAATCCGAGTCCGAACATCGAGCAATGGGCAGTGGTGAATGCCCTGTTGAGCCAGTTTTGTTGCTTCTGTGTAGGCTAACAGTTTCAAACACCGTTCTGCGGCTGTAAGGGCACTCGATGCAGCCAATCGATGATCACCCGCGAGCGAGGCATGGTGAGCAACATGATGGGCAATGTCACCAGCCAGAGAATTGCCTAAGCAGGGCTGGTCTGAGAAGTTCTGGTCTGAGAAAGGCTGGTCTGAGGGAAATTGGGTAGAAAGTTGATGCAGCTTATGGGCAATCTGCAAATGCACCAGACGGCGGCGTGGTTCTGAAAGCTGCTGATAGACAACCTGACGCACAATATCATGGGCAAAATCGTAGCTCTGTTTGTCTTCAAGAGATGCCCCCGGACGGATAATCATCTGGCGCTCAAGCTGTTCGATCACCGTCAGCAATTGCGGCAAAGGATAGTCCACCACCTGAGCCACCATGGTTGGCTTAAAACTGCGTCCTAAGGCGGCTGCCCAAGGCAAAAACTCCCGCGCTGCATGACTGAGGTGCTGTAAGCGATCGCCAATCAACGCCTCTAATGTTTCCGCATGGGCAAATGGAGTGTGAGAGCGAGCACGGGCAACCTCCAACACAAATAGTGGATTTCCGCCACTGTCGATAAAGACTCGCTCGATGTCATCCTGGCTGAGCACTGGTACTAAGGACTGAACAGCCTGAACAGCCTGAACACTGCTCATCAGTTCGGCGGTTTCTTCCCGATTGAGGGGAGGAACTTCTATGAGGCGCAACCGCTGCTCTCGTCTAAGAGCTTGCACCACTTGTGAAACGGCAACATTCTCTGCCAATTCTTGCGATCGGCCCGTGCAGGCAAACAGAACCGGCAAATGGCCGAGCAGACGAATGGCATAGTGCAGCAGTGCCGACGATGCTTCATCAATCCACTGAAGGTCATCGAGAATCACGACGAGCGGAGCCTGATTTGCCCATCCAGCGAACAGGTTGACAACTGCATCAAACAAATGACCGCGTTCACGCAAGCCTGCTTCCAGCAGATCAGGTCGAGTGGTGGCAGGTTGACTACTTTCTGGCAGCAGGAAGCCGATTTCGGGCGGCAGCGGGACAGTCGAAGCAAGCGTCGTCGAACGTAGGGCATCAATCCAGATTCCGTAAGGGCGCATCATCTCTGCGGCAAACCCACGTCCCCACAACACCCGCCGTGCCATCTGCATCGTGTCTCGGAGTTCTTCGAGGAGGCGAGTTTTACCAATCCCTGGCTCACCGACGAGCAACAGCACTTCCGTTGTAGCATCTGTTGTTGTAGCATCTGTCGTTGTAGCATCTGTTGCCACTGATGCCGAGTCTGCCCATTGCTGAATCAATGCCCATTCTCGCTGTCGCCCGACGAGCGGAGTTGAGGCAAGTTTGGGGGCAGCCAGAACCAGGTTCGGAGCAGAGCGCAACTGGGCAGGCTGAAGCGCAGGTATATCTTCATCTTCAACTAATAGCTGCTCATAGAGCTTACGGGTTGCTGTGCTGGGGGCAACTCCCAACTCTTCGCGCAGGGTCGTCATGCAGCGATGGTACACCTGAAGCGCATTTGCCCGATCGCCACTCAAGCCATGTAGCTGCATCAGAGAGGTATAAGTTGCCTCATTGAGCGGATCGATGCGCAAAAGCTGTTGAGCATAGCCGATTGCCGTTCGGTAGTCTTGCTGGTCTTTCAGTAGGTTGGTCAAGTGTTCTAGTGCTCTGATCTGCATCTGCTGGAGTCGCTCGCGTTCAGGCACGATCCACTCATCTTCACAGTCTGGCAGCAAATCTCCCCGATAGAGGGTCACGGCTTGTTCCAGATGCGTTCGCGCTGATCTGGGCATTGCTTCTGCCTCTCTAACTGCCTCTTCAAAATCTATGACATCCAGGCTAAACGGCGCAGTTGGCGACCATTGCAGCGTTTTTGCATCAATGAGCAGAAATTGATCTGCGTCTGGTAAATCGCGCCGCAGATAGCTGAGTTCTTTGCGAAGGCTAGCACGGGCTTGAGTATCAGTGGCGTTCGGCCAAAGCCGAAAAGCAATTCGTTGGCGCGGTTGTGGAGTATGACGATGCAAAACCAAATAGGACAGCAGGGCTTGTGATCGCGCTGTGTTGATGCTTGTGACAGGACGATCGTTGTGGGATACAGAAAACTGATTGAACAGGTGAATCTGCAACGTTGAAGACACTGTGCAACTCTATAACTGAGTCTATCAATCTTGAATCCGATCAAGGTTAATTCGTGTAAAGCTGCCGATGTCTATTGAGTCTCAGTATTTCAACCATCAGGGCGTTAATTCCCAGCACTTCTCGGTTTCCCACCATGCCCACCTCTGCCGTCGCGCCGTTCTGCATCGTGAGCACGACTAAAAAAGACAGTCAATTGGAAAATAGAGATGAACCAACGGTTCGCTAGGGCTGTGGACAATCTCACCCTGCGCTAAGTTGACCTGAATGAGATGAGGCGCAAGTCGGCTGAAAGTTTCAGGTGACAGTGTATCCAATATTTGATTTTTGACGGTCATGGGAGCCTCAAAATAACAATGGAGAGGCTCTTTATAGAAACTGTTTGTAAACAAAGATTTAGATCCCCCTAAATCCCCCTTCAAAAGGGGGACTTCAGACTTTTGGCTCCGGTTTCCTCCTTTCTAAGGAGGGTTAGGGAGGACAAGTCT